>NZ_JAVRCC020000009.1:0-221781 GCF_034530975.2 Nostoc sp. DedQUE07 | reverse complement strand
ATTTGAACTGGATGAATCCACCTTTTTACTCCGTTAACGAGTATTTGAACTGGATGAATCCACCTTTTTACTCCGTTAACGAGTATTTGAACCGGATGAATCCACCTTTTATCTCCGTTAACGATCTGACTTTTTACATCATCTGAAAAAACCAGCAAAAGACCTAACCCCTTACCCCCTTCCCTACAAGGGAAGGGGAAAAATTCAAAGTCTCTCTCCTTTGAAGAGAGAGATTTAGAGAGAGGTCAGAATATTCATTTGCACATCGCCTACATTAAGCTTTTTAATCTCCAAATACCAAATACCATGCAAAACCGCAACTCAACAGCTACAAACACACTAGAAAAACCATTCGCCACTACAAGCACCAGTCGCAGACCTTTCCTAGAAATTAAAGACGTTACCAAAGTTTATCCGACAAAGAAAGGCCCCTTCACTGTACTCGACGGCGTTAACCTCAACGTCGAACAGGGGGAGTTTATTTGCGTCATCGGCCACTCTGGCTGTGGCAAATCGACGCTGTTAAATATGGTATCCGGTTTTAACTTTCCCACCTCCGGGCAAGTGTTACTCGAAGGAGAACCCATTACCAAACCAGGCCCAGACAGGATGGTTGTCTTCCAAAACTACGCCTTGCTACCGTGGCGGACTGCTTTTGAAAACATCTACTTAGCTGTTAACGCCGTTTATCCCAATAAACCACAAGCTGAAAAAAGAGCGATCGTCCGCGATCATTTGGCAATGGTGGGACTGGCTGATGCAATGGAAAAGAAACCAATGCAAATGTCCGGCGGGATGAGACAAAGAGTTTCTATCGCCCGTGCTTTGGCAATTCGTCCAAAAGTCTTAATTTTAGATGAACCTTTTGGGGCGCTGGATGCGATTACCAAAGAAGAATTACAAGAAGAATTGCTCAAAATTTGGGGCGATAACCGTTGTACAGTGCTGATGATTACCCACGACATCGACGAGGCACTATTTTTAGCAGACAAATTGGTAATGATGACCAATGGCCCCCACGCGAAAATTGGTGAAGTTATGGAAATTCCTTTTTCTCGTCCGCGCGATCGCAGCCGCATCATGGAAGATCCCCAATATTACCAACTGCGTAACTATGCCCTAGACTTCCTCTTTAACCGCTTTGCCCATGATGATGTAGGTTAAGCGCGATCGTCATTAGACCTGCCTTAAAAATAGGGACTGGGGACTGTGGGAAGAGATATTTTTATTGTTCCTTGTGAGTTCCACTCATGAAGTCTCTTGCAAAAATATATTTTTGCACTCTTAGGGAAAAAGAAAAAGGTTAAAGGGAAAGGATTTTGAGTTTCTTTTCCCTTTCCCCTTTGCCCCGACAAATGCCAGGAAGTCTATTCTCATTTTTGCAAAATAGTACCAGATGGTAGCGGGAAGAACCATGCAATCAGTAGGGGCAATTCATGGATTGCCCTTACAACTACCTCTACAAGTTATAAAGTATGTGTAGAGCGAGTATGTTGAGAAAAAATCTGTATGACCAGCTACCCAGAAACCCTAACTAGTAATAACGAATCCGTTAATGCTTTAATCGGCGAGACGACGAGCATTAACCATCTTGAGGTAATTGAAAATGTCATCGACTCTTTGGAACAAGATGATAGTGCGATGGTTAGCCACACTCCAGAGGGTGGTTATCTCTGGAAGTTTAAGTATGGAAGCGTGGAAGTATTTGTCCAACTCAACGGCACAACCGATGAAGACACAATAACGGTTTGGTCTGCGGTGCTAAATTTACCTGCCAAAGATGAACCTAAGTTGATGCGGTATCTTTTGGAGTTGAACTGCTCTAGTACTTTTGAAGCGCGTTTCGGTATTATTGAAAACCGAGTGGTTGTAATATCGACACGCACCTTAGCAGAGTTATCTCCTGGCGAAGTGTCTCGGCTAATTACCATTGTGGCAACGATCGCTGATAATAACGATGAAGCCTTACAATCTGAATTTGGTGCGGCTTAAGGAATTTTAGATTTTGATTGGGCTATTGCTACATCCGATGTATAGCAATCCGGTTTGGGGAAATCTGCAAAGACTTTTTTCTGTGTACCAATTAAAAAGCGCCTGGGAGTGTTGCCGTGTTTCCACCCCAGGCGCTTTTTATTTTTAACTTGCTCCTCACACAATTAGATAGTATCACTGCTTCAATCAAAAGGCCAGTCTAGTAAGTGACACTTTTAGAACTGACTGCCAATTTAATTTGGGTTTATATTTCTTTGACTCGATCCTATCTGCATTTTGGGTGCGATCGCTCCAGAAAGGCGGTTTGCTTGACAGACGCGATCGCATCCACGTTATGTGTTGGCTTACTGATTTCATTACACAGCCGCTTTATTGGTAATCACCAGCCCTCAAAAGGTGAGTTAGGGAGGATCGAGGCTTTACAAGTCGTAACATAACTAATTAAATAATTATTAAAAATATATGCATCCTTTAATTAATGCCTGAAACTTTTTAGTAATCAATCAAACTCTCAAATAAATATTAGCACTCAATGCTTGTAAGTGCTAATTTATAGTTGAAGTTTAACGCCTATGATATAGACCAAAACTACACTTTTTGTAGATGCTTTAGTTCCTTTCCAGATATTATTTTAGAAATAGAAAAAACTAAATATTTCCTGTCAGTAATATAAAATTGGGAGTAGTGGCATGAAATACACTTTTGATATTGTAGGAATATCTCCACTTTTGCAGTTTTTTAATCAGCAACAGCAAAACGAGCAAAAACCACCCCACCAAGGTGTGGAATACTTGGGAATGCATACGTGTACGCTAGATACATTTTTAGAATCGGTAGAATCAGTTCCAGCAAAGTGGGATTGGAATTTGGATCAAGTGGTAGATACCGTGATTCAGTTTTGGTTGAATAACTCAGACAGTATTCGTTATTGGAAAGTGCGTTTAAATGATGCTGGTAAGGATAATTTACTAGTCACAAGGTTGGCGGATATAACCGCCTTACAAGCTGAATTTGAATCCCTGCTAAATAAGGAGTGGTGAAGAAATCGTTAGAATTGAAAAATAATTCAGGAGGGGAGCAACCTCTGCTTTGCCTCCAGTCAAAATCAATTATTTACTCTGTTATTCTCGTTCTCAAGTATTTTGAGAACTTGGAGATATAAATTTTCGACTCTTTTTGTCTGAACTTCACCAAATGACGCATAGTGAGTTAAGCTAGGAGCGCCATTTACTTCAATAATTGTATAATCTTCCATTGGTGAGGTTATATCACTAGCAAGAATATCCACACCTGATAATCTCAACTCCATATCTTTTGTAATATTTACTGCTAATTTTTTAAAATCAGGATGGATATTATCAGTGAAATCTATTGCCTCACCTCCAGTTGATAAATTTGCATTATCTAAAAGATAAACTATATTATTCTTAGGTATAACATTACTAAAATTTAGCTTCTGTCTTCGCAAGTTTTTTTGGATTCTGTAATCTTCAAAATCTATAATTTCTTGTCTACCATTTTTGATAAAAGTTTCCTGCTTCTGTTGCATAAGTTGCAAAACAGTAGATTGACCATCTCCGACGATCGATAAAGGAATTCTTTGATATGCCGAAATTACTTCATCATCAAGTACTACGATTCTATAATCATTGCCACTATAGAATCGCTCAACAATAAATCCTGAGATTTTTTGCAAGATTTTTTTAGCTACTTGGTAATATTCTTGTTTATTGTAAACCTTGGTAACAAACATTCCTTGGCTAAGATTGATCGGCTTGACAATTACAGGAAATCCCAACTCCTGAGCATAATAAAATCCTGCATCTATATTTCTAGAATTAGCTATCTCTTCGCATAATTCGTCACTAAAAAACGTTTTTCCTTCAGTAACCTTATAGCCAAATTTATTCAAAAAAAAGTTTGAAACTGCTTTGTCTTTAGCAATTGCCACTGAGCCAAAAGAATTAATACTAAACCTGGTATTACGAAAAAAGGTTTTATTGCCGTTTTTAAATGTAATCAATCCCATAAAAGTGCATTCTGGGTCTATTAAAACTACTGCTTCTATTTCCTCTGCTATTTTTTGAATTATTGATGTTAAAAATGGTGTTTTCATTATCGATAACCATAATTTCGTCGAAAAGATTTTAACTATTTTGTGACAATTAGTCAAGAATTGTCAATTTCAACAATTGCACTATGCTTTGTCCCTAAAACTCTAGTCAAAAGCTGAAGGAAAATTCATTTTTGAATATTTCAATAAACTCTGAAAATTTAATTATTCTCAACTAACTATAAAAAATGTAAATGCCTGCAATGTAGCTTTACTAATCACACTATGGAAAAATTAAGAGTGTGTACGTGCTGATTAATTCTATGTATATTATTCATTTTCTCTTCAGCTTTTAAATAGTATTTTTTCAGACATTAATGTTTGTTTTAGCACTGATGCGGACTTTACTTATGTGTATACATACAAATAATGCAAACCTAATAATTCTCAAACTTTCTGCTAGAACATTGTTGTGTCCTGGAAACAATTGCAACTTAAGGCTTTGAGAGTCATTGCCACCTGAAAATTTGAACTTGATTGGTCTAAAATATAGGCTTCAGTGTTGACAATTTATTAATAATCGAATAACAAGGTGGCAGCAGCATTAAAAAAAGCGTTGGTGCATTCCTACCTAGAAACTAATTAACGCCCTTCATTAAACTTCATACGGTTAACATAATTATGCCAGAAAATACGGATAACAAAACTTCCCAATCAGACAATCAAACTCTTGCGTATAAAGAACGCCTCAATTCTTGGGCGATCGCTCGTCAACTTCCTAATACGCAACGGGAGATTGTTGCTCGCTTCCGCAGCCGTTCTGATGCCGATGGCTATATGCGACACCTTCCTCAAGAAATACCAGATGCTTCCTACATGGTTGTTTTTGATTGTCAACGCCAAGAAGCTGCAATTTAAAGTACAAGCGAATGGCATTAACCCTTGTTTTTAGTCCAATATGCTTGGCTTAAGGGTTATTGGTCTTTCAAGACACGATAAATCAAGACGCGATAAATCGCGTCTCTACAATCTGGTTTTGAATTTTCATTACCCTTTTGTTGCGATCGCAGGCGTAGTCTACTTAAAATTTGCGCGAACCACTATATTTAATTTGCTTTCCAGCAAGAGGCTTAGATCCCCGACTTACTTCAAGAAGTTGGGGATCTTTTGGTTTCTAGTACCTTCTACCATCTCAATTAACGTCAGGCTGTACTACTGAAAATTAGCAGTTCTCATACTAATTTTCGGTGAAGCTGCACATTGTTTTGGCCCCTGCCAACCTTACCAAGGAGATGTGCCGCAGGTGGTGGGATTTTTTACTATGCGTATTCATAAATAAAATAATTGGTATCAAAACAAGTGTAATTATAATTAGAAATGATTAAACTTTTCGTAAAATACATAAACATATTGATATATTAACTAAAAATAAATTCCGTAAATCCCCCCTTGCTACTGATATTTTAGATTACTTAAAAGTAAAAGTTAGTGCAATAAGCCCTGAAAATTCTAGAGAGTTAATAAGTGGAAAAACAGCACCTATATAACTGGTTCAAAGCTGTGAGATTTTTTCGTCAACAAGAATTACTTGCCCTGTTGCTGGGGATTTTCTTCTCAATCTCTGTATTCCTACTCTGGCAGAGACTTTTAATCCAAAATCCGGGATTATCAACACAAGTAGAATTGATTGCAGGGTTATTAGTTATTGTCACGCTAACATTATCAATTTATTTTGCCTTGGCAATGAAAGTAAGAAATCAACAAATAACAGCAATCAATCAGGAGTTAACTCACAGGATTTTTGAACAGAAACAGGTAGAAATTGCCCTGATCGCCAGTGAAAATCGTTTGCGACAGTTGGTGGAAACTGTCAAAGTCATCCCTTGGGAATTGGACTTGAAAACTTGGCGATTTATTTATGTTGGGCCACAAGCGGTAGACTTGCTAAATTATCCGATCGCAGAGTGGTACGAGGAAAATTTTTGGGTTAATCATCTGCATCCAGATGACAAGGAAAAGTCTGTTCGTTTTTGTCAAGAAGCAGCTGCTAGGTGCGAAAATCACGAATTGGAATATCGGATGTTAGCTGCTGATGGGCGAGTTGTTTGGCTGCGAGACATTGTTAGTGTCGTTGAGGAAGCCGGAACTGCAATCGGGCTGAGGGGATTTATGTTTGACATTACTGATTTAAAGCTGGTTGAAGAAACCTTGAGGCTGAGGGAGAGGGCACTTGCCGCTACCAGTAATGGAATTATGATTGCCGATGCCAAAATCGCCTACAATCCCATTATTTACGTTAACCCTGCCTTTGAGCAAATAACAGGCTACAGTGTTACTGATGTAATTGGGCAAAACTGTCGATTTTTGCAACGCACAGATACCCAGCAACCAGCACTTAATGAATTGCGCTCATCTATTCAAGCTGGAAGAAGTTGCAAAGTTGTTCTCCGCAACTATCGCAAAGATGATACTTTGTTTTGGAATGAATTGAGTATTTCTCCGATTCATGATGACAATGGTGAGTTAAGCCACTTCATTGGCATTCAGAGAGATATTAGCGATGTCTACAAAGAGCTTTGCTTACGCAAGCAAGCCGAAGCCAATCTACGTCGGCAAGCTCTCACCTTTGAAAATATGCATGATGGCGTAATTATCACAGATTTAACCGGAAGTATTATTGACTGGAATCCTGCTGCTGAAGGTATGTTTGGCTATACCAAAGCCGAGATTTTAGCTCAACATCCCAGTATTTTGCATCAGCCGGAAGTAGCCGCAACATTAAGCGCCGAAATTTTGTCAACAGTCAACCAGCAAGGACGCTGGTCAGGGGAAATACACTTTATTCGCAAAGATGGCAGTGAGGGAATTTGCGAAACAACCGTAGTCGCTTTACAGGATGAACAGGGGGAAACTGTTGCCACTGTTGGCATCAATCATGACATTACTGAAAACAAACGAGCTAAAGAGGCACTGCAAAGGCAATTACATCGCACCTTACTACTTGAAAAAATTACTCAGGAAATTCGTCAAAGTCTTGATACCAAAAAAATTTTTGAGACAGCTGCTACCCAAATTGGACAAACATTTGCTGCCGATCGCTGTCTGATCCACTCTTACATTTGTAACCCCACACCGCAAATTCCCCTAGTAGCAGAATATAATACACTCCCTGGTTACTGCTCCATATTGAAATTGGAAGTTCCTATGACTAACAATCCCCATGTCGAGCAGATGATGACCCAAGAAAGTGCGATCGCTTCTCCAAATGTCTACGTTGAGCCTTTACTGGAAATGGTTCAGCCTATCTGTCGAGAAATTGGGCTGAAGTCTATGCTGTCAATCCGCACTTCCTATCAAGGAGAACCCAATGGAGCGATCGGTTTACATCAGTGCAGCTATTTTCGCCAATGGACACAAGACGAAATCGAATTACTAGAAGCTGTGGCGGCTCAACTAGGTATTGCTCTAGCACAAGCTCACTTACTGGAACAAGAAACACGCCAACGTGAAGAACTTACCTTGAAAAACTTTGCCTTGGAGCAGGCAAAACGTCAAGCAGAAGCTGCAAATCGGGCCAAAAGTGAGTTTTTGGCAATGATGAGCCATGAAATTCGGACTCCAATGAATGCTGTTATTGCCATGACAGGCCTATTGCTGGATACTCACCTTACACCTCAACAGCAAGACTTTCTGGAAATAGTTCACAGTAGCGGAGATACTTTACTCACCATCATCAACGATATACTAGATTTCTCCAAAATTGAATCGGGCAAACTGGAATTAGAAGAACAGCCTTTTAATTTGAGAGCTTGTGTGGAGGAGGCTATTTCCTTTTTAGCTCCGAAAGCTGCCCAAAAGGATATCGAACTAGTTTATCTGATCCAGCCCCAAGTTCCCATTGAGATCGTCGGTGATTTGACTCGTCTGCGCCAAGTGTTGATGAATCTTCTCAATAATGCGATCAAGTTTACCGAAATCGGAGAAGTATTACTCTCTGTTGAGCTGGGGATTGGGGACTGGCGAGCAGGGGAGCAGAAAAGAAGAAGTACCAGTAAGTCTTTCCCTTCTGCCCCTATGCCCCTCTGCCCCTCTGCCTCTTATGCCCAATCCCCAATACCTGTTGAAAAAGAGCAACTTCTCTACGAAATTCAATTTGCAATCAAAGATACAGGTATTGGTATCGCACCAGAGAAAATAGAGCGATTATTTCAACCTTTCACTCAGGCTGATGTCTCCATGACTCGACGATACGGTGGCACAGGGCTAGGATTGGCGATTAGTAAGCGGCTCAGTAAGATGATGGGCGGCACTCTTTGGGTAGAAAGCCAGGGGTTTGTTGGTGGTAATTCTAGCCCTAGATGGGATAAGAGAAAATTATTATCATTTCCTGACTCTTCACCAGGTTCAACATTTTACTTCACCATTATTACCAAAGTGGCTGCTCAATCAGAACAAGCTGAATTAAGCACTTCAACCCTGCTTGCATCCAAGCGACTATTGATTGTGGATGATAATTTAACCAATCGCCAAATTCTTAGCTTGCAAGCTGAGTCTTGGAAGATGGAAACTTATGCTGCCAAATCTGGAAAAGAAGCTTTAGTTAAACTTGCTCAGGGAACACAGTTTGATATAGCTATTTTAGATATGCAGATGCCGGAAATGGATGGCATAACTCTAGCTCGTCAAATCCGCAAGCAATCTGGTTGTCAAAATCTGCCTTTGGTAATTATGACCTGTTTAGCGAAAGTAGAAACTTTTTCTGATTTTAATGATGTCCAGTTTGCTGCTGCTTTGAGTAAACCCATCAAACACTCTCAACTCTACGATGTTATGACTCGTGTTTTGGGAAATCAGCCGAGGATCGGCAGTATTTCTCATTTTCCCTTGGTAGATCGGCATTTGGGTCATCGACTGCCACTGCGAATTCTTCTGGCAGAGGACACGGTTATTAATCAGAAAGTTGCTCTATTGATGCTACAGAAAATAGGTTATGGCGCTGAGGTCGTCAGCAATGGGCTAGAAGCGATCGCAACTCTGCAAAAACAGCGATTTGACGTAGTGTTGATGGATGTTCATATGCCCAAAATGGATGGGTTAGAAGCAACTCGAAAAATCTGTCAAGAATGGGAGGTGGGTTTTCGTCCTTATATCATCGCCATAACTGCCAATGCCATGCGGGGCGATCGCCAACTTTGTCTTGCTGCTGGTATGGATGACTACATTAGCAAACCCATTCAACTACAAGAGTTAGCTCAGGCACTCAGCAAATGTTCACCCCAAAGAAATTTTGAATTCACTTCCATCGAACAACAAGGGGAAGTAATGGGTCTAGAATTGCAACCTTCGTCAAATATCTTACAGTCAGGGCAAAACCAAATATTAAAAAGTACCAAAATTGATGCCAAAATCCTGCAATCCTTGCAGCTTATGCTTAGAGGAGATCGTGTGGCATTTGCTGAACTAATTGAGTGTTATCTTACAGAGACAGCCAGACTAGTGCAACATATCAGCACAGCGATCGCAACTCAGGATATCCAGACTATATGGCAGACAGCACACAAACTCAAGTCCAGCAGTGCTTCTATTGGAGCGATCGCTTTGGCACACCTTTGCAAGGTGTTAGAAGTACAAGCACGCAGCAGTAACTTAGAAAACAATTTAGAATTACTTTCACTACTGTATCAGGAATATGAACAAGTTAAAACTGCCTTAGAAAAAGAACTCGCGAAGGAAGCACCATGAAAGCCACTACTCAAGAAAGCCAATCTTTAGTTTTAATTGTTGATGATGAACCTTTTATTCGCATGATACTGCGGCATTTCTTAGAGCGGGAAGGCTATCAAATAGTGGAAGCTCAAAATGGCATAGAGGCAATAAATCTTTTTAACCAATTGCACCCTGATATAGTACTCCTTGATGCCATAATGCCGGATATGGATGGATTCGAGTGTTGCACTCAGTTGGAACTTCTGGATTGTAACAAGCATACTCCAGTTTTAATGATTACAGGACTGGAAGATCAAGAGTCAGTTGACCGTGCATTTGCAGTGGGAGCAATGGATTTTGTTACCAAACCGATTCACTGGCCAGTTTTGCGACAACGGGTAAAACGCTTGATTCAGCAATCTCAGTTACAGCAAAAACTAGAAACCATGAATCTGGAATTGCAGCGATTAGTTACTATCGATGGATTAACTCAAGTAGCCAATCGCCGACGGTTTGAAGAGTATTTTTCCCAAGAGTGGCAGCGTCTAAAACGCGAGCAACGTCCGCTTTCTCTGATTCTTTGCGATGTTGATTTTTTCAAATTATATAATGATACCTATGGTCATCGGGTAGGCGATCGCTGTCTTCAAAAAATTGCTCAAGCCATCAAAGATATTATTAAACGTCCCGGAGATTTAGTTGCCCGTTATGGTGGGGAAGAATTTGCTGTGATTTTACCGAACACAGACACTAAGGGGGCGATTCATGTTGCCGACCAAATTTGTCATGCTGTCCGAGCGCTAGCAATTCCCCATCAAAATTCCCAAGTTAGTTCTCATGTAACTATTAGTGTTGGGTTTACGACAGAAATTCCTCAGCCAGATTCTGACTTAGAAGAAATGATTGCCGCAGCGGATCGGGCGTTGTATGAAGCAAAGGCAGCAGGACGCGATCGCTTTGTGCAAAATGTTCTACTACCCGAAAGTACAAATTCCCGCTAATCTGCCAACATTCAGTTATCTGCCCAATGCCCCATGCCCAATGCCCAATGCCCCATGCCCCATTTAAAAATCTACCCCTCGTTTAAGTTCTACGCCTTGATTAGCATAGTGTTTGTGGCAATAAACCTCTGAGTGGACGCTAGCCAAGTCGAAATATGCGGGTGGATTTTGGCAACGGCCAGTGATAATAATTTCGGTATCGCGGGGTTTGCGGAGTAAAGCTTGGACAATGGGTTCAACGGGGAGTAATTCTAAGTCAACGGTGGGATTGAGTTCATCGAGAATAATAGTTTTATACAATCCAGAGGCGATCGCAACTTTTGCAATTTCCCAACCTCGTTCGGCTTCTACATAATCTAATTCTTGTCGGGAATTTCGCCAGACGATCGCATCTCCACCGCAACGCTGATGATCCACTACTTCTGGATATGACTGCTGCAAAGCGGCGATCGCGGCGTCTTCTGTATAGCCGCTACCACCTTTAAGCCACTGCATAATCAATACACGGGTAGACCCTGGATGATTAATTCCTCTACCAATTGCCTGCAAAGCTTTGCCCAAAGCACTAGTAGACTTACCTTTACCAGCACCAGTATAAATTTCAATCCCTTCCAGGAAGAGAGCTTTGGCTGTTGGGTGGTGATGAGGTTTCATTTCTGAGTGCAAATCTGCAATATCGAGCAATTTTTGCGGTGCGGCGCGTCCAGTGGCGATGATTTCCAACTCTTGGGGTTTGGATTTTAATGTCTTTACCACTTCATCCACTGGTAGCAAACCCAAATCCAGAACTGGGTTAATTTCATCTAAGACGACAACTGAATATAAACCACTAGCGATCGCACCTTTGGCGACATCCCAACCTCGCATTGCTTCATCTCGGTCAAAAGTGGTAATTTCCTCATGTCCAAAAAATTCCGCTCTCCCAGTGCGAACCTGGTCAATTAAATGGGGAAACCCGCGTTGTAAAGCTGCGATCGCGCCATCTTCGTCATAATCACGTTCTGGCCCTTTTAAAAACCGCAGCAGTAGAACACGATTAGAATTGCTAGGCGTATTTATTCCCAAGCCAATGGAGCGCAAAACCACTCCCAAAGCCGCTTGAGATTTACCTTTACCCAGACCATCGTAAACGTGAATTTGACCAATAAGCCGTTCTTGACGCACTTGCGCCGTCCGAATCCCAATACCGTTCCTTGTCATCTCTGGAAAAGCTATAACTATGGCAGTCTTTAATCTTACCTAACCTCTTGTACTCTCAGGTAGAGAAACTGCCCCTCTAACGCCTTTGTACAAGGGTTAGTTCGCTCTATTAACAATATCAATAGACCGGAAAGCAAAAGTTACTTTTGCTTTCCGGTTGGGGAAAGGTTAAAGGGGAAGGAATAATTCCATACCTTTACCCTTTACCCCTTACCCCTTACCCTTTTCCCCACTTCTGGAAGAAGTCTAATAGAGGAATACTGGCACACTCGCATAGTAAAGGACAAGAACAATGGGATAATTTCCCCCATCACCCTTACTATCCCAGTTATACTCACTACAGTTAACCCTTACCCCTAAACATTTATGCTTGACAATTGGATGCTTCCCAGGGTTTTTCCCATTGGTGGATTTCTGTTTGACTTTTTATTTGTACTGATTGCTATCCCCATCGAAGCTTATGTTTTGCATTCTCGACTAAAATTTGACAAAAAAACCAGTACTTTTTATGCAATTTCTATCAATCTGTTTTCTAGCGTAATTGGTTGGTTCATATTTTTTGTATCAGAACCAATGTTGCCAATACAAATAAAATCAGAATTAATTAACTATATGTTTTTTAATAATTTTAAATCACCGAACACACAGCCTTTAATTATTTTAACTGCTTGTATAATTTTTTTTACTACGTTTTTGATGAAGTTTTTCATTTTAAGGGTCTTGTTATTCTCATTAAATGAATCATTTGCTCCCAATGAAGAGGAACCTAAAACATCCCAACGCTTGCAACGGCGTCGTTTTACCACCCTGAATTTCCAAAATACTAATTTAGTTACAACTATACTAATAGCAAACTCTCTAAGCTATACTGCAATAACTATTATTTTATTATTTCGTTCAAAATAGCAAGAAATTACTTGTTTAATTCAGAGAAAAAATATTGATTAATCAGGTGTAAGGAGGAATATGAATACGCTACTAAAAGATGCCTTTGGGGCTTTTAAATTTGTTGAAGGGCTTTATGCGGGAATTAGAAAAATATTAATTCCACCTAAAGCTTATTCTTGGCAGACATTTATTTATTTGAGTATTTTTTCTTGGATACTTTCATATTGTGCCACAGGTTATATCAAAGATGTAATTGCCTTTTTCGGTTGGTTATTTTTAATTGCCGGCACAGCTTGGTATACAACTGAAGATCCTTTGAGGGTTCCTGGTACTTTTATGCCAGTCGGGGCAGTAATCACTGGATTCTTAGTGAGTGTTTTTGCATTTGGAGATCAACGAGATATAATTACACCCAGAACAATCGTTTTTTGGCCGACAATTTCAGCACTAATTACGGCAATACCAGAGTTTATCGAAGGAAATGATACCGATGCAAAAGCTCGCATTCCTAAACCACAAGATCGCCAAAGAATCATAATTTTAGTTGCTAGTAGTATGTTGCTAAGTTGCTGGATTCAGTTTCACTTTGTGACGGATAATTGGTTACGACAATATCCCAGTTTGCAGGCAGATACTTTTAAACATAGTACCTTTGTTCCTAGAACAGAAGAATTAGTAAAAATTCCCAAGAACGGCGTTATCATTCTCCAGAAACTTCAACCAATAGTAGTAGAGCAAATAGCCCAAAGACCTTGGTCAGAAGTAGAAAAATGGTTGCTAGATGCAAAACAGCGGGTAGGAAATCTGGGCAGGGAAATTATTAAAAAGAACCTGAGTAAATATGAAGAGAAGGAACTATGGCGCGTTGAACCACGTGTAGCTAATACTAAGTCTGGATATATATTAGATTTATTAAGTATTTGGATAGGCCCGAGTTCTAACCCACGGGGCTATTACTTAAAAAAATCTTGTCGCATTGAACCAGTTGCAGCAACCAATAATTCCGAGAATAAGATTACAGTTGCAGAAATCGAATGCGATCGCGCCAGTAAATTAATTTCTGGTTCACCACCTCCGCAGCAGTGACGAGTGGGGCAGAGGGGCAAGGGAGGCAGGGGAGGCAGAGGAGCAGGGGAAGCAGAGGAGCAGGGGAGGCAGGGGAGGCAGAGGAGCAGGGGAAGCAGAGGGGAGAATAATAATTTCTGACAAATGACAAATGACCAATGACCAATGACCAATGACAAATGACCAATGACAAATGACAAATGACTATTAACAGAATTTTTGTATTGGCAAAGAATGTGTTTCAGGAAGTGGTACGCGATCGCATCTTATATATTATTGGTTTTTATGCGCTAGTACTTGCCACTGCCTTCCGCGTCCTTCCTGAATTTGCAGCTACGGCTGAAGATAAAATGTTTTTAGACTTTGGGATGGCAGCGATGAATGCCATCGGGTTAATTATTACGATATTTATTGGTACGGGACTAATTAATAAAGAAATTGAAAAACGCACTATTTTAGTATTAATTGCCAAACCCGTTAGTCGCAGCGAAATTATCGTCGGCAAATACTTGGGTTTATCCGCAGTTCTAGCTGTACTTGTTGCCACGATGACAGTAATTTATCTGGTATTTCTGCAAATTGGTAATATTCCTCATCCTACGGCAAGCATTCTAATTGCTGGAATTTTCTTATTTTTGCAGTTGTCATTAATTACTGCCGTGGCTATTACCTTTGGTGTTTTTACTGCTTCTCTGCTAGCGACTGTTTTAACCTTTGCGGTATATTTAATCGGAAATATTACTCAAGATTTAGTACAACTTGGTCGTCTGAGCCGTAACCCTGGTATGGAACGTCTAACTCAAGCTTTGTTTCTTTTCTTACCAGATTTATCTCGATTAGATTTGAAAAATGATGCCGTTTATGGTCTGCAAGCACTACCTGACACTACTGCACTGATTATGAATGCTGGTTATGGCTTACTTTATAGTGCCATGTTGTTAGCGATCGCTATTTTGATCTTTTCACAACGCGAATTTTAGACATTGGGCATTGGGCATTGGGCACAAGAGGCAGAGGGGCAGAGGGGCAGAGGAGCACAGGGGAAAGACTTAGTGCAACTTCTCCCCTGCTCCCCTGCTCCTGGCTATCCAAACTGTATTGTTTACACATCTACAAGGGTTGAGTGCCTTGGCTAGATGCTTTTTGTGCAATAGTTTTCAAGCGAGTTGCTCTGCTTTTACGGATACGTTCACTTTTGCGAACTCCACCAGCCATCTCATATTCGCGGCTATCTTTGCCATATTTAAAGCAATACGCTTGGCTTAAGGCTGAAATCCTTTGTCAAAGTCAATTTTTTTAACAAACCGCCATCTCCCACGGAAAAAGGGAGGAGAGGTCAAAAAAGGGCTTGTTGAACTCACGTTATGTTTACCTGAAAATAGCATTTAAACTTGCACAACAAAATTTGATGCACTCAGAGTTGGCGCACCAATCAGATTTGCAAATAGACCATCACTACCAAAACCAGCCGCACTGCCATTTTGGTTGTAAAATAACTGTCCATTCACAGCGTCGTAGATAATTTTCGCTGTGCTAGTTTCCCCATTAGAAATGATTTGAAAATCACTCTTGTTACTAAAACCTGTTCCAGCATCATAATTATAACTTTCAGGGTAGAACTTTCGTGACCCAATAATCAGGTCGTCAATGCCATCGTTGTTGATGTCCCCTGCATTGCTAACTGAGTAGCCTAAGTGGCCATCTTCTACAACACCGTTAATCGCGAAGCTGTTAGTGCCATTTAGGGAAGAGACGTTGAGGGTACCGCCACTGCCCAGATTCGTTCCCCCAAACACTACATAGCTTTGCCCAGCTTCATATTTGCCGTTGGGTGAGGTACCAATTGCTCCAATAATCAGGTCGTCAATGCCATCGTTGTTGATGTCCCCCGCATTGCTTACTGACTCGCCTGAGAAGTCAGCTCCTGTAATGCCGTTAATGAAAAAGCCATTAGTACCATCCAGAGAAGAGAGGTTGAGGCTGCCGTTACTGCCCAGATTCGTCCCCCCAAACACCACATAGGTTTGCCCAAGATAAGATTTGCCATCCGAATTGGCACTTGGTCCCCAAATAATCAGGTCGTCGATGCCATCGTTGTTGATATCCCCCGCATTGCTGACTGAGCCGTTTAAGAATACACCTTCTTCTACGCCGTTAATCAAAAAGCCATTAGTGCCATTCAAATCAGAGAGGTTGAAGGTGCCGCCACTAGCCAGATTTGTCCCCCCAAACACTACATAGCTTTGCCAAACAGAATCTTTGTCGTAGGGGGAGACACTAGGTGCCCCAATAATCAGGTCGTCAATGCCATCGTTGTTGATGTCCCCTGCATTGCTGACTAAATAGCCTGAAGAGTCACGTGCCGCAATGCCGTTAATTATAAAGCCATTCGTGCCATTCAAGTCAGAGAGGTTGAAGAAAGGGTCAGCACCCGCACTACCGACAAGGGTATCATTGCCTGCACCACCGACAAGGGTATCATTGCCCGCACCACCTCTGAGTATGTCATTGCCATTTTTACCGTCGATGATGTCGTCACCCCCCTGACCATTAACCACATCAGCAGAGTTGTCAAAACCTGTGATGTTATTGTTAAGGTCATTGAGGAAAGTCACCGTGTTCTTGTTGAATAGCGAAGTTTGAGTGGAGTTAGCATCGAACACATCAAAGCTGTCGGCGATGTTGGTTTGCCCATCAAATAGGATATTGCCAAGTGCAGGTTGTGAACCGCTTTCTGGGAGATTATCCAGGTTTTCTAGTTTAAAGTTTTGCAAAGTGACTTTGGTAAAAGCCACTTTTTCAAAAGTCACTTCTAAATTGTTACCATTTTGAGTTAATTGCAGATTTTGGGCAGTTAAACCCGAACCTTTAAATTGTAAGGTGTCAACATTGGCGATCGCCGCCGATGTTGGGGTTGTGTTTTTACCAATGCCACCAAAATCGGCGATAGTGTCATCGCCATCGCCAAGGCGAAACAAAAATTTATCTTCACCGCCATTGCCTTTTATGGTGTCGTCACCAGTTAACCCATTAATGATGTTGTTGCTAGGTGTGCCAAATAAGTTATCTGCATCGGCAGTTCCAGTCAGGTTGGGAGAAGTGTTGCTAGTCGCAATATTTGTCCCCCCAAACACCACATAGCTTTGCCCAGCATTACGGATGCCGTTGGGATTGGCATAAGGTGCCCCAATAATCAGGTCGTCAATGCCATCGTTGTTGATGTCCCCCGCATTGCTGACTGACTTGCCTGAAAAGTCATTTGCTGCAATGCCGTTAATTATAAAGCCATTATTGCCATTTAAGAAGGCGAGGTTGAAGATACCACCACTGCCCAGATTCCTTTCCCCAAACACCACATAGCTTTGCCCAGCATTACGGATGCCGTTGGGTTTGGCAGCCGGTGCGCCAATAATCAGGTCGTCAATGCCATCGTTGTTGATGTCCCCTGCATTCCTGATTGAGATGCCCTCCGAGTTGTCACCTACTGCAATGCCGTTAATCAAAAAGCCATTAGTGCCATCCAGAGAAGAGAGATTGAGGCTGCCGCCACTGCCCAGATTCGTCCTTCCAAACACCACATAGCTTTGCCCAGTATAAGAGTTGCCGTTAGGGTCGGTATATCCCGCGCCAATAATCAGGTCGTCAATGCCATCGTTGTTGATGTCCCCCGCATTGCTGACTGAATAGCTTGATTGGTCAGATTGTGCAATGCCCTTAATCAAAAAGCCATTAGTGCCATTCAAATCAGAGAGGTTGAGGCTACCGCCACTGCCCAGATTCGTCCTTCCAAACACCACATAGCTTTGCCCAATACGATTGTTGCCGTTGGGTCTGGAAGCCGATGCGCCAATAATCAGGTCGTCAATGCCATCGTTGTTGATGTCTCCCGCATTGCTGACTGAAAAGCCTAACTGGTCATATTCTGCAATGCCGTTAATTATAAAGCCATTAGTGCCATTCAAAGAAGCGAGGTTCAGCAGGTTGAATAATGAATTAGCCATGATTTTCTCCTGTGTTTATTTCTTGTTAGTCAGCGAGTGAACTTTAAGGTTCTACGCTTGAACAACAAATTTGGGCTTTATCATTCTTAAATTGACACCAATGGGCAGTGCCGTGCCCTACACCCCTCGGTATAATGTGTACCGCATTAGAATGGGAACAGCTATATCTAATTTTAATTACAATTTGAGCATTGCTAACTACAGAAGAAGCTGTGTTAACTACAGCTTGAGCATTGCTAACTACAGAAGAAGCTGTGTTAACTACAGCTTGAGCATTCATAATCACAAAAGAAGTCGTATTAACTACAGCTTAAGGATTACTTATCATATGAGGAATATTTATAATGAATCCTTAAACTGTATTAACTAAGGCTTCAAGACTTCTCGCTTTGTGCATTTTTAATTCAGAATTGGGTTTTGGGAAAAGGGTAAAGGTTATAAGGTTTTTTCTTTCCCTTTCCTCTTCCCCTTATAGCGGTTCTCAATAGCATGGAATACAGACCTAACAAGAACAGCCCCTTCCCTTCTAGCGTTGGGGAGTAAGATTCAAAGCCTCTCTCCTTTTAGGAGCTACGGTGTACACACAAGTCCTCCTCACCTCCTCTAACTCCCCCGATGCATTGGGGGAGAACCGGATATTTCCCCCCTTGACAAGGGGGGACTAAGGGGGGTAAATCCAGGGTTTGGGCTTCATTACCAAGATGTGTGTACACGGTAGCCTTTTAGGAGAGAGGAATGGAAGTGAGGTCAAAACTGTACTGCATCCAAGCGAGAACTTCTATAACCGAGAAGTACTGGGTTTCAAGTTTACTTATTCTGACTTTTGAATTCTGAATTATGCTGCATCTCGTTTCCATACTCTGCATGGAAACAAAATCACAAGATTATTTCACTTTGGCAGAGCTACTTCTAGCTAAGAAATAACTATCTGAGGTTGCTCAATTGTACCATCAGGCATAATAGTATCTCGTAACTTCGCATAAATCAAATTTGTCTTCCAAAGGTTTGCATTGCTCAAGTTTGCTTTAGTTAAATTTGCCCATGTCAAGTCTGCACTAGTTAAGTTAGCCTCAGTCAAATTAGCTTCTAGTAATTTTGCTCCACATAGCTTGGCTCGTGTGAGATTTGCAAAACTTAAGTTAGCTTCAATCAGCGATGCTTCAATTAATTTGGCTTCACTTAAGTCTGCTTCTCTCAAATCTACATCACATAAAGAAGCACCCCAAAGATTACTACCTATGAATTTTACTCGCCATAAGAATGTTCCGCACAAATTTGCTCGTGTTAAATCAGCATTAGTCAAATTGGCTTCACATAAAGACGCTTCATACAAATTAGCTTCGCGTAAGCTAGCTTGGATCAAATTTGCGCCACTTAAATTAGCACGAGTCAGAACACAGCCAGACAAATTTGCATCACGCAAATCAGCTCCAATTAAATTAATACCACTTAAATCAATTCCTTTCAGGTCGATTCCCCTCAAGTCACATCCACTGAAATCTCGGCGCTGAAAATATTTATTTGTAATTTGACTTAAAATAAATTCCTGTTGTTGAGGATAATTGTTCATGCTATTCACCTCTGGGTGTAATCGATCTCAAAGGTTGAGTGTGTTAGTTACCGCAATACTTCTCAGTTTGTGCATTTTTAATTCGGAATCGGGCTTTGGCAAAAGGTTACTGGGTTTGGATTAAAGGTTTTTTCTTTCCCCTTTCCCCTTTCTTTTTTCCCCTTAACCGAGAAGTATTGGTAGTTACCGTATATTGAGAGTACACCGCAAACGGAGATTAGCTCAGTAAATAATCAAAAATAAATTAAAAGAAAATCGGCAATCACTTGAAAATGCGTTTTTTCAGTGGTTTTTAAAACAAAAAATGCTGACATAAGTCAGGAAATATTCATATAACAAGAGTCGTTTGTCTTTGGTCATTTGTCATTGATACTAATAGACCTCTTGCAAAAATATATTTTTGCACTCTTAGGGAAAAGGTTAAAGGGAAAGGATTTTGAGTTTTTTTCCCCTTTAACCCCGACTTTTGCAATAAGTCTAATGACTTCGATTTCCCTACAGCTTTTTATGAAAAGCCAGGGGATGAGTTAAGATTTCAAATTTCCATCAGTGTTGAGTATTTCTTTTCACTTATTACCCAGCACTGATAGCGAAGGCATAACTCTATTGAGTTATGACGTATCTTTTTGTTGCTTTCACTACTGCGCTTTTTGATTTACTTGTAACCAAATTTCTAGACTAGCAAGCAACCACAGCTTTACTCCATATCGGCTCCAAGTATCTCCTTGATAGTTTAACCAATTACGAATTGGCATCTGGTTTAAGTAAGGAGTGATAGCTGCATTTCGATTGAGCAATAAATCTCTGGCTTCTTGCTGCCAATATTTCCGAAATCCTAGCTGCACTGGTACCATCATCCCACTTTTGGGACGATGAATAATTGTGTCTGGTAAGATATCTGCGATCGCCAAAGACGCACCGTAGGTAATCGCTTGCTTTAAAACTGCTTTTTCTTCCACTCCCGAAAGCTTATACTCTGGAGGTATCTCCATGCTTAACTCTACTATTCGTTGGTCAAACAGAGGAGAACGACCTTGCAAAAGAGCAGCTTGAGTCAAGTTACTGACTTTCGTCAAAATTTGGTCAGCGCCTTTAAATTTAATATTCATTGCCATCAACCGATTCAGATAGCTAGCTTGGGAATATAAATCTTCTGCAAAAACCCAAGGCGCTGTTTGTACTGCTGTCCAAACTTCTGGTTTTAAAAGTTGCGGTAAGTCAACAGCACACTTTTGAAAGGAAATTAAATAAGCTTGCAATGCATCTTGATTGGTGACGGAGCCATATAAACTATTAATTAGCATCGGCTGATTTTTTGGGCCGCCAAAACAAGGGTCGCCACCTTCACCATTTAAAACTACTTCTACGCTTTCTCTCGCCAGTCGTCCCAGCAACAAGTTGGGAACAGTTAATGGGTCGCCAATGGGGTCATCTAAATAAGCCATTGTTTCCGGCAAACGCGACCACATATCCTTAAAAGTAATTTCTAAAATGTGGTGCTGTGTCTGACAATGGGATGCAACGAGACTGGAAAATTCTAACTCATTGGGACATTCCGAACCAAAATGAATCGAGAAGGTGTGGACTGGTGCTTTGTGGAATTTTGCTACTAAAGCAGTGATACTGCTAGAATCCAAACCACCAGAAAGAAAAACGCCAACGGGTTCATTAGCTGGTGGTAAATATTCTTGAACAACTTGCTCTAGAAGTTCTCGCAAGCGATCGCCATGCCATGCTAAGGGTCGATCGCTTGCTATAATCTGTTCTTGAAGCTGCCAATAAGCTGTAACTTTGTAGTCAGGAAATTCTAAAACGGTTCCAGGTCGCAGTTCTCGCACCTGTTCCCAAAGGGTTCTTTCGCCAGGAACAAAAGCACAACAAAGATAATCGCGCAATGCCACCAAATCTAAATCGGATGAACGATGAGGTGCTAAAGTTCTCAGTTGAGGCGCAATCCAACGAACTGAACCAGTAGTAGTGTAATAGAGAGTACGCACACCGATACGATCGCGAACCAATCTCAACACCTGTTTCTCTCTATCCCAAACCACCAACGCAAACATCCCCACAAGTTGGCTAAGACTTTCATTACCCCATCGTTCCCAAAGATTGGCTACCAGTTGCAGAGAACTTCCTTGAAAGCTATCCGGTTCAATTCCCAACTTTTGCAGCAATTGCACTCGGTTAGTTAACCAAACATCACCAACAGCAACAAATCGTCCTCTAGAACTGATTGCTAATTTTTCTGTCGGCAATTCCGAAGTTGTGCGTGGTAAAATTACAGAAATTTTTTCATCTCGCCAAGCTATATCTTCATAATTTGGATCAACTTTTCCCCACGCTACGCGCCAGCTTGGCTTAGTTTTGCTGAATTCGATTTTAGGAGATTTACGATTTTTAAACGCATCAAATAGCATGGGAAATTTTCAACGCATAATCAGTAAGAATCCCACCTCCAACGCACTCGTTGCAAGCGAGGAGGGGGCTATAATGTAACTTATATTTTCTAGTGTATAATTTTAAAAATCCAAGCAAAATACAAGTTTTATAACCATAAAATTTTCCATTCTCCCTCAAATGACGCACCCTAGAAGATTTAAAATTTTGCTTGACAAACTCAGGCTACATCATTAAACGGAAGTTTAGGTATTTGATTGTAAACTTCTGCATTTTCTTCAAGAGCTTGACGTATATCGTATTGCGTTTGTAAATTCAACCAAAACTGAGCGCTACTACCAAAATAGCGAGATAAACACAACGCTGTATCTGCTGTAATACTGCGTTTTCCAGATAAAATTTCACTAATTCGTGTCTGAGCTACACCTATATCTTTGCTTAATCGATGAGGGGTAATATTTAGTGGCTCTAAAAATTCTAGTTGTAGGATTTCCCCAGGGTGAATATTTGGCAGACGGGTGTTATTCATAATTATTGATTTGCATTAGTGGTAATCTACTATTTCAACTTCCAAAGCATTATTCTCATCCGTCCAAACAAAGCAAATTCGCCATTGATCGTTAATACGAATGCTGTACTGCCCTTTCCTGTCGCCAACTAACTTTTCTAAACGATTACCAGGTGGAGAGCACAAATCGCTAATTGACGTTGCAGCCTCAAGGATGAGCAGTTTTCGGAAAGCAGTTTTTTAGATATTGGGCGGATACTGAGAAGATGTAAAGCCGTCAAAGATAAGCTTTGTCTCTTCAGATTTAAAACTAACAATCACAATACTATCGCTTTGCGTTACTATCGTAAAGCGTTAGTATACACTTCAAGGCAACTCGCATTAACTTAATTTGTGTGATGCCAAGTGTGATTCCTGCGAAAAGCTATCTAGCTTTAGAAAAATTACTTCAAAATGCCTCCTGAATTCTTATAAAGATCCAGCAATCATCCCAGCAAGTAAAATAAAACCAATCCACACATTTTGCCGGAACATTTCACCATAAGCAGAATTAGGTAAGTATCGCTCTCTTAATCGCAGAGACTGCCAAACCCATCCGATAGTAGCAACTGCAAGGCTAATCCAGAAAGCTAAGTGCAGATGTATAACTACGCCTAACCAAGACAACAACAAGATTGTGCCAGCAAAGAAAATTCCAATAGCGAGAGGGGCATAATTACCAAAAAAAAGGGCGCTAGAATTAACACCAATGCGGCGATCGTCTTCCTTGTCGCTCATGGCGTAAACTGTATCAAATCCCAATGTCCACAATACAGTTGCGCCCCAAAGCAACCAAGTTGGTTGAGAAATGCTTTGCGTTAC
Organism: Nostoc sp. DedQUE07; assembly: GCF_034530975.2. NCBI lineage: Bacteria > Bacillati > Cyanobacteriota > Cyanophyceae > Nostocales > Nostocaceae > Nostoc > Nostoc sp. DedQUE07. Next base: position 198,539 of record NZ_JAVRCC020000009.1, on the reverse strand, counting down.
CGCACTCCAACTAATCAAAACCCCAAAACCCCAAGCGATGGAAAGCACCAGTTGCGGTACGGGAAACACCCGCTTTGCACCTGGATAAAGCAAAATTACAGGCACTGCTGCCACGCATAACCAGAAACTCAAGGGGTTAAGATAAAAGGCCAAGACTGCTGCACATGCTAGCGAGACGATCGCAACTATAATTCCAACTTTCACAGATAAGGCGCGAGAAGCAAGGGGGCGATCGCGTGTTCTCTCCACTTCTGGATCGATATTCCGATCCCACAAATCGTTGACAACACACCCAGCCGCACTCGTGGCCAGAGTACCCAATATAATCACACCAACCAGAGGTAAAGGCGGTTTTCCTGAAGCTGCCAAAAACACAGCCCAAAGGGCAGGAATCATTAAAATTAACCGCCCTTCTGGTTTATGCCAGCGTAAAAGCCGGATAATTACAAGCCAAATTGGTGACTGGGGGCGTTCTGGTGTCGTTAGCATAGGATTGATTGATGGGGCATTGGGCATTGGGCATTGGGCATTGGGCATTGGGCATTGGGCATTGGGGATTAGTTATTTCTCCCCTTGCTTTTTTACTCCTATTCCTTATTCCCTATTCCCTATGCCCTATTCCCTATGCCCCATTCCCTATTCCCTATGCCCTATTTTTTAATTCACACTTCTTTACATCTATAGAATAACGTTATTTGTTATTTGTAAAAACATAACCCAAAGTGGCAACTTTAAATATCTTTAAATAGTCACTGCGGTTATAAATAGTAGGGTGAATATACATAGCTCAGTTACCCTCGATCGATCTGAGTTGGGAATGCTGAGTATTTTTTAATTTACTCAATATTCAGCACTGGCTCAACGCCCTGCTACCGCTAACAGCACTCAGTCTGAGCAAGTGTGTTGTCATAAATATCAGTGCTAGCTACCCCGACGTATCACCGTTTGACATCATTTCTTAATAAAGAGAGAAAACTAGATGCTGAATTTAGTTTCTAGCTGGGAGAGTATTCCAACTCAACCATCTAAGCAACATCGGATTATTGCTGCCATTGACCTGGGAACAAATTCTCTACACATGGTAGTAGTCAAGATTGACCCTACACTACCAGCTTTCAGCATTATTGCTAAAGAAAAGGAAACCGTAAGGCTTGGCGATCGCAATCTTACCACTGGAGAACTCAAGCCAGAGATAATTGAAAAGGCGATCGCTGCTTTAGGACGCTTTCAAGAAGTTGCCAAAACTATCAACGCTGAAACAATCATCGCTGTGGCAACTAGTGCTGTGCGAGAAGCCCCCAATGGTAAAGCTTTTTTGCACACAATAGAAACGGAGTTGGGTTTAAGCGTTAACTTGATTTCTGGTCAAGAAGAAGCGCGGCGAATTTATCTTGGCGTGCTGTCGGGGATGGAATTTAACAACCAGCCCCACATGATTATTGATATTGGCGGTGGTTCCACAGAATTAATTTTAGGCGATAGTCACCAAGCCCGCATTCTCACCAGTACTAAAGTTGGTGCAGTGCGACTCACTAGCGAGTTAATCACTACTGACCCCATCAGCACCACTGAGTTCCAATATCTGCAAGCTTATGCACGCGGAATGTTGGAACGTTCTGTAGAAGAAATCTTAGCAAACCTAGAGTCTGGGGAATCTCCGCGTTTGGTGGGTACGGCGGGCACAATTGAAACCCTGGCGATGATTCATGCACGGGAAAAGTCGGGTGTTATTCCTTCCACTCTCAATGGCTACCAATTTAGTCTTCAAGACTTGCAAGAGTTGGTAAATCGCTTGCGCAAACTGAGTAATTCCGAAAGGGCTGAAATTCCTGGTATGCCAGAGAAGCGCCCTGAAGTTATCCTCGCTGGTGCAGTCATATTACAGGAAGCAATGACCCTTTTGGGTAGTGAATCGGTAACAGTTTGTGAGCGTTCTCTGAGGGAAGGCGTAATTGTAGACTGGATGTTAACCCACGGTTTAATTGAAGATAAGCTGCGCTATCAAAGTTCAATTCGGGAACGGAATATCCTCAAACTCGCAGATAAATACCATATCAATTTAGAATACAGCGATCGCGTGGCAAAATTTGCCGAGAGTTTATTTGACCAAACTCAAGGTACTCTACATCATTGGGGAACTGATGAACGACAAATGCTGTGGGCAGCTGCAATATTACACAATTGCGGTCATTATATCAGCCATTCGTCTCACCACAAGCACTCTTACTATTTAATTCGCAATGGTGAATTACTTGGTTATACAGAAACCGAGATTGAAATTATTGCCAATTTAGCGCGTTATCATCGCAAATCGCCGCCCAAGAAAAAACATGAAAACTACCAAAATTTGCTGACCAAACAACAACGACAAATTGTTAGTCAATTAAGTGCGATTTTAAGATTGGCAGTAGCATTAGATAGACGACAAATTGGTGCAGTTGCTCAAGTGCAATGTGAGTATTATCCACAACTGAAGCAGGTCAATCTGCTAATTTTTCCATCTCAATCAGATGATGATTGTGCTTTAGAACTTTGGAGCTTAGATTATAAAAAAGGAGTGTTTGAAGAAGAATTTGGAGTGAGATTAGTAGCAAGTTTAGAAAAGTCTAATATTACTAACTTCTCTTAAAAATTAGGGTGCGTTACACTGTGTTAACGCACCTACACATAGCTGATATTTATGGTTGCGATCGCTAATCAGCTTGAGAAGTTAGTTCCAATATAAAAGCTTCAGATAAAAATCAGAAAATTTATCTAATAACTATTAGCATTATATTATACAACAAAAATCTTAATTAAATTTGCCAAGTGTATGAGAATAAAATATATATCTAACTTTGACATCCAACTTAAGGATGAATTTATAACTATCCCAAGAACCATTTAAAAACAAAAAATAGTAGTTAGAATAGACTTAACAATCTATTAAATTTAGGTTATGTTGCTAGTGGATATCTAAGCCGGGAAACTTAGATATCCTTATATAAAATTTCAATAGTTTAATAAGTAATCAAGCAGACATAATATTGACTGGAGTTTAGACTAATTTTACCCATCAAACCGCTAAACCCTTATCCAGACAAGCTTTGATAATTTCTAGGCTTGATATAATTCCGAAGTCTAAAATGCTTACCACACACGGGTTGTAGCCTGAGAAAAAGAATTTAGTCTAAACTCCAGTATTGAGGGCTGCAAAAGAAACTTGCGCAGATTACCGCTAGTAGTCTGCCAACCTAAAAATGCGCTTATGAGGTCTGTGAGAAAGGGGAAAGGGACTCATAGTAAGGGATTTAAAACATGATATCATGTCCGCCTAATTAGTTATAATTCCCGCATCTGTGCAAAAACCAGGAAACCCTCTTTCCCCCTGCCCCCAGCAAGAACTGCTCCCCTGCCGTCTTAATGATAAGTCTTTAACCGGACATGATATGAGTCCCTTTCCCCCTTTTCCCGACAAATGCCAAGAAGTTTACTAACCGACACAACCTGTTTACGAAAAATAACACGCGCTGCGATCGCCTAATACACTTTTTGGGGGTTAATAACCTGATTTGGTATAAGTATTAACTGCATCCATATCGAAAGCTAAACGACCTGAAAGCCATTAGGAGCTATTAATTACGTGATTGCACGGCATTATATTTCATTAGTAGTGCTTTTTAGCATAATTGGATAGATAATAGAACTAAGTATGAGCAAAAATAGAGAACTCACATTTAAGGAGCTTTAATGACTAAACGTATTACCAGTGCTGTAAATTCGCTAGTAGCAAACTTCTCGCGACGAAATGCACTTTTGTGGCTTGGAGGTAGTGGAATAACTACCGCTTTGATGGTGGGAACACAAACGGAAGTAAGCGCTAAAGACAACAAAGAGTTGAAATTGGTGAACCCACCAACATTATATAATCCAACCCAAAATGGCTATAGCCATATAGCTGTGACACCATCAAGGGCGAGAACCGTCTATATTTCTGGTCAATTTGGTTCCGATTTACAAGGGAATCTTGTCTCCAATGAATTTGAAAAGCAGTTAATACAGGCTTTTAAAAACCTCCGTTATGCCTTAGCAGCCGTTGGGGCACAACCACAAGATGTCGCAAAAATTACTGTTCTTATAGTGGATCACAACCAAAATAAATTGATCCCGTTAGGACGTGAAATTATAAATTTATGGGGGAATAAACCACCGGCAAACACTCTTATTCCCGTTCCTAGACTTGCACTTGACGGTATGTTATTTGAAATTGATGCTTATGCGGTAATTCCAGATAACCATAGTTGAGGACTAGTTATAACATAACCCTATCTAATAACAGTCGGCAAAGTAATAAACTTCCCCTACTGTCAATCAATAATAGTCTCTTCTATTTGAGTAGGGAATTGCCTTTAGTCAGACTACGAAACTTAACTAAAAATCCCAGCAGGTACTAGTAGTTTGCTGTTGTTAACTTGGTTCTTTAAAGTTTAAAGGGAAAAGGTGAAAGGTTTTTAATACCATTTTGAAAAATGATTACGACAGATGGATTCACACCAAGCCAGACGCACCAAGGCAATTCCCAATCCAAAATCTAAAATCCAAAATCTAAAATGGTATAACCTCTTCCCTTTTAATCTTTCCCCAGCCCTTACAAGCATATTTTTGAGTTAAAAAATTCCTACTTTACGCTTTGCAGGTTCCTAATTTACTATTGATAACCTTGACACCTTGTGTGAGATATTCTATCTCTGCATTGGATGCTTTAAAGATAAATTAGCGTGTAATGTACCATACAATTTAAAGTTTATCTTCATAAATAGTCTCGAAAGTAAAGCCATAGTAATCTTTATTAATTAACATTAAATTGCCGTTATTAATTTGGGAATAATCAAGTTATAAATGACTCGGATTTAACGGTATGTTTAGCACTCATGTTAATATTTCTGGATACCAAATCATTGAAGAAATCTACAATGGTTCGAGAACTGTAGTTTACCGAGGGTATCGAGAAAGTGACTCATTACCTGTAGCGATCAAACTGCTGAAAAATCCATATCCATCCTTCAACGAACTGGTGCAGTTTCGCAATCAGTACACCATTGCCAAAAATCTAAACTCATCTTTAATCGTTCAAACCTACAGCCTAGAGGCGTATCAAAATGCCTATGCCTTGGTGATGGAAGATTTTGGCGGCATTTCTCTAAAAGATTATTTTGCTCGCGATCAAACGCGAGATATCAGGTTTTTACAAGAGTTTTTACAAATAGCGATCGCACTTTGTAATACCTTAGAGATACTCTATAGTCAGCGGATCATTCATAAAGATATCAAACCGAGCAATATTTTAATTAATCCAGAAACCAAACAAGTTAAATTAATCGACTTTAGTATTGCCTCTCTATTACCAAGAGAAACGCATACGCTAATCAATCCCAATGTGTTAGAAGGAACACTAGCTTATATTTCTCCAGAACAAACAGGGAGAATGAATCGGGGAATTGACTACCGGACGGATTTTTATTCGCTTGGTGTAACTTTCTACGAATTACTCACAGGTGAGTTACCTTTTCAATCAAACGATCCAATGGAATTGGTGCATTCCCATATTGCTAAGGTAGCCTCATCAATAGATGTAATTAACTTACAAATTCCGGCGGTAATTTCGGATATCGTTAGCAAATTAATGTCAAAAAAGGCTGAAGACCGCTATCAGAGTGTATTAGGATTGAAGTATGATTTAGAAAATTGTTTAGTTCAACTGAAAACAACTGGCAAAATTGAAAGTTTCCCAATTGCCCAAAGGGATGTGTGCGACAGATTTATTATCCCTGATAAACTCTATGGACGAGAAGCAGAAGTAGAAACTCTGCTAGAAGCATTTGAAAATGCCAGCCTGGGAGCAACAGAAATAATCCTGGTAGCTGGGTTTTCGGGAATTGGTAAAACTGCCGTTGTTAACGAAGTGCATAAACCTATTGTTCGTCAACACGGTTATTTTATCAAAGGCAAATTTGACCAATTTAATCGAAATATTCCTTTTTCTGCATTTGTCCAAGCTTTCCGTAACTTCATGGAGCAATTACAAGCAGAAAGTGAGATACAAATAAACAAATGGCAAAATCAAATTATTCAAGCATTAGGTGAAGACGGACAGGTAATTATTGAAGTTATTCCCGAATTAGAAAAAATTATTGGCAGACAACCACCTGCACCAGAATTATCAGGTAACGCAGCACAAAACCGATTTAATTTATTATTTCAGAAATTTCTCCAAGTATTTACAACTAAAGAACATCCTTTAGTTATATTTTTAGATGACTTGCAGTGGGTAGATTCAGCTTCATTAAAACTGATGCAATTATTAATGAATGAAGCTAATCAGGGATATTTATTGTTAATTGGTGCATATCGAGACAATGAAGTATTTCCAGCACATCCGTTGATGGTGATGTTGGATGAAATTCGCAAAACAGGTGTCAAGGTGAATAGTCTTAACCTGAAACCACTAAACCAATTACAATTGAACAAACTTGTAGCCGATACCTTAAATTGTGCAGAAAATGTGGCATTATCTCTTTCACAATTGATTTATCGTAAAGCTGAAGGGAATCCATTTTTTGCGACTCAAATCCTGAAATCATTACATCAAGATCGACTAATTCAATTCAATTTTGCCGAAGGGTGTTGGCAATGTGACATTTCTCACATAAATCAGCAAACTCTAGCAGACAATGTTGTTGATTTTATGGTTTTCCAATTACGAAGATTACCAGAATCAACTCAACAACAATTGAAACTAGCCGCTTGTATTGGCAATCAATTCGATTTAAAAACATTAGCGATTGTTTCTAAACAATCAGAGATAGAAACCGCAGATTGTTTATGGAAGGCTTTGCAAGAAGGGTTGATTTTGCCCCAAAGTGAGATTTATAAGTTTTTTGTTGGTTCCGAAAATCAAGCAACTACTCAAGAACAGTCTGAGATGGTTGTATATAAATTTTTACACGATCGCGTCCAGCAAGCAGCCTATTCACTCATTCCAGAAGCACAAAAACAGTCAACACACTTGCAAATTGGGCAACTGTTGTTGCAGAATACACCTAAAGAGCAGCAATCAGGAATTTTTGCGATCGTTAACCAATTCAATTACGGACTGGAATTATTAGAGGAAGCTGACGAACGAGAACATTTATCCCGGTTAAATTTGATAGCGGGTTGTAAAGCCAAAAACTCGACAGCTTATGCAACAGCAGTTGAGTATTTAAAAGTGGCAATGCTTCTATTACCGATAAATGCTTGGCAAAGCAGCTACGATTTAGCCCTTGCTGTTTACGAATCTGCGGCTGAGGCAGAATATCTGAATACAAACTTTGAGTCATCAAAATCATTAGTAGAGATTATCCTCAAAAACGCTAAATCTCCATTGGAAAAAGTTCGTACCTATGAGATTCAAATCCAATCTTATACGGCGCAAAATAAATTCATTGAAGCAATAGCCACAGGTAGAGAAGCACTGCAATTACTAGATTTGACGTTACCTGAAGACAGTAACACTCAAATAATTTTTGATGAATATAACCAGTTACAACAAATGTTGGTTCATCAATCGATTGCAGCATTGGCAGATATGCCAGAAATCATTGATCCCCAAAAATTAGTTGCGCTCCGTATATTATCGGGTTTGTTTGCTCCAGTCTATATAGCCAAACCGATGTTATTGCCGCTCAAAATTTTTACAATGATCGAAATTTGTATCCAGCATGGCAACTCACCACAGGCAGCTGTTGCTTACAGTCTCTATGGATTATTTTTGTGCAGTATTGGTGCAATTGAAGATGGGTATCAATTTGGTAAACTAGCAGTACAACTTTTAGAAAAATTTCAAACTAAAGAACTTAAAAGTAGAGTTTATCTAACCTTTAGCCTGTTTATTAAACATTGGAAAGATTCAATTAAATCCACATTGAATCTATTTTTGGAGGGATTGCAGAGTGGATTAGAAACCGGAAATTTAGAATATGTAGGCTATTGTGCCAATTGCTATTGTCAATTTCTCTTTTGGAGCGGAGAAAACCTAGAAAATGCTGTGCTGGAGGCAGATAAATATTGCGATCTCATGCAGCAAATAAAACAAGAGGTATCTCTAGTTTGGGGAAATATCTGGCGGCAGACGGTGCTAAATTTACAAGGAGAAGCGGCTAACCCCTGTTGTTTAATTGGTAAGCACTTTCACGAAGTTGAAATGTTACCAACTTTAATTGAAACAAACAATATTAATGGTATTTGTTATGTCTATCTAGCAAAAACGCTACTGGCTTATCTTTTTGGTGAATATGAATCGGCTTGGGAATATTCCCAAAAATTTGAGCAGTATGAGCAGGGAGCAGCAGGTTTATTAATTGTTCCTTTGCGGAATTTCTACCAATCTTTGAGTTTGTTAGCTCTTTGTTCTCAGGTAAATGAAGCACAGCAACAGCTTTATCTCCAGAAAGTAGCAGAAAACCAGTCAAAAATGCAACAATGGGCGACTCATGCACCCGTAAATTATCAGCACAAGTACAATTTAATTTTAGCTGAACAAGCTCGTGTAACTAGCGATCGCCTACAAGCCGCAGATTATTATGAAATAGCAATCCAAGAAGCGATCGCTAATGACTATGTTCAAGAAGCCGCGATCGCTAACGAACTTGCTGCCAAATTTTACCTAGAATGGGGTAAAGAAAAAGCCGCAGAAGGATATCTGCAACAAGCATATTACAGTTATGCTCGTTGGGGAGCAAAAGCCAAAACTGATGACTTGGAAAAACGCTATCCCAAATTACTCAAACCCATTTTCCAACAGCAAGAATTCAACTTAAATCCCTTAGAAACCATAGCCAGCATTGCTCGTACATCTACTTCTTACACTACCAGCAGCACTAATATTTCTGATGCTCTAGATTTAACCTGCATTCTCAAAGCAGCTCAAACTATCTCCAGTTGTATCGAATTAGACGCACTTATCAGCAGTCTCACTCGCATTATCTTAGAAAATTCTGGTGCGAAAACATCTGTATTAATTCTTCCTCAAGAGGATACTTGGCAAGTGCGGGCAATTACTTTTATCGATCAACAGTTAAATTCCCAGACTGATGTCAAAACTATTCTTGATTCACAACCAATAGGTGCTTGTCAATATATTCCGCGAAAGCTAATAAATTACGTTAAAAATACTCAAGAAACCGTCATTATAGACAATTGTGAAACGAGTATTCCTGGCGTAATTGGAGAATATCTGCTCCTACATCAACCTCAAAGCGTATTATGCACGCCCATTATTAACCAAGGTCATTTGGTGGGGATTCTCTACCTAGAAAATCAATTGAATCAAGGAGTATTTACTAGTAACCGCTTACAGGTGATTAACCTACTTTCCTCCCAAGCAGCAATTGCTTTAGAAAACGCTCGGCTTTATCAGCAAGCTGGGCAAGCTTTACAAGATTTGCAACAAGCTCAATTACAAATCGTCCAAAGTGAAAAGATGTCTGCATTGGGGAACTTAGTTGCTGGCGTCGCTCATGAAATGAATAATCCTCTTGGTTTTATTGCTGCCAGTCTCCAACAAGCTAAACCAACATTTATTGATGTTATCGAACACTTGAAATTATATGAACAAAAGTTTCCTACTCCCGGAGAGGAAATTTTAATTCATGCTGAAGAAATCGATTTGGAATATACCTTAGAAGATTTGCTCAAGATGATTGATTCGATGACAATGGCGTGTGACAGGCTTAAAAACATTAGCACCAGTCTACGTACTTTTTCCCGTGCCGATAGAGATTACAAAGTACCGTTTAACATTCATGAAGGTATTGATAGTACGATTTTAATCCTTAAACATCGTCTGAAAGCAAACGAAGAACGTCCAGCTATTGAAGTAATTAATGAGTACGGAAATTTACCCCAAATTGAATGCTTTCCTGGTCAATTAAACCAAGTATTTATGAACATCTTAGCAAATGCTATTGATGCCTTGGATGAATCAAATACAGGTCGGAGTTTTGGAGAAATTCAAGCCAATCCCAATCGAATTAAAATTACTACCTCTCTAATAAATAAACAAATTGAAGTGAGCATTGCTGATAATGGTCAAGGCATGAGTGAATTAGTCAAGCAAAAAGTCTTTGACCACTTGTTTACTACAAAAGGTGTTGGTAAAGGAACGGGATTAGGATTAGCGATCGCTCAGTCTATTGTTGTAGAAAAACATGGCGGTTCACTGGTTGTGAATTCTACCCTGGGCGTTGGAACAGAATTTGTAATTACCTTACCGATTCTGGCTCAGGCTCAAAATTAATACCAATTTAAAGAATGCGACAAATAGACCATTTGTAGAGACGCGATGAATCGCGTCTTTAAAAACCAATTATCTATAATAATAGCTGTTAACTGAACCTCTCAATACTTGAACTAGATTTGGAAATGCCAAATACTTTTTAACCTCTCCGTTTTTTGCAAAATTGAAATACTCATTAGAAATCTGGGTTAATACATTTAAGATGCTCACAGCCAAAACCTTGAGTCATCATTGCAGATAGCTGTGGAAAAACTTGTTCGTCAAAGTTGAGTTCTCGGATGATTTGGTCATAAGCTTGTCCCTGCGCTATCCGCTTTGCCATTTCCTGAAACTCTACCCAAGTTAAATTACTCTCAACAAATGCTTTAGCAAGGACAATTACCAGTTCTTCATAATCATTGTCTTCCAATTTTGTCATCATTCGGTGTTCAATGTGAAGCGAATCATCGAAGCAGTAATACCAGGATTTCGGTTGCTGCCTAAGTATTCTTCGGAAGAAATCTTGCTGTTTTGAGCGACTAACAGCACTATCTGCCTCACTACATACCATTAAGATTGGGGCAGAAACACAGCTTTGAGCCTTGTCTAAAACCTGATGTCCCAATTCCAGAAATATCCGTAAGGCCTTCAGACGAAAACCTTTATAACCAAAATTCCCAGGTGCATCTTTGTTGAACCATTCAAAGTAAATTGGCAGAATTTTGATGAGTTGATCGAATAGTAAATAGCGGCTACCTAAAAAAGGCGTAAACAATAAAGTGCGGTCAATCTCTTGAGGATGCTCTAAAGCTAACCAAGCAGCTAAAGTTCCACCTGTTGATAATCCACCAATTACAACTTGTTGCCCTAGCGTTTTGGCAATCTGCAACCATTTGATGACAAATTGTTGATAAATATCAATATCTGTTGGCAGGGGTGGAGGATTTTGAGACTTCCAGTCACCTGAGCGTCCATGACCGGGTTGTAAAGGAATCAGAACATTATATCCCTGGTTAAAGAAAGCTTTACCAAGCGGCTCGAATTGGTAAGGGCCTGCTGTAAAACCATGCAAAAACAAAAAAACTTTTGACGTGAAGTCAGAATGAATCAAAAACTTAGAACGGCAGGCTTCATTTTTAAGACCTAGTGTGGACTCTAATTGGTGAACTTGCTCTAAAATTTCTACTGTATTTTGAATGCCAACTTTCATTTATGTAATTATTATGTTCATATACATATAGTAATCCTACTTGAATCGCGATCGCATCCTGAAAAGGAAATCTTTGTCTGGCAAGCTTTTAAGCAGCTTAGTTATTTAAAAATCCAATATAATTATAGATATATGTTACTTTAGTAATTAAGTAGTTACTTCGAGTCTAGCAGAGGACATATTGTTGAGTTGCTCTGTCAGAAGTGAAAAACCTTTTTAAAGTCGGATGAGTATTCACTCCAAACTAATTTTCCACAACCCGTCTAGCGGATTGGACAGTTGGAATTGACTATCATTGCTACCGAGCCAATTATTGTCATACACCAACCCCACACTGAATATTCTATTTAGAGGATATTGTCCTAGTTTTCCAAAACCTTCAATATTCTTTGAGTCAGCGATCGCTTGCTGGTTCAGCTGTATAGTTGTTTGGTTGCCGTCATCAAAGTAAATTGTGGCTCGTTTGTTGTGAAAGCGCACCTGAACTTTGTAGACCCCACCAGTTGCATAATAATAAGCTGTAGCAGGTAGCTTTTGGCCGTCAATATTTTGTCCCTTAAGCTCAACTGCCATAGCAGGACTGCATAACAACAACAGGATTGGCAAGACTGACCCTAAAACTTTCATTGGTAGTAACAAACACTTTCACTCAACTATTTTCTACTTTAAAACATAAGTAAGTTTCACAGCCAATAGCAGAAAATTGTTTTTCCATACTCTTGTAGAGAGACGCGATATCTCGCGTCTCTAACCTTACTCCCTACTCATGAAATAAATCCAAGTCTGTGACAGCACCAACACTACTAGAGGAAACTAACTTGGCATATTTTGCTAAGATGCCTTTTGTATAACGGGGTGGACGGGGTTGCCATTTGGCGCGGCGACGGGCTAATTCTGCATCAGAAATGTTGATTTGTAACAAGCGAGAATTAGCATCAATAGTGATGCTATCACCTTCTTCGACCAGAGCGATCGCACCACCAACGGCGGCTTCGGGAGCAACGTGTCCAACTACCATCCCGTAAGTACCACCTGAAAAGCGTCCATCAGTAATTAACGCCACTGCATCGCCTAAACCCGCACCAATAATTGCTGAGGTGGGTGCTAACATTTCCCGCATCCCAGGGCCACCAATAGGGCCTTCGTAGCGGACGATAATTACATCACCGGCTTTAATCTTACTTGCAAGGATGGCATCTAAGCATTCTTCCTCGGAATCAAAAACCCGTGCAGAACCGGTAATGCTGGGATTTTTTATCCCGGTAATTTTTGCTACTGCTCCCTCTGTAGCAAGATTCCCTTTCAAGATAGCTAAGTGACCTTGGGCATACATCGGGTTATTCCAAGGACGAATCACATCTTGATTGTTTGGTGGTTCGTCGGGGACATCTGCTAAAATTTCGGCAATGGTTTTACCTGTGATGGTGATACAGTCGCCGTGAAGTAATCCATGTACCAAGAGCATTTTCATCACTTGAGGAATACCACCAGCTTGATGTAAGTCTGTGGCAACATATCTACCACTGGGTTTTAAATCGCATAAAACCGGGACACGATCGCGGATAATTTCAAAATCATCTAGATTAAGTTCTACACCAGCCGCATGAGCGATCGCCAGAAAATGTAACACGGCGTTAGTTGAACCACCCACAGCCATAATTACAGAAATAGCATTTTCTATAGATTTGCGCGTGATAATGTGCCGGGGTAACAGTTGATTGCGAATTGCTTCTACTAATACCTTGGCTGATTCTTCGGTGCTATCGGCTTTTTCGTCATCTGACGCCGCCATTGTGGAAGAATAAGGTAAACTCATACCCATCGCTTCAAAAGCCGAGGACATAGTATTGGCTGTGAACATCCCACCGCAAGAACCAGCACCAGGACAAGCGCGGCGTTCTACTTCCATCAGTTCGGTGTCGTCAATTTTACCAGCACTGTATTCACCCACAGCCTCAAAGGAACTCACAACAGTCAAATCGCGGCCGTTGTAGTGTCCGGGTTTAATTGTCCCACCGTAAACAAAGATAGCTGGGATATTCATCCGTGCCATTGCAATCATTGCCCCTGGCATATTTTTATCACAGCCACCGATAGCCAGCACACCATCCATACTTTGACCATTACAGACGGTTTCAATGGAGTCAGCAATCACTTCTCGTGACACAAGGGAATATTTCATTCCCTCAGTTCCCATCGAAATCCCATCACTAATAGTAATTGTGCCGAATATTTGCGGCATTGCCCCGGCTAGTTTAATTCCAGCTTCAGCTATGAGTGCTAGTTGATTAATCCCCATGTTACAGGGAGTGATGGTGCTGTAGGCATTAGCCACACCGACAATTGCTTTCTTAAAGTCTTCGTCTTGAAAACCTACTGCACGCAGCATAGCGCGATTTGGCGATCGCTGTACTCCTTGTGTAACAGCTTTACTTCTGAAATTCTCTAACGTTGTTTTTTCACTCATTGCTCTGGCCTCAATCAAATCTCTGTACGAGTATGATATGGAGCCTTTTTTGAAATGTCCAATATATATATATTTAAAATTGATATTTATAAAGTATCAAAAATATGAGACTACGAAATCTGCGCTACTTTATTGCTGTAGCTGAGAAATTACATTTCAGCAGAACTTACACAAACGTATAATTTTATTCAGCCATGAATCGAATGGCTCTCTGCGTTCATATTACTCACCCACAGAAATTATCAACCCTCAACTCGCGCCACACATCAGACGGTTGCCAGCCAGAGTTACCAACGGAGCGCAAAGGGCGATAGTGTTCCCAGATGTAGTCCGATTCGGATGCTTCAATGTACACAGGTAGATTTGGTTCAACCACCGATTCAGGAATATCTTGACTCTCAGGCATCTCAATGGATTCAGTCGATGGTGGAGTTACGTCTGTTATCTTGCGAATTGGGTTAGAAGTTTTTTTGATAAGTCGTTGCATATTCATAGTCATTATTTGGCTTTCCACAAGGTAGGATATCCCAGAATACAGTAAGTTATCAGACAATCCGAAATATTTTGTTGGAAAGTTTTTCCAGGTGCGGATTGCTTTTCGCTTTTAAAAGATGGGAGCGTAGTATGATTGCACTGATAGGCATTACATAAATGCAGGATGAATTAGCTAAATATGGGTATTTATCTATACTTCAAAGAGCTAAGTAACATTTGAATTGAATATTTAAGCATATCTACTAATTTGGAATAGCATAACTTTTTTCGATAGCGAAGCAGTAGTGACATTAGGAGTGTCTGTAGGTGTATAAGATAATGACGCAAACGTGTATTTTCACATTCTACTGTGGTCATATATGTTTTACTGACGATACGATCTTCTAGGTTAATAAGACTGAGGTAAACTTTCCATCCATCACATAAAAATAGCGCTGCCAACTGCAAAAAATGTCCCATAAAGGTTTAAATGTTTCAGCACGATGATTTCCTAAAATCCAAGCTAAAATTCCAAAATTTTTCCACTCATCAATAAGAATTTAGCAACAAAATTAAATAACCAATTTATCAAGAAAATCATGAATAACATGAAATCATCTAACCAAGTTAAACGCAGATTTTTCAATCAGATTGCTGTTCAAACGCTGTTATTTACAATAACACTATTATTTACAATAGTTTTATTAAATCATAGCACTATTGGAATAAATGCTATTCCTCAAAGCTTGCGTCCTGATATTAAGGTTCGCAATATTATTAATACATTATCAGTATCTCCTTCTGTGCGGATTGTAAAAGATCCACGAAACAATACTCTCTATTACCTCAAACGAAATGGTGAGATTTATCAAGTCAATTTAGCCTCCTCTACTAAAACTCTTGTTTACAACTCTAGTAATCATAATTTAAGTGAAACTCAAGGTATGGCCATTGGCCCTAACGGCACAATTTATTTAGTTGGCAATGCAGACTTTGTGAATAACCAAACTCAAGCAATTATTGTTAAAGGTGTAATTAATTCGAGTACAAAACAGCGTATCTGGTCTATCTTAGCTAAGAGTGAAGCCTATCCCAAAAGCAAAACAGCTTATGACCATCGGTTCAACGGCGTAGTTGTTAGCCTGGATGGTAACTTTATCTATGTGAATAGCGGTTCTCGTACCGATCATGGTGAGATTCAGTCTGTTGATGGCCTATATCCCAATACTCGCGAAGTCGGATTAACTGCCTGTATACTTCGTCTTCCTAGTAATGGTAACAATCTCTTTCTGGCAAACAATCGAGCAACTTTAAAGACAGCTGGTTATATTTTTGCAGAAGGAATACGTAATACTTTCGATATGGCTTTTGCGCCCAATGGGGATTTATTTGGCACAGAAAATGGCCCAGATCGCGATATGTCAGAAGAATTAAATTGGCTACGTTTAGGTGGTAATTACGGCTTTCCTTGGCGTATTGGTGGGACAGATAATCCACAACAATTTCCCAATTATAATCCTGCCACTGACCGATTGTTAAGCCCTCAATTTAACGCCATCCAAAAAGGCTACTATCGTAACGATCCAACCTTTCCTAATCGACCTACTGGAAAACTGATTGAACCAATTCCTAATCTTGGCCCGGACGCAGATAATTACCGCGATCCTGTAGATGGAAAAATCAAAGATGCCAGTGTTATTGGGCAAAGTTTGAGCACTTTTACAACACACCGTTCTCCTTTAGGCTTAGTTTTTGATACGCAAGGAGTAATGAGTCCAGAATTCAATAGAGATGGATTTATGTTGAGTTGGACAGCAGGCGATCCCACTGGCGAAACACTAATAGGCCCTTTTAAAGATGCCAGCCAAGACCTACTGCATTTAAAGTTAACTAAAGTAGGAAATACCAACTATAAACTTAACGCTACACGCCTTGTCAAAGGTTTTAGTAATCCCATTGATGCTGAGATTATTAGCAATAAGATTTATGTTCTAGAATATGGCGTAAATCAAGGAATTTGGGAAGTCTCTATGCCTACCAAGTAAAGTAAATTCGACATTCCCCCAACAAGTGACAGCATCGACAACGCCAAACGAAAATAGATTGCGAGAATCTAACTTTTCTAAACTTATTTATCTTTTTTCCTTAAGTGTCTTATCTGTCTTAACTGTCCTTGTAACGATTTTTCGGGCGTGATAAGTTCTTGTAAAACAACACTATTAACGAAGCATAACTATGTCAATAGAAACAAGAACTGTGAAAGACGTGACTATTTTAGATGTAAAAGGCAAAGTGACAATTGGCGAAGGTGATGTAACCCTTCGCGAATCTATCAGAAGCGCACTTGCAGATGGTGCTAAAAAGATTTTGCTCGATTTAAGCGGAGTGACTACAATAGACTCTTCTGGAATAGGTGAACTAGTATCAAGTTATACTGCAACAACTAACCAGGGTGGGAAACTTAAATTAACAAATCTTCCCCCGAAAGTTCACGATATTCTGATGATAACCCAACTCATAACGGTTTTTGAGACTTATGACAGTGAAACAGAAGCACTTCAATCATTCTAATTAGTGTGATTTTTGCTGTCTGTACTGGTACTGAAAAAATAAGGTAATAAATATCTAAGTACAGTAGAGATTTAAGATTTTTGCTCTGCCTGTCCCTGTAACCAATTCAATACTTAACTCATCCCACCTTTTGATTGGTGGGATTTTTAGTTTCGGGATCTATGCATTAGTCACATCTTTCTTAACAAAAGAGTTAAAGTGTAGAAAGCAGATACAGCAGTAGTTTAAGCGATAGAAGGCAAGGATTAACGAGAGTGCGATGTCTGACGACAAGCCTTACGGCTACGCTTTTATTGGAGTAGTTGAGATCAGAGGATGCTGATTAAAAAATATTTCACAGAATAATACGAGGACTGTTATTTTTAAGCCATGCTAATCTAAGTAACATGAATCTCGTGATGTCTTTTTCGATGTCTACAGACCTTAATTTGCCGTTGGTGTTCTTGGAGGATTGCATTACGCAAAAAAAGCGATAATGCTATAGTACTATAGGGAATGCAGCAAAATTTCCCTAAATTTACAGCATTTGAATGTACAATAGATACTCAAATGTCTGAATAAATAGTTGGAGAGGTGTCCGAGCGGTTCATGGTGACGCACTCGAAATGCGTTTTGGGGAAACCCAACGGGGGTTCGAATCCCCCCCTCTCCGTTCTAAAATATTACTGAAAATCTACTACAATGTGGCTGAAATTTGCCTATCTTTAGCAAGGGTCTTGAACAACTTGTCTATTGATTTGCAAGTTAGATAAAATTATCGCTTAACTCATATCTTGCACCAGGCGACTGGAAGTCACGGCTACACAGGCCAAACCCTTATTTTCCCGTGAGTCCGCCTCCGCGGACTTAGTTTGTATAACCGCGATTTCTAATCGCCAGGGTTTGATACAAGATGTCAGTTAATCTTTACGTAGTCACATCTTTGCCAAAAACACTAAAATATACACCGCTAACACAGATTTTACAGATTTTTGGGATAAACTAATGCCATCGTGTGAGGAGTGAACGATGGTAAATCGCAGCTTGGGGCGAGTATTCTCATTTAGTCTGATCGGCATTTCTTTATATCTGGGTATTAGTATAGGAATCATTATCAGGCTTGGCCAATCACAGCAATTAAACGCTGCTACTATACCTACTAAGCCTGTGCAATTTCCATTAGCTATTCCTGAACTTACACCATCAAAAACACAACAACAAACCTTTCCAAATACTATTACTATCAAAGCCGTTGGAGATATTATTCCCGGCACTAATTTCCCTAACTATAGATTACCCCGCTTTCGAGATCGATTATTACCAAAGTCTGTGAGAACTCACTTGCAAGGATCTGATATCTTGTTTGGGAATTTTGAAAGTAGCCTAACTAATTATCCTTATACTGCCAAAGATATTAGTCGAGGACAAGTCTTTGCCTTTCGTTCTCCACCTGCATACGCCCAACTTTTTGCTGAGGCTGGTTTTAATGTGTTCAATATGGCAAATAACCATGCAATGGACTTTGGCCCGGTAGGCTTCAAAGATACAATGAAAAATCTTCAGGCTGTAGGCATTGCAACATTAGGTCATAAAAATCAAATTCTTTATTTGGAAGCTAACAATATCCCTGTGGCAATGATCGGATTTTCTCCTTATGAAATGTATAACTCCATCCATAATTTAAAAGCAGCTAAAGCACTCGTGGCAGAAGCCAAAAATAAAGCCAATATTGTAGTAGTATCGATGCACGCTGGAGCGGAAGGAACGGGGGCACTACACGTTAAGAATCAAACAGAGTTTTTTTATGGAGAAAACCGAGGTAATGCGATCGCCTTTGCTCGAAACATGATTGATGCCGGAGCAGACTTAGTACTAGGACATGGCCCTCACGTTCCCAGAGCGATGGAAATTTATCAGGGAAAAATCATTGCCTATTCTTTAGGAAACTTTTTGGGATATCGGACTTTATCTACAAATGCCCAAACAGGTGACTCCATGATTTTAGAAGTCAAACTCAACTCAGTAGGAAATTTGGTATCAAGTAAAATTATTCCCGTTCGGATGGATCGGCAGGGAATCCCTCATATCGATCGGAGTTTTCAAACTGTAAAACTTATGCGTTATTTGAATAATCAAGCTTTTCCCAAGAATCCGGTGAAGATTAATAAGAAGGGGGAAGTTGTTGTACAGAATAAACTTAACCCTTCCTAAAATAATTCGTAATTCGTAATTCGTAATTCGTAATTCGTAATTTGTAATTAGTTAATAGGAGTCAGCGCAATACTGCTCGGTTAAAGGGAAAAGGATTGGAAGGCTTGATATATAAGGTTTTTACCCTTTAACATGAGTCCCTTTCCCCCAAAACCCTACAAGTACTGGGAGCCAGGGTGGTTGTGAACTTACCACGCTGCTTTACCAGAATCCAAAATTGATTAGTTATTGTCATCTTGTGGCTTTTCCTCAAACTTCTGAATATTCTGGGGTTGGCTATTAGTCGGTGAATTTTGCTTTTCTAGTGTTGGTACTACCACAGCAGAAGGATCTGATTGTTTGGATTCTGTTGGTGCTGTTGGTGGTATCAGTAGAGGTTTTGATGGACTTACGGGTTGAGGGGAAGCAGGATTTTGACTAGAAGCGGGTAAGTTCTTTTGTGGGAATGGCAATGGTGCGGGGGTGGGGGAAGCTTTTCGAGATGAGCGGATTGCCCGTAGTTTCTCCACTAAAGAGGGTGTGGGGGAAACGCTAGGTGAAGGTGTGGATTGTTCGGAATCACCGCGTTGCGGTTCTCTTGCAGGGCTGCTGGTAGATTCTTCTTGGGAAGAACGACGATTGCGGCGACGCTGTTTGGAATTAGAGACGGGTGCTTTTTCGCTTCTTGAAGTAGTGTTAGTCTCTTCACCTCTGGGTGAAGATGTACTATCAAAATTAGGTGCTTTCGCACCTGATTCTTGAGTTGGCTTTTCAACAACTGGCTTGGCAGTCGGTTGCTGAAATTTGGGTAATATGCTTGTGATTCCAAAACCTGCTGTAGCAGCAACTAAGGCTACACCTATACCAATAAGTACCTGAGATGATCCCAGCTTTTTAGCCAGTAGAGTTCCCTTAGGCATACCTGGGTTGGGTTGCGCCAGCACAGATGGTCTATGAATAGAATTTTGGGCACTTTTCCCAATTAAAGTTACTGCTTGCTGCGCAGATAAATTGACAGTTGGCACTGCGTAAGTGGGTAAAACTTGCGGTGTTCCATTCACCCCATTTCCAGGTAGCAATTGCAGCCACTCAGCAACTGTCGCTGGCCGAAAACGAGACTCTACCGCCATACCCCGCATTACCGCTTGGTTGACAGCAGCACTCAAATGTGGTTGCAGTTCGCGGGGGGAAGGCATTTGTTCGCGATCGCGCAATAATGCTGGCATGGGAACTTGGGCTGTCAGCAGTGCATACAAGGTTGCTGCTAAACCATAAACATCCGTGGCGGGTGTGCGCGCCGCTTGCGTCATATACTGCTCAATCGGAGAATAACCCTCAGAAACCAAACCTGTGTGAGTCTGCCTGACACCGCCATTAAATTCCCTGGCAATGCCAAAATCAATTAGTATTACTTCCTGCGTTCCTTGACGAAGAATAATATTATCTGGTTTGACATCGCGGTGTAACAAGCCGTTGTTGTGTACTACCTGCAACGCTGCCCCAATTTGCCGGATGTAATGAATTGCTGTGGCTTCAGGCAAAGTTATTCCTGGTAATACAAATGCGTCTCCCAAGGTTTCACCAGGAATGTATTCCATCACCATGTAAGGCAGTCCAGCTTCTACAAAAAAGTCACTAACTCGGACTATATTTGGGTGGATACACGTAGCTAATCGTCTGGCTTCATCTTGGAATTGGCGCTCGAATTTGGCAAAATCAGGATGTTGTCGCAGCCGTTCATTGATGGTTTTCATCACCACCTCCTGACGCAAGTAGTGATGCGTAGCTTTAAAGGTAATGCCAAAGCCACCCCGCCCTATTTCTTGAATTAGGGTATATTTTCCATCCTGCAAAATTGTGCCTGCTAACATAAAGAGTCCTGAGTCCTGAGTGAGCAGATAAGTACCGAGTCCTGAGTTTTGAGGGATTTCCCAAAAATTTTCCCATATTTTTATCGGGCAGGGTTCTTGCCTGTCTATTTTACGGGATGTAGTTGTTGGAATTCCTGAAGTGAGAAAGACCTCCCCACGATCGCAACAGTTTTATCTTTCTCAGATGATAGCGCGGGAGTGCGGCAAGCTTAAAGCGGAAGACGGGCTAAGGCTATTTTTGAGGTTTTATAGAAAATTAGGCTAAAGTTTAGTGTCAAAACAGAATTCAGAAGTCAGAATTCAGAATGAATGATGTACAACTGGCGAATTTGGTGAAATTTCTGTTTAAACTCACTAGAATCTTGCTTAATTTTGGATTTTAGATATCTCTAAAATCTAAAATCCAAAATCTAAAATTTTTACAGTTGCCGCACTAATGGCTGACCATCTTTGACTTCGCCAATTAAAACTAAATCGACACAGTTAACGAAGATACCATTTTCCAGAACGCCGGGAATGTTATTCAATGTCTTTTCTAGGCTGACTGGATCTTCAATAGAGTCGAATCTGACATCTAAGACAAAGTTTCCTTGGTCAGTGATTACTGGCCCAGCTTTTTTTACACCCATGCGGAGTTCTGGTTTACCACCGAGTTTTTTAATGGCATTGGTTACAGGAGTAATTGCCATTGGAATCACTTCCACAGGCACAGCAAAACTAGAACCTAAGCGGTCTACTAACTTGCCACTGTCTACCACGACGATGAACTGTTCTGCTAGGTAGTCTACGACTTTTTCGCGGGTATGTGCTGCACCACCGCCTTTAATCAAATTCTTCTGCGGATCGACTTCATCTGCACCATCAATGGCAATATCGATGCGGTCAATAGCATCCAAGGTGGCGAGAGGGACACCGTACTGCTTCGCCAGCACTTCTGACTGAAACGAGGTAGGTATACCAATGATATCTTTGAGTTCGCCCGACTTGAGGCGATCGCCTAAAAACTGAATCGTATATGCTGTAGTTGACCCCGTACCTAACCCGACAATGGAACCCGATTTGACTAGGGCGGCGGCGGCTTTGCCAACTTCTTGCTTCATTAACTTGACGGGATCTGTTGTTGTCATTCCCAAAACTCCTGAAAAACTGACTATAGTCCATAGTAGTGGGCGGATAACGCCAAAACATCAAAGGTAAAAAACAAGTTTTTGCTGATTTCCACTCCCCTGACGATCAAAACCAGCTGGCGTATTACGTAGCTATGCAACATCGCCTAGCCGAAATTCGTCATTAATTAACTGAGATTAAGTTTTGCGTTCACCTCAGTAACGTATTTTTTTCAATTCACGTTTGCAGCTACAAGTGGTTATTATGATCCGTCAGCTTTCAATTACTCTCTCTTTAATGGCACTCCTACAAAGCTTGCCAGCAATTGCTCAAGTACCAGAATCTACTTCTGAAATACCAGCTGATTCCATTCAACAGGTAACTGCTGTTAAATGGATGACAAATTTTCCCGATGGCAAATTTTATCCCGAAAGGTTAGTGAGTCGGGCAGAATTAGCCTCGATTATGGTAAAAGCCTTTCGCCTAGATAAAAGAGAAGCTGTTACCAAAGAAAATTTAACTATTCCAGATGTTCCTCGTTCTTATTGGGCATTTAATGATATACAGACAGTCTTAAAAACTGACATCATGAAAGGCTATCGGGGCAATGAATTCTTTCCTAACCAAAAGGTGACAAGGGCAGAAGCTCTGGCTATTTTCGCCCAGGCTTATGGTGTATTTCAATTTCCTGATGCCGCTGTAAATGAGATTCTGGCTTCACATCCAGATGAAAAGTCTATCCCAACTTGGGCTAGAAAAGCGATCGCGACAGTAGCTACTGAGGGATTTCTGAATACAGATGCTCAAGGTAATATTTCTCCATTAAAACCCGTAACCCGTGGGGATATGGCTTATGTATTGAGTAAATATTTGCAACGACAACAGCAACAACCCGAAACACCAGAAGTTCCGATGATTCCAAATAGCCCACAATCACCCTAGCTAGACTTTTTCTAGCCGACGTACTTAAAATCAGTTTTGACCCGGATTTTTATACTTGTCTCGAAGTTGGCGAAGAAGATATACGGAATTAGACTGTGTTGGTTGCTGCAACACATTATTCCCATAATTAGTTTGTGGTATTTGGGTCGGTTGTTGCAAGCCATAATTCCCATAATTAGACTGTGGTAGTTGAGTTGGTTGTTGCAACACATTATTCCCATAATTAGTTTGTGGTATTTGGGTCGGTTGCTGCAAGCCATAATTCCCATAACCTACAGAGTTTGTGGGTGGGACAACACTTTGACTCGGACTTTGGCTAGAGTAAGGTACAGTATTACTTGGTGCTACATTAGGGACTACTTGACCGTTATTTAAATTAGTGTAGGTATTGTAGGGATTTTGCGGTAAGTTCGTACCCGTACTTAACCCATTATTAGGGACTACTTGACCGTTATTTAAATTAGTGTAGGTATTGTAGGGATTTTGTGGTAAGTTCGTACCCGTTGATGTGTTACCTGTCCCAGTAGTTAACCCAGTGTTTGGTAGAGAATTCTGACTGGTTAAGCTATTGCTGGGTGGCATTAAGGTTGTTCCTGGAGCGGAAACTTGCCCTACAGCATTTGTCTGAGTTGCAGTGGTACCACTGAAGCTAGACAATTTCTGGTTTGTCGATTGATTAAGCGCTGCTTGCAGAGGGTCGATAGAGAGAGAATTTTGATTCTTATTGGTTTGATTAGTGAATCCAACACCCAGGTTAGAAGATGTTTGGTCTCCCCCTGTTGGTTCAGACGCCGTATTAAAAGTTTTAAGACCTAGAAACGGGTTATTACTATCAACTGTTCCAGTACGCAATAAATTGTCTGTTTGTTGGACAAAGGGATTTTTCGCGGCTGGGGAGGTGTCGCCGTTAACACTTAAACCAGGATTTAATTTGGTATTATTAGCAGACTTTTGTTTGTTGATGACATCATCTAATAAGCCTTTGCTCTTTTTTGCCTCAGTTTGTTGTTCAGGCGCATTTGCCGTTGATGAAAGAGTTCCTTGCTCAAAGTCATTAAATAAAGCTGGCAGGTTATCAATATCTGCTGCAATAGCTTTGTTTTCTTCTGACAGGGAGGAATCAGCAGACTTTTGTAAAACGACTGGTTTTTTTTGCTTATAAGCGAAAATATCTGGGTTTGACCAGTATTCCCAGGTTGCTAGCCCAACTACAGATAAAAAAATCGCAGTTCCCCAAAAACCAGGCCGCCCTAGATTCCATAACCTGGCTTTGAGATAGCGTAAGTAGGCGGGAGGATAATGACGATGTGGCATGGGATTTGCTAAGTGAGATTTACTATAAATTGGTAAAATTCAACGGAAGAGGCATTGCTGTTTGATGCTTTTATTGCCTGGGAAGGAAATATCTCAACTAAAGTTCGATTGTGATTTCATCGTAACTTCTCAAGAAATTATTAGTTACAAGTAAGTCAAAAATTTACCAATCACTATTTTAAACTAAACTGTTTAGTCTAAAAATTAATTTTGAGTATCTTAGCTGCGATCGCCCCAACTTCCATTTTCGCTATCTTGATTTTCTACAGGACTAGGACTAATAACTCATCGATGGTGCTTACCGAAGAATGGATAGCTACTGCGATATCTACAATATTCACCTTGGGCAGCAGAGGTGGCATCTCTGCGGTAGAAATATTTAAAATAGTTAATTACAAATAATTACAGTTAGTAATTATTTGTATATATAGAAATAAATTTTCTCTATAAAATCTCTTTTTCGGCAAAATACAAACTTCTTCCGTATATAGTCCCCATTTAAGGAAACAGTATAGAAAATTTCCGTATAATTCACCCTGATTTCCAGAATTTTTCCGAATATCATTTACTAGCGCTACTTGACTCATTCAATACATCTCTATTTATGAATATAGCTGTACAGATGTGCAATGACGTTGCTAAGTCCTAACTCTTTCTTTGCATTATGATATACAAACCCCCTCAACAAAAGCTGTTGAGATGGATTGCATTGTTCCTAATTGGAACATTTCTGCAATTTTTGTTTTACATCCCGACACCAGTCTTATCTCAAAATTCCAATAGCTGTAGCAATATTACAACCCCCCTGACATCTGAAGAACAAACTTATGCTCGTGCGGCTTGGCAGTATTTTGTCAAAAATTATCAGCCAGCAACGGGATTTACCAATTCTACTGGCGGTTATCCTTCAGGTACACTCTGGGATATGGGTAACTACCTGATGGCATTGAATGCTGCACGATGGTTGAATCTTACCGATCAAGCAGACTTTGATTCTCGCCTCAATAAGTTTTTGACGACTCTTAGCAGTCTAAAGTTATTTGAAGATGCTTTGCCCAATAAAGTCTATAACGCAGCTACTGCACAGATGGTTGATTATGGTAACAATCCGCTGGAGCGTGGTCTTGGCTGGTCTGCTTTGGATGTTGGGCGAATATTGGCTGCGTTTGATGTCATCCGTACCTGTCATCCTCAATATAATGACTGGCTCAAAGGAATTATAGCGAAGTGGCAGGTGGCGCGATCGCTCAAAGATGGACAACTTTTCGGCGCTACTGTTCTCCCTGACAACAAAACCTTACTAGTGCAAGAGGGACGACTCGGCTACGAAGAATACGGTGCTAGGGGTTATCAACTTTGGGGTTTCTCTGCACCCAAAGCTATTGCTTTAGAACCATTTAAGTTAGTTGAAATTAATGGTGTGCAAATCCCTGTTGATAGCCGTGACTTTCAAAGCACCAATGCTAATAATTACGTTGTGAGTGAGTCTTATATCCTTGATGGGATTGAATTTGGCTTGCAAGGTGAATTAGCTGATTTTGCTGCCAGGGTTTTAGATGTGCAAAAACGGCGTTTTGATACCACAGGTCAGTTAACTGCGGTAACAGAAGATAATATCGACCAAGCACCTTATTTTCTCTACAACACCGTTTACGCCAACGGTACAAACTGGGCAACTATTACCGATACCAATCAACCTTACCCACAGTTTCGCAGCCTCAGTACAAAAGCTGCTTTTGGCTGGCGCTATCTATTTCCAGATAATGCTTATGCCCAAAAAGTTTTTGATGCAGTCAAGGATCTTCGCAGTCCTGATGATAGCGGTTACTATGCTGGCATCTATGAAGAATCAAAACAACCCAACAAAGCTTTAACAGGTAATACGAATGGGTTAATTTTGGAGATTTTATACTACAAGGCTAAGGGAAATCACCCTTTAATTGCTTCGGCTTCTACGAGTGTGTCTACTAGCAAGCCTAGTGAAAATGCTTCTTCAGCAACACCTGTAAATCAACCGAATTCTACTGACAAACCTAGTGAAAATGCTTCTTCAGCAACACCTGTAAATCAAGCGAATTCTACTGTTACGATTCCGATCGCAACTTCTAAACCTACAGAAGTAGCTGTTGCACCTATTCCACCAGTGGATAGTCCCCAGTCATCATCTAACCTGAAACTAGAGCGATCGCTAACGCCTGTTGAACGGCGCTATGCAGAAGCGGCTTGGCGATACTTTCAAGCGAATTATCACGCTAAGAGTGGGCTGATAGACGATCGCAGTGATTTTAAAGGTGCAACCCTCTGGGGATTGGGAGATTATCTGGCAGCACTCCATGCAGCGCGATCGCTCGATACAATTACCCCTAAAGAATTTGACCAGCGCACCCGCCATCTCTTAGGAGCTTTGACAAAGTTACCGTTATTTGCTGGGGAATTGCCAAGTCGGAGTTATGATACGCGATCGCTCCAACCAATCGATTATGGTGGTAATCCAGTTCCCGAAGGAAACGGTTGGTCAGCTTTAGATTTGGGTAGAATGCTGGCAGCGCTTTACAACTTAAAAAGCTGTCATCCAGAATACACGGCTGCCGTAGATAAAATTGTCCTGGATTGGTCATACTTGCGTGTGGTACGCGAAGGTATTCTCTCCAGTGCCACCGTTACCAAAGAAGAAGATGGGCGATATCTCACCCGCGTTAACCCCGAAATCCGCTTGGGTTATGAGGAATATGCCGCTCGTGCTTTTCAATTATGGGGGTTCAATCTCGATCGTTCTGCTATTGGAGGCGAATATCAAACTGCCTCAGTGGAAGGATTGAAAGTCCCAATTCAACGCCATCGCACAGATACTAATTCTAAAGTTAACCAATATACAGTTAGCAATCCTTTTGTACTCTATGGATTGGAGTTTGGATTAGATCCAAAAATGCGATCGCTCTTTGAACCAATTTTTCAAGCACAAGCTGAACGTTACCGCCGCACGGGCACGCTCACAGCCTCAGCCACCACCTTAATCGATCGTAAACCTTACACTGTCCACAGTACAATTACTGGACAAGGAGAGTCTTGGGTGGCTTTAGGAGATGATGGTCAACCAGTACCAAAGGGGCGATTGGTAAGTACAGCAGTAGCTTTTGCCTATAATGCCCTGCTTCCAGACAATAAGTATAGTCAACAGTTACAGGAAGGAACGACTGACTTATATAATCCATTAGTTGGATTTTATGAGGGCTTCTACGAAACCACCGGCAAAACGGCAGTTGGTTTTACCAGCAGCACCAACAGTATGATTTTGCAATCCTTACTATACAATGTGACAAATCGACAACCCTTAATTCGTCCGATTACTACTATGAACTCCCTTTGGTGGCAGACAGTTACTAAGGGAAATTCTGGGCGAGGTCTACCAAATAGCGCCACACAACAAACCAAGTTAACTTCTGATAGTTCTGGAAGTTACTGGGTTTCAGATAGTGAAAAGACTCATCTAGTAACTGGCACAAAATAACACAACCAAAACCCTGATTTTCAGGTAAGAGCAATTCATAAAATTGCTCCTACAGTCTGTAGTTTTGTATAGGACTCATATTTGATTTTTGAAAAAAACTCAGTACAGCTTTATTCCTTCTTCCCAGTCCCCATTACCCCTTATCCCCAGAGGGGGCCCCACCATCCCCAGTCCCTAGTCCCTACGATTAATTCAGAAATCAAATCAGATTGCTATATAAGTCCTAGTAATCCAAAATCCTTGTAGAGATGTAGCAATGCTACGTCTTTACATCTAGATTTGTAGCTCAATTCAGCAACGCTAATTTTGGATCGAGCGAGAAAATTTGTTAGTCGCAAATTTAACTAGGGAATACTTATGTTGATGAGGATGCAGATACATTAACTATTGGTACTAAGATGGCTTCAGTTTCTCTAACAAACTTTCCTGGTAACAGCCGCTCATTACTCAAAAAAAGAACGCTGTTATTTCGTTATTTAGCAGAAATCAATTTAATTTTTGGTATCTGGTATTTGCAATGGCGCGTCACCCATTCGATTAATTTTGATGCCCTCTGGATTTCTATTCCTTTGCTGATAGCCGAGATTTACAGTTATTTCGGTGGCGTCATGTTTGTAATTGGGTTGTGGCGACCTTTAGTCAGACAAATTAAGTCTCTCGACCAGATGACCCCACCTATACCCAGAGCCGACTGGCCAACAGTGGATGTATTTGTAACCTGCTACAATGAGCCGCCGGAAATTGTCGAAAAAACTGCCAAAGCTGCCTTAGCAATCGATTATCCGCCCATCAAGTTACGCGTTTATGTGCTGGATGATGGGAACTCGGCTGAGATGCGAGCGATGACAGAAAGATTGTGTATTGAAGATTTGCAGTCCCCACAATTACAGCTAGAAGCGGAACGGATTGATGCAGAACATGCTGGATTGTTAGAGCGTTTGAAGCAACTGGAAAATCTGACACCTAATACTCAAGCTGCCGAACAATGGCTGCAAACATCATCAGAATCAGTGGTGAACCAGCCTGCGGTTGGATTTGTGCAAAGTTTGCGATCGCTGATTCTTTGGCTACCTCCGGCTCACCCCAATATTAGCGATTCTCTGACAAAGACGCTACGCGATCGCCTCATTATAGAACGGAAAGCTTTAGAAGAAGCTATTTATAAAAAAGAACTAGAACTAGTTGATCTGGCTCGTTTTCGTTACATTGCTCGTCCGAAGACGCCTGGTGTTGCACATCATGCCAAAGCTGGCAACATCAATTATGCAATTTTTTCTGGAGAAACGTCAGGAAATTTTATTGTTACTCTAGATGCTGACCACATTCCCAAGCGAAATTTTCTCAAGCGAGTTCTGCCTTATTTCTACACCTATAATCTTTTAAACGGAAAATACGACCAGAATCAAATTGCTTTTGTACAGACCCGCCAGGATTTTTACAATATTCCTCCAGGCGATCCTTTTGGACATCGAGCAAATTTATTTTATGGGCCACTTCAACAAGGCAAAGATGGCATGAATGCTGCGTTTTATACAGGTACAAATGCGATTCTCAGACGTGAGGCATTAGTTAGTGTAGGACTGCAAAATTTTGCTGATGATTTTGCTAAAGATGAAAAACGTTTAGATGAATTTGATTTAGTTGGTGGGGTATCCAGTAATAGCATTACGGAAGATATGAATACAGCCATGCGTCTGCATAGTGCTGGCTGGAAATCTATTTATCACAATGAACTTTTGGCAGAAGGTTTAGCACCAGACGATCTCAGTTCTACTCTTAAACAGCGGTTACGCTGGGCACAAGGAACTATCCAAGTGCTAGTGAGGGAAAATCCTCTAACCAAATCAGGGCTAACGTTTTGGCAAAGGTTGCAATATTTCAAGACGATGTATAGTTATTTCTCTGGTTTTGCTACTCTGGTTTTTATTTCTTGTCCAATTATCTATTTTTTTACGGACATTGTTCCAGTTAGAAGCTACGGGTCTGACTTTGCCATACATTTTTTTCCAGCTTTTATTATTAACCGTCTGACTTTCCTTACAGCTACTTGGGGCATTCCAGCTAGAGAAGTATGGCGTTCTGAACAATATGCGATCGCTTTATTCCCCTTATTAATCCAAGCTGTATGGAGTGTGTTCACAGGACAAAAACTCAATTTTCAAGTCACACCTAAGCAGCGACAATCCGGGATTTATCTCCGGCTTGTTTGGCCGCAGTTGGTTGTTTTTATCCTTACCATTTTGGGGATGTTATGGAGCCTTTACCAATTCGCTATTGGCCATTTAAATAATCCTGATGTTCACCTGCTCAATAGTGCATGGGCTATTTATAATTTATTACTTTTGTGGGCGATCGTCCGCGCATCTGTTTGGCAGCCTCCAAAAGAGGTTTAAAAGTTAAGTAATACCATTTTGGATTTTAGATTTTAGATTTTGGATTGTGAAATCTCCATTGGATAAGTGTTTCAGTTTTCCATCTGTCGCAATCATTTTTAAAATTGGTATAAGAGGAGTGAGCAGAAGGAAGATGACTACTGACTTATAAATCCAGCCTAGAAAAAAAACAGCTATGAACACTGATTCAGACTCAAAAAATTTTGGTCAGCGAACTGTCTTAACAATTTATGCTCATGCTGATGATGAAGTTCTACCTGCTGCTGGTACTCTCAGTCTGATGTCCAAAGCAGGATGGAATGTTCGTTGCTTAATTTTGACTGATGGTGGTCTTTCTAGTTCGCCTGTTAAGGGTACACGTCATCAAGAAGCAGATGCAGCTGGCAAAATCATCGGTGCAACTTACGAGTTTCATGCACTTGAGGAGTGCAATTTCTCCACACAAGTAGTGATTAAAGTTACTGAAGAAGCTCTTGGGCGTTGGCAACCGGATCTGATTATTACTCACGCACCACAACCTGAAAAATATGGGCATAGAGATCATGAAGTGTGTGCGATCGCAGTTTCTAATGTTGCTACCCGCAAAAATATACCCTTGTGGTATTCAGCACCACCTGTTTTTTTGCGAGGTTTTGAACCCAACTTTTTTGTGGATATCACCTCTGTAATTGAGGAAAAAGTTGCAGCGATCGGTTGTTATGAATCAGAGTTAAATAAAGCATTTATGCAACTTGATGCCATACTTGTTCTGTCTCGCTTCTGGGCACGTGAGTTAGGTCAAAAAGACGGCTATTTTGAAGCTTTTGAAATTTCTCGGCAATGGGTTGATGCTAGCTTTTTTATGGCAATCGCAAATAATAGTCATCAAAAAGTATTAAAACAAAACTAATTGTAGATTTTCTCTATTGCAGTTTGCCTTAATTCAATGCCAAAATATAACTACATAATAAGGTAACCAAACCATGAATTTGAGTGTGAAAGTCCTAGAAATATCGGGAATTTTAGATGGTATTAGAGGTAACGAACTACGTCGCGAAGTTAGCGGTATGCTGGCAAATGGCGCTGATATTTTGTTAATCGATATGAAAGAAGTAAAGTTTATTGATAGCTCTGGTTTAGGTGCTTTAGTATCAGCAATGCAAATGGCACGAGCTGCTAAAGCTAAACTGTTTGTTTGTTCGATCAGCGATCAAGTCAGGATGTTATTTGAACTGACGAAAATGGATAGAATTTTTCAAACTTTTGCTGATAAAGATGACTTTTATCGTCAAGTATTAGCAACACAATAAGCTGTGAAGCAATCCAAATTTAAGTATGTATAGCTGACTATTTTAACCAAAGTTAACTTTTACTAAAGATAAGTCATCATCAAGATTATCTTGAGTACTTAAGGTGAGAATCTTTGTTAAGAGTTGATTGAGGTTGCAGGTATTTCCAGTAGATTTACTTAATAAGTCAATGAATGCATCGATTCCCCAAATTTTACCATCTGGCTGATTAATTTCATAAGCACCATCACTAAAAATGTATAAAGTGCTGTTTTCTTCAACCTGAAAAACAGCATCCTCAAATTTAACTTCAGGCAAAAAACCAATTGGTAAATCTAAAGAAGTTAGCTGTTTAACTTCAATATTGTTTGTGGAGGTATTAGATAACAGTAAAGCTGGGGGATGTCCGGCGTTGGCATAAACGAGTTGACGTTTCAGGCGGTGATAAACTCCATACCAGATTGTAAAGTATTTATCACCGTGCTTACTCATTTGGAAAGCATGATTGAGAGCTTTTAGGACTTCACTTGGTTGACAAAAGTTAGTGTTTGGTAGAGATTGCGATCGCAAAACATTCTGTACGGATACCGATAGGAGGGCAGAACCCACCCCATGACCAGATACATCTAACAAATAAATTGCCAAATGATCCTCGTCAATCCAATAATGGTCGAAGCAATCGCCTCCTAGCTGCGCTGAGGGAATAAACAGATTTTCTGTAGTTACTGCTCCTACAAGCGGTGAGGGTAAAAGCGATCGCACATAATCAGCGGCCTCAGCCAATTCTGCTTCCAAAATTTGCTTTTGAGTTTGCAAATCCTGATTTAGTGTCTCCAAAGCTTGCTTTTGACTTTGCAAATCCTGATTTAGCTGGTGTAACCTTAGTCCTGCTCTTACCCGTGCTTTCAATTCATTCATCTCTATTGGTTTGGAAATAAACTCATCCGCTCCAGCATCAAGTCCCCTAACTCTATCTTCCTCCTCTCCTCGAGCTGCTCCCCTAGCTGTCAGTAAAATAAAAAAAGTAGTTGCCAACTCTGGATCTGTTCTAATTCGACGGCACACTTCTAACCCATCTACCTGTGACATCATCCAATCACAGATAATCAGGGCAGGATGTAGTAGTTGTGCTTGGATAATTCCTTCTTCACCATTGCTAGCTACAGTAGTCTCATAACCCTGCCTTTGGAGTGTGCTTTTCAGTACTGCTCGCACTGTCGGGTCATCATCAATAACCAAAATTTTAAACATAAATTACAGTTTACTAAGTAAAATAATTGGTAAATAGTTGCTTTAATTTAAGTTATATGCAATTTGGTTTTTAATGTATAGTAAAAATACTCAAATTAAATAATCTAATTAACGAATATGATGATTTCACGATATTTTATTAGTTAAGAAGTGAATAATAAAATTTATCTCAAAGTCAACACAGACCTGACAGTTTCACCTCAAGTTTTGTCTTGGTTCGAGCAGATGAATCAACCACCTATTCTCGATAAAGAAATTTGGTGGCAATGTCAAACGCTGATGATGGAAGGCTTTACTAACATTGTCGAACATGCCCACAAAAATTTACCTATTGAAACTCCAATTGAGATGGAAGCTGTGCGGTTAGATGAATACATAGAAATTCGCATCTGGTCTCAAGGCGAACCATTTGACTTAGAACAGCAATTGCGCCAAACATCTGAATTTGAGGATAACAATCGAGAGCGCGGCCGAGGTTTAAAAATTATGTCCGCCATTGCCGACAAATTGAGTTATGAGCCGACAGTAGATAATCGTTACTGTTTATTTATTAGTAAATCTTATAAAAAATGTCTATGATTGCAGTAGGGAGATCGTGACTACTGACTAATGATTAAAAACTCTTGGATGCGTTTAATAAAATCTTCTAACTCTACAATTAAGTTAATAGTACCTCGACGCTCTTGATTGCTCGCTAATTGTTCTAGTTTTTCTGCTGCCAGATACATAGGTGTAACTCCCATATTGGCACTAGAACCTTTAATTTGATGGACTTGGAGCGCTATTTGCTCAAAGTCATAATCTGCGATCGCTATTTTAATGACTTCTAGACGAGGTTGAATATCTTCAACAAATATTTGTAGTAGTTCTAATTCAAATTCTGGGTTATTTTCTGAAAGTTGATGCAATCGTTCCCAATCAATTAGGAGTTCAACTGAACCAACATTTGTTGTCGAAACTGTCTGCTTTGTGGCAGCTGTTTCTTTTGCCTTGAATATTACATTTCCCCAATACTCTAACGTCGCAGCCAAAGTTTCTTTCATCACCGGCTTGCTCAAATAGTCGTCCATTCCAGCATCTAAACACATTTGTTTGTCTTGTTTCATTGCATTAGCTGTCATTGCAATTACTACAGGACGACGACCACTAGCAAAGCTGCTTTCTTGCCAACGATGAATTTGTTTTGTGGTTTCTAAACCGTCGAGAATCGGCATTTGACAATCCATCAGAATTAAATCATAAGGAATCTTTTCTAATAGTTGCAACGCTTCTTTTCCATTATTAGCAACATCAGCACTATAGCCTATATTTTTGAGTTGCTTCAAGGCTATTTTCTGATTCACTAGATTATCTTCAGTTAAAAGAATTCTTAATTTATATAAATCAGGAGACGGGGAAGGAGGGGACGCAAAGACGCTCTTATGCGGAGATAATAAGAATAATTTCTGACTTTTGAGAGCCAGTTGCTCCATATGTGAAGACTCGATCGCTTTTGGGATCTCTTGTTGGGAGAAGACCACACTGGCTCCTGCTGACTCCTCTGGAATAACAGAAGCGGCAATCGTAAAGTAAAATGTACTACCTGCATTAAATTCACTTTCAACCCAAATTCTGCCACCCATTAACTCGCACAGTTGCTTACAGATAGCAAGACCTAAGCCAGTACCGCCATACTGTCGAGTAATGGAGGAGTTAACTTGACTGAAAGCTTTAAATAAACGCTCTAAGCGATCGCGTGGAATTCCAATGCCTGTATCTTTAATACTAAACTGAATTTCGTCAGGATTTGCAGCAGAAGAATGATTGATATCGCTATTATTGCGGATTATAACTGAAACTTCTATACTTCCAGTTTCGGTAAATTTAATCGCATTACTGATTAAATTAATCAAGACTTGGCGCAGTCTGGTGATATCTCCCACAATCATAGTAGGAAGTTGAGGACTATCTAAAAATGTGAGTTTTAAACCTTTTTCTCTAGCTGTAGGTGCAAGTAAATAAAAAGCCTCATGAATGCAATTTCGCAAAGCAAAAGGTTCCTCTTCGAGTTCTAAGTTACCCGATTGGATTTTGGAGAAGTCAAGGAAATCGTTAATAATTTTGAGTAAGGAATTTCCACTGGTGTAAATGGTTTCAACAAAATCTTGCTGTTCAGCAGTCAATTCAGTATATTGCAACAAACCGGCCATACCAATTACCGATGCGATGGGAGTCCGAACTTCATGGCTAATCATTGCTAAGAATTCCTGTTTAGCAAGTTCTGCCTGCTTTCGTTCAGTCATATCTCGCAAAATGTAAACATAACCTTGAAAATGTTCAATTTGTGTCTTGACAATTGAGGATGAAAAAGCTATATGAATTATTTTACCACTTTTGGTATAACAAACGGTTTCTACTTCTTTTACTAAAAAATTTATGTCTTGACTGTGGGATATATCAATATCATCAATTATCAATGGATATTTATTAACTTCTTCAATAACTTTTGCAATCGGTTGACCGATGAGTTCTATTTCGTTGTATTGCAATAAGATTTGTGCGGCATAATTCATTTTTTTGATCTCGCCTGATAGCGTTGTCACTAACAAGGCATCCGCCATTGATGTCACAATTTGGTCAATGTATTGTTTAGAAGCCTTTAAGTTACGTAATAAAAGATTTGCTTCATTTGCACCTTGAAATAAAGATTGTTCAAGCACCATCCGTTCTGTCGCATCTTCGACAACAATGGTTAGTCGATTTCTAGAATGGTCTTCTTGGAGATTATTAGTAATACAAATGTCAATATATAAAGGAGAAGGCGTATCTGGCGATCGCATAATTCCTTTTAATTCAAAATTATCTTGTTCTCCCTGGAGAATTGCATCAAAAACATCTTCCAGTCCCTCTAATTCTGGAAACATAATCCGAACATCCTGACCTAGCTTTACTTCATTAGGAAGCTCGGCAAAATGATTTAATCCCAAAGACATCTCTAGAATTTTGAAGTTTTCATCAATTATCAAATATTCAATGCCACATACAGCTAATAGGTTTGTAAAAAATGAATTCATCTTAATTAAATTAAACGAGTGGCTAAAGCTTGAAATATTTTATCAACATTATTACCAGTTTTAGCTGAGGTTACATAAGTGTCTAATATATTAGCTTGATTAGTAAATTGATGCATTTCCCGAATTTTTTCTAAATATTCGGCTGCAATCATATCTGATTTGTTCAGTGCAACAACAATATAGCTGTTAGGATTAACAGCTAAAAAAGTTTGAATATGCTCTTGGATATGATTGAGGGTTTCTGCTTGTGTCACATCACCGACTATCACAGCACCTTTAGAACCTTGAAAATAATTTTTAGCAACTGCTTTAAACTTATTACTACCTTCAATATCCCAAATTATTAACTGTAAATTTGGTTCAACAAGTAGCTCTTGTTTTGAAATAGTAACCAATTTACGAGAAATTTTTACTCCTACAGTTGAAAGGTATTCATCACTAAACTGACACTCTACAAATTGCCGAATCAGACTGGTTTTACCAACACCAAAGTCACCAAATAAGCATATTTTTTTAGAGATTGTAGACATAATTTAAGGAAAGTAGAGAATGTTTTATCAAAATCATAACTACTATAAACTTAAAATTGCTTGTTTATCGCTTCTAGAGCGACACAACGACTTAACCACAAAGGTTGAGTTTCATCAATTCCTGGTGGTAAATTTGTCCTACCAATGACCTGTAGGCGAGATGGCTTGATGCCTAATTTAATCAGTGCTTGTTGTACAGCCTTTGCTCGCGCCAGTGCCAATTTTTGAGATTTGTTCGCGCCAGTACGGTCACTATAACCAATGATTTTTAAATGCTTATTTGGGTGCTGTTCGAGGAAAAACTTGACCTGTTGAACCTTGTACGCTAAATCTACTCTCATTAAATTAGCTGAGTTGGGTTGAAAGTAAAATCGAACTTCAATCTGTGGGGGTTCTACTCGCACCGCACTAGACACAGATTTTACGCCGGGAATTTGCGCAAATGCATTCGCAATAATCTGAGCATCTGCAATTTGGTTGACAGTTCCTTCAACAGCTACTTTACCAGCGATATATTGAGCGGAAATTGCTATATCGTTAGTCTGATTTAAAACTGCTGTAACTCGTTTGACTTCAGCAGCAGCTAATACGGGATCTGCTGGTACTTCTACTAATAAAATTTGATTGTCAATCAACCAATTAGGAGAGGTGATTTTAACAGTTTGCTCGGCTTTCTGACGAAGAAGTTGATTAGGTAATCTTCCTGTTAGTTTTATTTTGTTGTGTTCTACTTGTACAGTAAGCCGATATACGGCTAGTTCTGGAACAGAAGTTAGAGCCAACGAAGTTTGATTTTCAATGGAATGTATAATTGCACTACGGTATTGCCAAATACCCCAAGGAATTAAAATGGTACCGATAAATGTTAAGACTAATATCTGTAGTGGCGAGATTTTCGCTTTCTTTTTATCCGGAATATCTGAATTTTTTAGCTCTTCTAGAAGTCTATGAATTTCAATAGGAATTAAATCTGGATCGCCGTCAAATTTTTCAATTATATTACCATGTATTTTAATAATTTTGCTGAATGTTTGCCGCATTTTCCAAATAAAATTTTTGCTTGGTTCTCCTCGCACAACAATCGCTAAATAACAGTATCCGGCAACTTCTAAAATTATTTTGGATGTTCCATATTCAATTGCATCTAATTCTGTTATGCTTCCAGATTGATTGATACAATCATTGGCAAAGCTACGAATTGCTGTCAGCATTCCTGCTACCATTTCAGCCTCTAGCTGCTCTACATGAGAGTGCTGAATATCTGAGATAACTAAACCAGATGTTTTATGAATCAAGAAAATGGCTTGAATTGTAAATGGCAGAGCTTCTTTAAGAATTAATTCTGCTTCTGAAACTCCCTGGAGCTTGGCACGAATTTTACGTTTAATACCTTCAACGCTGAGGGTTTCTTCAACTTGTCGGTTAATGGCACGGATTGTCTCTGCCATATATTTGGCTATGGTACTACCAATAACTGGGTAGAGTGCATCCACCACAATATTCTGCTCAATTTCAATTTGCTTTTTTATGGCTCGTCCCATTGCCGGAGCGATCGCATCTGAAACTTCTTCTGGAGCTATAATAATTTGCTGGGAAATAGCTAGAGGAATTACAGGTGCGATCGCTGTACTCATACTAACTTTATTTTGTTCAGTGCGACTGCGGATAGTCTCATCAATGATCGGAGCGATTATTTGAACAATTTCCTCTCTTGACTCTGTAATCTTCAGCTTTAAAAGTTCAGAAATCCACGGTAGTAATAGATTTATTAACTCTTTAGGGTCATAAATTTGATGCTCTATTTTTGTTAATTTTTGTTCCAACTTATCGGTAATATTGTTTATTTCTGTTAGTTCATATCCGACTAATATCTCCCGTAATTTTTGCAATGCATCTTCTGAGTTGTCTAATTTTTCCTCAAATTCTGTAAATATTTCAATAGATTCTTCTAATTCTTCTTGATTAGTTTGTGAGTAATTAGATATATCTTGAGGAAAATTAAAATCCGATTCTAAATAAGCTTCACATACTTCTAATGTTACTGGAGGAAGTTGCAGCAATTCAATTTCTTCTGGAATATACTTATTACTATTATCAGTTTCTGATGGTAATAAAGGAGATTGCTCAGGGGATTCGATAATTTTGAGATCGATAAGCAAATGCAGCAAATTGTCAAGCTGCACAGCTGTTTCTGACTTCAACTCAACAGATTGAGAAACCGAATTTTCCACCTGAGTTATCCTTTTTAGAGTGCTGAGTTAGAGTTTGTGAGTTAGAGGTTATGAGTTTGGAGTCATTATCTCCTTCATATCTCTTTACTTTCTGACTTGATTATGAATTTAATTCTGCTGTACTGTTAGAGTGAGTTAACACTTACTTTTGATAACTTTGTAGTTTCTAAAAGCGGTACAGCAGTATATTCATCGCTGCGTTCATTGGCTGCTTCTCGCAATTTAGGAATAAATTCAGTTTCTTTCAGACGCATTCCCAAGGCAAACAAAGTTTCAGCCATATCGTCTTTAGAAACTTTCGTGTCTGTCAGCTGTGAGAAGCGCCGATCTATTTCTTCTAAAATCAGATCCCGTAATGCCGTAACATCATCTTGTAATTGGACTTTAGTTTGAAAGATTTCATCTCGAATCGAGGTAGTTTGGCTATCTAAGGTTTCATCAAGCGACTGAACGCTGCTAGAGAACTTTTTATTAAGTCTATCAACCTGTTGCCGTAAGTCAAGAGTTTCTTCTTGAGTTGCGAGGTTCAGTGATTTCAGCTTTTTATCCAGCGACTCAAATCCCGCTTTTAGTTCGGCCGAAAAGTTAGACTTGAGTTGCTCAACATGCAATCGTGTCTGTTGTTGCAGGAGAGATACATCTGACTCCAGCTTGCTAAATCGATTTTCGTACTCTCTTAGCTGGGTTCCAAGAATAATATCGCGGATCTGATCGATATTACCAAGTCTTTCTCGTACATCGTCTCTACTCATCTGACTCATTAGGAAAACCTCACTTTTTGGGAATCAATTGGGAATAATAGATGATGTATTTAACTGATATTTAGGCTAAAAATTCTTAGCTTATGATGCAGCTAACTCACCGAATATACTTTGTTATTATTCCCAATCGGTTAGAATTTCTATCTTTAAAATAGAAAATTAATAATCAGGAATGTAAAATAAGTGTTTTTCATAAGTTACTCAGAAAAAGCGATCCAGTGAATTTATTAAGAAATATTATTATTTAAGGTTGTGGCGTTACTATCTTGACAATTCAAAAAATCTTGGATGCGTTTAATAAAGTCTTCTAACTCTACGATTAAGTTACTAGAACCTCGACGCTCTTGGTTATGAGCTAGTTGTTCTAGTTTTTCTGCTGCCAGATGCATGGTTGTAATTCCCATATTGGCACTAGAACCTTTAATTTGATGGCCTTGGAGTATTATTTGCTCAAAGTCATGAGCTGCGATCGCTATTTTAATTAACTCTAGACGAGGTTGAATATCCTCAACAAATATTTGCAGTAGTTCCAATTCAAATTCTGGGTTGTTTTCTGAGAGTTGGTGCAAACGTTCCCAATCAATTGGGAGGTTAACTGCACCGACATCTGTTGTCGAAACTGTTTGTTCTATGGCAGTTGTTTCTTTTGCCTCGAATATCACATTTCCCCAACGCTCTAGTGCTGCCGCCAATTTTTCTTTGATTACTGGCTTGCTCAAATAGTCATCCATTCCGGCATCTAGACACATTTGTTGGTCTTGTCTCATGGCATTAGCTGTCATTGCAATTACCACAGGACGATAACCACTAGCAAAGCTGTTTTCTTGCCAACGATGAATTTCTTTTGTGGTTTCTAAACCATCGAGAACTGGCATTTGGCAATCCATCAGAATTAAATCGTAGGGAATTTTTTCTAATAGTTGCAAAACTTCTTTCCCATTACCAGCAACATCAGCACTATAACCCAGACTTTGAAGTTGTTTCAAAGCAACTTTCTGATTCACCAAATTATCTTCAGCTAAGAGAATTCTTAATTTGTGGTAGTTAGGAGAATAATAGTTGCGGTTGTTTTCAGAATTTTTCAGTTTGAAATCCTGACTTCTGACTTCTAACTCCTGAATTATGACTTCTGTCTCCTCTTCTGGCTGCGTTCCTAAAATAGTCATCATGGTATCGAGGAGTCGGGACGGCTTAATCGGTTTGACTAAATAAGCCGCAAATCCTATTTTTAGCGCTCGTTGGATTTCATCGCGTTGATTAGTAGAGGTAAGCATAATTAAAGGTAGCCCAGCGATCGCTGAATTTGCTTTAATTTGTTCTCCTAAAGTCATGCCATCTATTTTTGGCATCTGCATATCAATCACAGCTATGTCATAGAAATTTTTTTGCTTGGCGGCTTCTTGAATAGCTTTGAGGGCAGTAGTAGCCGAGGCTGCTTGATCCACCAGCATTCCCCAACGAGTAGCTTGATGGTAGATAATTTTGCGATTAGTAGCATTATCATCCACCACTAACAAGCGGCGATTGAGCAAAAGTTCGCGTTCGCCTTCTAAAGAAATAGGGTCGAGTTGCTTGGCGAGAGTTACTTCAAACCAAAACTTAGATCCTTTCCCCAAGCGACTTTCTACGCCCATTTCTCCTCCCATCAAGCTTACCAGTTGCTTACAGATGGCTAATCCCAAACCTGTACCGCCATATTTGCGGGTGGTGGAAGCATCTACTTGGGTAAATGGCTTAAAGAGTTTGGATTGATCTTCAGGGGTAATGCCAAGACCGGTATCTACGATCGCAAAATAGATGGTGGCTGTAGTCAAGGAAAGCGTACGCAATTCTGCTCGTAATACTACCTCTCCCTTGCTGGTGAACTTGATTGCATTGCTAATCAGGTTCATAAGAATTTGTCGCAAGCGGCCGGCATCGCCTTGGAGGTGGGTGGGGACGTTGCTGTAAATTAATCCTGCAATTTCTAATCCCTTATCATGGGCTGAGGGAGCCAATAATTCCAATACTTCTTCTACACAGGTAGATAAGTCAAAATCTAGAGTTTCTAGTGCCATTTCCCCAGCTTCTAGTTTGGAAAGATCCAAAATTTCGTTGATTAGGCTTAAGAGAGCATCGCCACTAATACGAATTGTCTCCATAAAATCTCGCTGCTCGGAATTTAGGGGAGTTTCTAACATTAAGCTTGTCATCCCCAATACAGCATTCATGGGAGTCCGAATTTCATGACTCATGTTGGCCAAAAAGGCACTTTTGGTTTGAGAGGCTAATTCAGCTTGGTGACGAGCAATTTCGAGTTCTCGTCGTTGTTGAGTTTCTGCATCTAACATTTGGGCTTGGGCTAAGGCAATACCTACTTGATCGGCTATTTGGCGTAAAAGATGAGTTTCAAAGCTAGACCATTGGCGGGAACTGCCGCACTGATGGACAATCAGCAAACCGCAGAGTTCTTCTTTGACAAGAATGGGTATGACTAAATTACACTGGACTCCAAATTGTTGCAGTAATTCGAGATGATTTTTTTGGACTTCAGCTATATCCAAGTCAGCAAGTCCCAGATTCGGTTTTTGACGGTACTGTTGTAGATAGTACTGCTGGATGTATTCAGCTTGAAAGTAAGCATTGACTAGCTGTTTCTCTTTAATTGCTAGCCAGCCAGAAATTACTGCCTCAACCACGGTAGCTCCAGAGCCATCAGCCAAAGGCTGATAAATCAAAACTCGATCGCTATGGAGAATTTTTTGAACCTCGGTGACAGTGATTTGGAGAATTTCTTTGATTTGCAAAGACTGACGAATCTTGAGGGTAATTTCAGTAAATAGTTGCGATCGCAAGTTTTGGCGTTGGAGTTGTTCTTCTGCCTGCTTGCGCTCAATAAACTGCCCTACTTGCTCGCCAATCAAATTCATGACTTTTGCCAAATCTGGGTCAGCTTGCTGGATTTTATGGCTAAAGCAGGTAATGACACCGATGATTTTTTTACCACTACAGATCGGAAAACCGAAAGCTCCGTGCAGTTCTGCTTCGGCAGCGATTTGAGAGCGGATAAAATTCCGATCTTTAACGACATCAGCGATCCAAACAGGTTCAAGACTAGCCCAGACACGGCCA
Organism: Nostoc sp. DedQUE07; assembly: GCF_034530975.2. Classification (NCBI taxonomy): domain Bacteria; kingdom Bacillati; phylum Cyanobacteriota; class Cyanophyceae; order Nostocales; family Nostocaceae; genus Nostoc; species Nostoc sp. DedQUE07. Next base: position 156,014 of record NZ_JAVRCC020000009.1, on the reverse strand, counting down.
GGCAGCCCAATTCCTGGTGCAAATGTAATCAGCCGACTGAGGATGTCAAACTCTTGCATCTCAAAGGAGATTTTATACCATGAATTTAGCAAAGACAGTAGATTTGCTCGCCCATCTACTATCCAAAATTCACTAAAATCCCATCCCAAACTTTCGCAGATTCCTTGCAAGATTTGGGGCATGGCTTCGTTGATTGTGGCTGACTCTGCTAAGATCCGGGTTGTAACATACTCTGCTTTGAGATGCTGTTCAGTTCGTTTGCGTAAGCGAAGTTCTTCAAAGACATCGCTGATGTCAATACCTGTAGCAACAATGTATTCAACGTGCCCCTCATAGTCTTTCAAGATAGTGTTAGTCCAAGAAATCAGCCGTCGGCTGCCATCCTTAGTTACCCAATAGTTTTCGTATTCTTTGGGCGCTTCACCAGATCGCAACTGCTCAAAAACTGCTTTCACCAGCTCTACCTGTTCGGGAAGTAGAAATAGGTTCCAGAAATGCCTTCCTTTCACCTCATCAAATGAGTAACCAGTAATTTGTTCGCAAGCTTGATTGAAGCGAACGATTTGCCCTTTCGTGTCAAGAACTATTACTAAAGCGCTGGTTGTATTCAGGACTGCTGAGATAAAGTTGCGCTCTTGATTCAGTGTTTCCTCTGTTAATTTCCGCTCTTTTCCTTCACGGTAAATAAAGTAGTAGACTATAGCCAGAATCAAAAAACTTAGACAAATTGCGATCGCCAGTGTCAAAACTGTGTTGTTAGCACTGGCTTTTGCAGCTTGTGACTGTTGTTGAAGCAACCTTCTATCCTGATTTTCTATCTCATGAACGATCTTGCGGATATCATCCATGAGATGTTTTCCTTGATTTGTCTGGATTACCTGCAACGCCGCCTCAAATCCCTGATTTTGACGCAGGTATATAGTCTGCTTAAGTATGGTAAGTTTTGCAGCTATCAGAGATTCAAGAGTTGCGAACTGCTTTTGTTGGTTAGGTTGATCTGCAATTAAATCCTTCAGTTTTACAATTTTGCGATCGATGTTTCCAATTACTGCTTGATAAGGTTCTAGATAACTTTCTTGTCCAGTGAGGATGTAACCGCGTTGTCCAGTCTCAGCATCTTTCATCTCAGACAGTAATTCTTCTAGTTGATTGATTTTCTCTTGGGTTATTTGTACTTGCTTATTCGTATCAATCAATATATGTGTGTTTTGATAAGAAATCACGCCAATCAAAACTAAAACTGCCGATGCTAACCCAAACCCTCCAGCTATCCTTTGAAAAAATTGTTTGCGTGTCTTCTGGGACTGTTTGCGTGTATCACTTGCCAATACCAAACTTGCTAAATTGCGGCGCATTTCTAATTGCTTAATTACCTGGCGACCAATAATTCGTAATGCTTCAACTTGTTCTGGAGAGAGGTTTCTTGGTACACGATCGATTACACAAAGTGTTCCTAGTGCATATCCTTCAGGGTTAGTTAGCGGTACTCCAGCATAAAACCGAATATTTGGGTCAGAGGTGACAAGGGGGTTTGTTGCAAACCTTTCGTCAGCTGTTGCATTAGGTACAACAAAAACTTCAGGTTGCAGAATAGCATGGGCGCAGAATGCCAAATCACGGGGTGTTTGTAGGGCATCCAAACCGACTTTTGACTTGAACCACTGACGATTAGTATCAATTAAGCTGATTAAGGCAATGGGAGTTCCACAAATATATGAGGCTAAACGGGTGAGGTCGTCAAAGGCTGCTTCCGAAGGAGTGTCGAGTATTTTATACTGCAAAAGAGATTCAATTCGCTGTGTTTCGTTATCAGGTAATGGTGCTTTCATTCTCCAGCCTTATACCATTTTGGATTTTAAAAACAGAATTCAGAATGATGAATTCAGAATCCAGGAGTTAGAAATTAGAAGTTAGAAATTAGAAGTTAGAATTAAAAATACTTTAATAGTCAAAGTTTGTAACTTTCAAAAAATCAAAAAATCAAAAATATATAGAGCTTGATTCTATATTCATTCTGAATTCTGACTCCTGAATTCTGACTCCTGAATTCTTTTTTGTTAAAATTTGACCCGCAACTGTCCTGTGAAGGAATTACCACCGTAGGCGCTTCCACCGGTTTCTTGATTGCGGACATTACTAAAGCTATAGCCCAAGTCTGCTTCTATACTGGGCGACAGTTTTACCGTACAGCGCGTTTGATAGGTATTGGCGTTGTCAAATTCTCCTTTAAGTCGCTGCCGTCCTAAATTGGCAGCGAGGCGACAGCGTAAGAAATTAGCAATATCTCCTTCCCAAGCTACCTCACCGTTGTAAACTAGGAAATCTGGTGGAGAAAAATAACCGCTTGTGCGTTCTAAATCGCGATCGTAACTCCAAGTAAATAAGTTAGCTGCCAAAGAAAATTGTCCGAACTTGCGCTCTAACCTACTAAAAGATTGCACCTCGGAATTACCATCGTTATAATTACCCAAACGCAATGACGAAAACAAGCTGGTATTACGGTCAATCTGCCAGTATAAATCAGGGCCAAATCGCCAAGCAGTAATTTGATTGTCTAAAGTTCGAGCGTTAGATTTATAAGGCCCTTGTTCTAAATTACCTGATATTATTGCTGCCGATAGCAATCGACCTGATGACGAAACTCGCGGCGACGAAATGGGAGCATCCACTTTAACATTGAGATTGATCGCTGTGGGTAAACGATTGAACACATCGACTCCGGCTGCTGTTTGTAGAGTTAGTTGTCCAATTTTTCCTTGCCATCCAACTTGCAAAGGAAAATTGGTAATTGATTCAACACCGCGTTGCTCAAAGAAGTTAAAACCTGTCTTGAAAAATATTTTATTGCCATTTCTCAATCGAAACTGAGCTGTTGGTTCTAGGAAAAAATTTGTTTGGCCAAAGTTGTCTGTCTCATAGTGATAGTCTGTATCAATACTTTCCAAAACTGCATCCGGCGTTTTTGCTTCAGTGGCAGTTGTTGGCGGACTAGAATTCTGCTGCGGTGGTTCGGGTAGCGATCGCGGACTAGAATTCTGCTGCGGTGGTTCGGGTAGCGATCGCGGGCTAGAATTTTGCTGCGGTGGTTCGGGTAGCGATGGTGGTAATCGCAAATCAGGATTGAAGTTTTCCGGTGCCGCCAGCAAAATAGGTGTTGGTTTTAATCGATAGGGGAGTGGTTTTGAGTATTGTGCTGACTCAGAATTTACTGTGGTGACTTGCTCAGTCAATCCTAAAGGTGATTTCCAGGTCTGATGTGCTTGGGCTGCTTGTAATTTAGCTTCTGATAATATCCAAATACCTACGCTACAGATTACTCCTAATTGAATCTGTAGGCATCCCAAAAGAAATACAGCGTACAAACTATATCGAGAAACAAAGAGATAAGGTCTTAAACTATATACCATCGGTTAATACTATATTTGTAAATGCAAAACTTGCTGCCAAATAGTTTTCTGGCTGCTAGCTGATGTATTCGGGCTGGAATTATGATGCCCATAATCGATGCTTGTTAAGACATAGGAAAGGCAAAAAGCGTAAAGGCATTAATTTGGCGGGATATAGAAGTTCCCAGGTGCATAAAGTACATATCAAAACCCCACCCCCAACGCCTCTCCTTGATGAAAAGAGGGGTTGGGGGTGAGGTTAAGCTGTAGCTGATTCTGATTAGGAAACGCTAGACATCTTGCAAAAGTAAATTTTGCAAGATGTTGGGGAAAGATTAAAGGGAAAGGGAAAATTCCATCCTTTCCCCTTTAGAGGATGTCTGAAAAGTTTTTTTTGTATACATCTAACCCTTGGAGATCCCCATAAATCCCCCTTAATAAGGGGGACTTTAAGACTCTTATTCCCCCCTTTTTTAAGGGGAGCCAGCGCGGTCTTGGGGGTTTCCCCCATGAGCGACTGGCGTGGGTTAGGGGGGATCAAGAAATATTTGATACTTCTCAGACATCCTCTTACCCCACTTCTGCAATAAGTCTGCTATATTCGAGTCGATAGTTAGTGTGATTTTGACGAACTGCCAACAGTGATTTTTGAGTCTGCTGTTCCCATCTCAGAGTTTTCAGCATTGTCAACCTCAAGACTTCGGAGCAATTCTCGAATTACATCTGTTGCTGGTCTTCCTGTGAGAGTACAGTATTGTTCAAGTTTCTTCATTTCCTCGGTTGTGAGATTTACTGTCAGTCGTTTAACCGCCCATTTTTTCTTCATAATTTTCTTTTATCTTGAATATGTTGCTTTTTCTCGAAATCACCAACTCATTACGATTACTCCCGTAGTGCATAGCCTACACCACGGACTGTATGAATCAAACGTCTTTCATTATTTTCTTCTAACTTGAGTCGCAAATAACGAATATATACTTCAATAATATTAGAATCACCCATGAAATCGTAACCCCAAACTTTCTCTAAAATTTGATCTCTAGTAAATACTTGACGAGGATGTGAAAGGAGATATTCTAATAAGTCAAATTCTTTTGCTGTTAACTGAATGCTTCGTTTTTCCCGAAATACTTCACGAGTGCGCCGATTTAAGCTTAAATCTTCAAATTGCAACAAATCCTCGTCTGTTTCTTGCGTGCGCCGGAGATGAGCGCGAATTCTAGCTAATAGTTCCTCAATGCTGAAGGGCTTAACTACATAATCATCAGCTCCTGCATCTAATCCGGCGACGCGATCGCTAACTTCATCTTTTGCTGTCAACAAAATCACTGGTACTGTACTACCTGTTGTTCGCAAACGCCGACAAATTTCTAAACCCGTCAACCCTGGAAGCATCCAATCCAGAATTGCTAAATCTGGTGAGGAGTCTCGCGCTAGAGTCAAGCCTGCAATGCCATCATGAGCAACACTTACTCGGTATCCTTCGCTATTAAGCTCTAATTCGACAAATCGCGCCAGTTTGACTTCATCTTCCACCAAAAGGATATGTGCTGTCATATATATATAGGTAAACTGATTGTAAACATACTCCCTTCTCTTAACTTTGATTCCACACTGACACTACCCCCCATCCCTTCTACAAGTGTCTTAACAATCGATAAGCCCAAACCACAACCCCCAGTATTATGAGAACGAGATTCATCTACACGATAAAATCTCTCAAATATCCGTGCTTGCTGTTGCAAAGGAATGCCATAACCTTTGTCACAAACTTGAATAATAGCCCGATCTTGAAGCCGAGCTAACTTAAAAATTATGGGTGTGTCAGCGTCAGAATACTTAATGGCATTATCAATTAAATTTAATAATACTTGTTTAAAGCGACTATAATCTGCTTTGATCTCAATTGGATAAATTTCTGATTCGATTGTAATTGTGCGATCGCTATATTTTTTTGCCATCATGACAACTTCTTCAACCAAGTCATTCAGCACATAAGATTTCATTTGAAAATATAAGTAACCACTATCTGCACGTGCTAGATCGAGTAAATCTTGTAGTAGGCGGATAGTGCGTTCAGCTTCCGATGCCGCAGTTTCTAAAGCTTCTTGTTGAGTTTGGGTTAAGTTATTCTGCCTTCGCAAGACGCTTTGCAAATAACCATGTACAATCGTTAAAGGTGTGCGTAATTCATGGGAAACATTACTCACAAATTCTCGCTCTTGCTCCCATGATTGAGAAAGGCGCGATAACAGCATGGTTAAAGTTTGAGCTAATTCTTTAACTTCACTGGGTGCATTATCAAGATATAGCTGTGCTTGTCCTAAATCTTCAGCGGAAATCACAGAAGCCATTTGATTTAGCTGGCGCAAAGGTTGCAGAGAACGCTTAATGTAGAATGCGATCGCAGCAGTTAAAACAATAATTGCCAAAGCACTAGTAATACCTAAACTCTGCACCATTACGATAAACATTTTCTGTTCGCGGGTAATATCCTTGACTACAAATAACTCACCCAATAACTTACCCTGCACTTGCACAGAACTACCACATAAAACAAAATAGCTTTGGTTTACTTTGTAAACTTGTGGTTTAATCGGCATCTTTGTCAGAGTCATTAACTCAGCTATCGTAGCATCAGATAATAAATCCAAAGTGGTAGATTTTGCCAAAATTTTATTATCAGGACTTTTTAGCCATAATAATATGTTAGTATTTGCTAAATTATTAATAGCCTTTTGCAACCCAGTTTCAGGTTGCATCATTTCACTATAAATTTGCACATCTTGCGGCAAACGCTTGGCAATTTCTTCTATATTAGATTTATGACTATCAACTAAAATTTGCTGCATTTTCCAACTAGTCCATGTAGCAAGGCTACCTAATACCAAAGCTGAAAATGATGCAATACCAACCGTGAGGCGTGATTGCAAGGAAAATGGATCTATATTTATCCTAACTTTTATGATTTGCTTCACTGTTCCGGTTGCATTTTAGGTGTTTAATAAATCTTAAAAAATAAAATCAAACTGCTAAATGTGAGCTTGCTGTTAACTGTTACATCTTTAGTTATAGCTGATTTTAACTTACTTCTGTTGCATATCTACAGGGAAAAGTACAGCTATTACCAAAAGATTGCTAAATATTTTTATCTCATCGCCCTCTCAAATCCGCGAATTATTATTTAATAATATAAATGCATTTACTAGTAATTAAATTAATTTATGCTGAGAATTACCTTAAAATTCGTAATACTATTTTTTATACTTCTAGCTTGACTAAACGCAGATATTAAAAGTAAATTTTGCTATTTAACCAGAAAGAATAAAGGCAAATAACAAGTCTTTTGAATGAGGGTGAGGTAGGAGTGGGTTTAGATGTACTTACCTTATTTTATCCTTCTCTATTTCTGGTTCTTGATGCTGTGCTTCATATTCACCAAATTGCTGGATTAATTTGGCAACTAAACCTGTCCAGCCAGTTTGATGACTAGCACCAATTCCGGCTCCGTTATCACCATGAAAATACTCATAGAATAAAATCAGATTTTGCCAGTGTGGATCGTTTTGAAACTTTTGCATTCCACCATAAACAGGACGTTTACCAAAAGAATTTTGCAAGAAAATTCTGGTTAATCGTTGAGATAATTCTGATGCAATTTCCCAAAGTGTCATCATTTGACCTGAACCTGTCGGACATTCCACTTTGAAATCGTCTCCTAGATAATAATGAAACTTTTGCAGAGATTCAATTAGGATAAAATTTACCGGAAACCAAACGGGGCCGCGCCAGTTAGAGTTACCACCAAATAAACCATTAGTAGATTCAGCCGGTTCATAATCGACTCGAAATTGCGAACCATTAACATCAAAAATATAAGGATTTTCAGCATGAAATCTCGAAAGTGCCCGAATGCCATAAGGGCCAAAAAACTCGCTTTCATCCAGCATTTTTTGCAGAATACTTCTGAGCTTATCTCTAGAAACGATCGCCAGTAATCTCCTCGCCCCCACTCCTTTGGTTTCCATACAAGCCACATTTTGCCGCAAATCAGGACGGTTTTGGATGAACCATTCCAATCGCTTTTTAAAACCAGGAAGCAATTTTAAAGTTTCTGGTTCAATAGTTTCAATGGCAAATAGAGGAATTAAACCTACCATTGATCTAACTTTTAAGGTAATTTGCCGTTCGGGTAAATGCAGCACATCGTAGTAAAATCCATCGGAATCATTCCACAAACTAGCTTCTATTTCGCCGATGTTATTCATAGCATCGGCAATGTAAAGAAAATGCTCAAAGAACTTGGTAGCAATGTCTTCGTAAACAGGATTAGTCTTGGCTAATTCTAAAGCGATCGCTAACATATTTAAACAATACATTCCCATCCAACTCGTACCATCAGATTGGTCAATGTGCCCGCCAGTAGGTAAAGCTGCGCTGCGGTCAAATACGCCAATATTATCTAAACCGAGAAATCCACCTTGAAAGACGTTATTACCCTGAGTATCTTTGCGATTTACCCACCAGGTAAAATTGAGCATTAGTTTCTGAAATACCCTTTCTAAAAACTGTCTATCTGTTCGTCCGTAAATCTTCTGCTCAATCTTGTAAATTCGCCAAGTTGCCCAAGCGTGAACAGGTGGATTAACATCACCAAAAGCCCATTCATAAGCAGGAATTTGCCCGTTAGGATGCATATACCATTCCCGTGTTAAAACATCCAATTGATACTTAGCAAAATCAGGATCGATCATAGCCAAAGGAATAGTATGAAATGCCAAATCCCAAGCTGCAAACCAAGGATATTCCCACTTATCGGGCATAGAAAGAATATCTTTATTGTAGAGATGAAACCATTCCCGATTTCTCCCTTGTTGGCGTTCTGGAGGTGGTACTGGTGTATTGCGATCGCCTTTCAACCAATCCTCTACAACATAGTGATAATATTGTTTACTCCACAGCATTCCAGCAAATGCTTGTCGTTGCACATTTCGCATATCTTCACTGAGAGGAAATGGTGTAACGCGCTGATAAAATTTATTTGCTTCCTGTTGTCGTTCCCAAAAGATTATATCAAATTCTTTGCCAAATGGCTCAACTAAATTATGTACATCCCTCAATCGCAATTTAACGATTTTCGTTTCACCTGCACCAACTGTCAAAAAATAATCGGCAGATGCTTTAGTGCCAAATTTATTTGGATTTATTACCTGTTTTTTACCCTTAACAATGTAATCATTAATGCCATCTTTGACATAGGCAGACGAATTAGAATAGCCAAACAATCGCTGACAATTTATTTCGTTTTCTGTAAAAAGAATTTCGTTTGCTTCTTGACAATACAGCCATCTTTTACCTAAAGTTGGATGAAACGCCTCAATTAAATTAAAGCCATTACCAGATTCGACCTCTTTTAAAGTCGGTTTGTTGATATCTCCATTCCAACACCAAGTATTACGAAACCAGAGAGTAGGTAATAGGTGTAGGGTTTTTGCTTCCGATCCTCGGTTGATTACTTTTATTTGGATGAGAATATCTTCAGCATTATTTTTGGCATATTCGATAAAGACATCAAAGTAACGATTTTCATCAAATATACCTGTATCTAGTAATTCAAATTCTGGCTCTTGGCGATTTCTGCGTTGATTTTCTGCAACCAATTGGGAGTAAGGAAAGGCTTTATGGGGATATTTATAAAGCGCTTTCATATAAGAATGGGTAGGAGTATTGTCTAGATAAAAATAATATTCTTTAACATCTTCCCCATGATTTCCTTCGCTACCAGTTAGACCAAAAAATCTTTCTTTGAGAATAGAATCTTCACCATTCCAAAGTGCGATCGCAAAACAAAGTCGTTGATGATTATCAGAAATGCCAGCAATGCCATCTTCACCCCAACGGTAGGCGCGAGAACGAGCCTGATCGTGGGTAAAATAGTCCCAGGCTGTACCGTTGTGACTGTAATCTTCGCGCACCGTTCCCCATTGGCGATCGCTTAAATATGGCCCCCATCTGCGCCAATGAGCTTTGTGAGTTAGGGCTTCTGCTAATCTAATTTCTTCTTGGGTTAAAATTGTCATAATATCACCCTATGCATATCTGTATTTTAGTCCAGTTAATTTGCTATCTGGAGTATACTTTTTCTACCTAAGATAGGGCTGAATTTATAATTAATAATTGATAGTAAAACTGGTATACTAATAAAATTTGCGATCGGACGATCGCAAGTTGAAAATAAGCAGACGAGAGCGGCACTATTTATTAACCACAAACAGCAAAAAGGACTAATGCTAACTTCAACCTATTGGTTGATAGTCTCTAGATATGGTCGCGGTTGGTGAAAACCCTGAAGTGAAGCATCGACGATCAGGCAAACTTCGATATGCATACCATCAGGATCGGAAAATGATAAGTTAAGTACTGGGCCAAGGTCGGCGATCGCGCCATCACTCACACCTCGATCTATGAGTTTGCGGCGGATAATCTGAAATGCTGATTCTGTTGGGGCATTCAAAGCTAAGTGGTCGATGTGTCCCCGTGCAAACATATCCGGCAATCCAGAACTATGAATATTATTAGGCATCTCTGCTGCGTGAAGCACACTCTGCGATCCAGCTAGCAGAAGTGCGTGACGAAAGGCTGGAGTCGTCTCTTGAAAGATTACTGGCATCTCGAATACATCAGTATAGAAGTCGATAAAGCGGTCGATATCTGCTGTCACCACTGCAACATGGTGGATACCTGATACAAGGCTCATGGTGTTACTCCAGTTAGATTGTGCAATTTCTTTTCTATGAATAGGGAGCGATAACTTCTCTACGAAACGTTTTAGTGAAGCGCTGGCGATCGTGCTGTTGCTCAAAATCAACGATCGGCCCCTTCGGCACAATTCGATTTGGATTAATATCAGTCATGCTCATGTAATAGCCGCGCTTGGTATAGTCTAAATTGCAAGTCGCTTTGAATGGCTGACGCTGATATAGGTCTAGTAGATAATTCCACAGATTTGGATAGTCGATAATTCGCCGCAAATTACACTTAAAGTGACCGTAATACACTGAGTCGAACCGATACAGAGTAACAAACATACAAATATCGGCTTCGGTGAGTTGATTGCCACATAAATACCGTTGCTGGCTGAGAATCGCTTCCCATCGATCTAAACTCTCGAAGAGTTCAGTTACCGCATTTTCATAGGCTGCTTGCGAAGTCGCAAAACCAGCGCGATATACACCAACATTGATTGGTAGATAAATTGCATCGATCGTTTCATCAATCTGATGCTGTAAGTCGCGTGGGTATAAGTCTATTTTTTGTGTTGCCAATTCCCCAAACTCTACATCAAACATCCGCATGATTTCGCGAGATTCGTTATTGACGATTGTTTGAGTTTGCTTATCCCACAATACCGGAACAGTAACTCGTCCTGTGTATTTGGGATTGGCTTTCAGATAAATCTCTTGCAAATATTGAGTGTGATTCACCCAGTCAGGAATAGCTCCCGGTGCTTCAGAAAACATCCATCCCTTGTCGCTCATAATCGGATCGACGATAGAGACTGAGATTACATCATTCAAACCTTTGATTTCTCGCATAATTAAAGTGCGATGGGCCCACGGACAGGCTAAGGAAATGTAGAGGTGATAGCGTCCTGCTTCTGCCTTAAACCCACTAGAACCATCGGCGGTGACGCGATCGCGAAACGTTGTCGCCGTTTCCTTGAACTTACCGCTAGGATCTGATTTATTCCTATCGGTTGTCCATTTGCCTTCGATCATCATTCCTGACGGCATATTTTCCTCCTAACACTAAAGCGTGTCTATAAACTTTTGAGGATTACTTCAGCATTACGCCTTTGCTTTTCTGAAGGATGTGAATTTCTTAAAAATTCTTGACAAAATCGACTTTGCAGATAGACCACGGTTCCCCGTATCAACTCGCTGTCGCCAACCAAGCACGCAAAACCTCTGCCACTGTCCACGCTTGGGCAATACATCCCCGTGGAGTCATCGGGGCATCACCATCAAAAATTTCGCTGAGACTGCCAACACCGTGTGCAGTCAGATGATTAGCCATTGGTTCCAAAAATTGACGAGCCTGTTCGGGATTTTTGTAGACGCGCAGGTGTGCTAAGACGAACGGCCCCAACAACCAACCCCAAACTGTCCCTTGGTGGTAAGCTCCATCACGTTGATACTGATTGCCACCGTATTTACCCTGAAATTGATGATAATCGGGGGCAAGCGATCGCAATCCATAAGAAGTCAGCAGCGATCGCCCGCAAGCTTCCACCACACCCTTCTGCTGGACAGGTGTGAGCGGACTTTCTGGTAATGACACAGCAAATATTTGGTTAGGACGTAGCAACCCATCATCACCATCAGGACTGTCTAAAACGTCATAGCAATAACCTGTCTCTTCATTCCAGAAGCGAGAAAATCTATACTTTGCCCGCTCTGCCATTGCTTCATACTCTTGGTGTGGTTTACCAAGCTGACGGGCGAACTTTGCCATTGTCCGTAAAGCATTGTACCAGAGGGCGTTAACTTCAATCGGTTTGCCAATTCGGGGCGTAACTACCCAATCGTCAACTTTGGCATCCATCCAGGTCAGTTGTACGCCTGCAACGCCTGCATAAAGTAAGCCATCGGCGGCATCGAGATGGATGTTGTAGCGTGTACTGCGACAGTGCCAATCAATGATGTCTGCAAGTATAGGAAAAAGTTCAGCAAGCAAAGTATCATCCTCTGTAGCGCTGTAGTAAGCGCGGACTGCTTCAAAGTACCAAAGTGTGGCATCGACTGTATTATATTCTGGTTGCTCGCCCGCATCGGGAAAGCGATTAGGTAACATTCCCTGGTCTACGTATCTGGCAAAGGTGCGAAGAATTGAGCGTGCTACCTCTGGACGACCAGTGGAAATTGTCAAACCAGGTAAACTAATCATGGTGTCGCGTCCCCAGTCGCTAAACCAGTGATAACCAGCGATGATGGTTTTGCCGTAGGGGTCTTCTGGCAATGAGCGATCGACAATAAACTGGTCAGCAGCTAGTACTAGATGGTCGATCCAGCTAGGTGATTCTTTAATTTTTAGGGGTCGATTAGTTTTCCAAAATCCTGTTAACTTCTGTTCTTGAGCGCGACGTAACTTTAGTGCCGCTTCACCGTTGAGATTTGGTTGTTTTTCTGTGCTGGCTACAAATGCGATCGCTTCCCCAGGATTCAGTGTAACTTCAAAAGTGGCGGCGTGGAGGTGGTCTTCTCGATCTCTCAATCCCCGATAGCGTTCAACTGCCAAGTCAAAGCCATGATACCAATTATGAACAACAGATGTACTAACACGTGAAATGCTGCGTAGCTTGCCGCCGTAGGCATCGCCTTTAGGTGAATCACTCAGTAGATATAGTGGTACAGCACCCGGATAAGCAGTTACACAAATCCCCTGTTCCACCTCCTCAACAGACATCTGCCAACCATTGCTTTGAGTATCGCTGTGATAATCGCGGTAGTTGACTATTGCTTTGAGCGTCAACTTTAGCGGTTGAGTGGCACGACGCAAAGTATACTGAACATAAGTTGTATTAGCGCCTTGTTGCATCCACACCCGTTTTTCTAATAAGGCATCGGCAATAGCAAAACGCCATACAGGAATTGTACCTTCTAGAGAAAAACGTTCAATATGCTGATAACCGTGCGGACTGATAATACCATCTGCCCAACGATTAGTGTCTAGAGAATAAGAGCGAGCCTCCTGCAAAGGAGCTGCGCTAACGCCATACAATACAGTTTCATCTAGTTTTGTCAGCATTAAAGTGCGACCCAAAGGTGGTTTCAATGCTGCTACCAATAGTCCGTGATAGCGGCGAGTCAATAAACCAGCCACAGTCCCAGAGGCGTAACCACCAATACCGTTAGTAACTAACCACTCCCGCGATTCTGCAATGTCAAGATTGCCGCAGATTTCTCGCCCAAATTCTATACACATAAGTCACACCACTTTGCTCTAAATTCAAAATTCACAATCGCCATCATGCTTTTCTCTCTGCGTTTTCTATGCGTCTACGTTTAAAAGTCATTTATTGAACTACAGAGGCGCAGATAACACAGAAAAAAGAGGAATTCTTGTCCAAAAATTTTACCCAAATTGAAAGGGCTACTCCTAACTTTTGTTAGATTGGGGATTGATCCTCAGTTATTTGAGATTCACTCACTAGAGGATTGAGGACGACTTCATTTGCTACACTATCAGCTTTACGGGCACGAATTGCTGGACGCGATCGCCTATAACCTGCTCTTTCAGCTTTTTGGTGTTCGTAATCAATCAATCTGCCATAATATTCATGCTTGCTTAAATTCATCGACAAAAAAATATGCTGGCGGATATTACCAAAACCTTTGCGATTAAAAAACTTTAATGCTGAAGTATTGGTGGGGTCAGTGTCTACCAGCATAAACCGCGCCCCATCTTCAATCATCCGAGCGACAACTTTATCAACCAACTTGTCTGCAACTCCCCGACGCTGATACTTCGGACTAACTCCCAGCCATAAAATATACCCATAAGTCCAAGATGCTTTGGTGATGATGGTTCCCAAAACGAATCCTGCTAATTCCCCATCTGTTTCAGCCACAAGACAGTATTCTGGATCGGTGTTATAAAGTCCAATCACTTCCCATTCATCCCAGGTGCGGTATAAATAAGGATATAAATCGCTGGTAAATAACCCTTCTCCCAAGTGGTAAACAGGAGCAATGTCATCAATTCCTAATTCCCGTACATAAATTGCTTCAGTTTCATCAAAAGTTGACATAAATTTAGAAATTGTGATTTATTTACTATAGATATGTTGTTGAATGAAAAAAAAGAGCATTTACCGAATCTAGCTTTTTAAATCAAAATGCTTTCAAATGTTTTAGAGTTAGAAAAAGGACTTTACATTACTTTTTAATTTTCCACAAGACTCTACAGATATAAGGAATCTGTTTTAGCAACCAAATCCTGCGGATAAAATCAAAGTGAGACTTCTTGAATACTGTCAAAATTTGGCAATGAGTCTTTCACTGCATCTTCAGTCGCTTGGATGCGTAGTTTACCGCCGTAGGCATCGCACCGTTTGGCAAACTGACAATAATCACAGTTTTTGCTACCCTCCACCACTTGGGGAAACTGCTGGTTATTTTGATAATTTTCCAGCCAATGAGTTAACTGACTTAATAGTTGATTAAGTTTCTTTCCTGTTTGTGCGTGTTGAGCAGTACTGTAATTAAATTTAATATTTTGCGGTTTACCCTCAGATTGGACAAACCAATAAGTCATAGAAATCTTTTCTGGCAAATAGTCGCTAGTTTCTGCCAAAACATACATATAAAGCCGTGTTTGCCAGTTTGATTCTAACTTGCGTTTATTGGGTGGTTTAGGATAAGTTTTCCAGTCGAGAATTTGCGCTTGTTGGTTATCTGCAATCAATAAATCATAGATAACTGTGAGCAAATAATCCTGAACTTGCAGAGTCCGGTAGTGTTCGCTTTCACGGAAAGTTTGATTATCAGATGCAGCCGTTAAAATTTCTGGCGCTGCATCAGCAAAACCTAGCATCCAGCTTTGCAGTTGAGCATCTGCTTTCAGGAAACTATCAATTGGCAAACCCATTTCTCGCTGCTGCATTAGCAAGTGAAAACGACTACCCAAAGTTAGCCGTTCTTCTTGTTCTGGATTTGAGGGAGAATTAAGTTTTTCGAGATAGGTATGTTGAAATTTACGCGGACAAGCTTCTAGTAAGTTAAGTTGTCCTTGAGACAGTCGCAATAGTTGAGTGGGAGTTGACAGCATTCTTCTATTTTAGAAGTAAATTATAATCTGCAACTCACCTTTGGCAGACTATCTGTAAAAAACAGGTATTTTTTACTGCTTTTACATCTGCTATTTCAACTCGTCTCGATCTACCTCATCGTGGCGATCGTCGGAATGTTTACTTTTTCCTTGGGACTTGATTGAGCCAAAGCTGTAGGCTATAGCTATTTTAACGATGTCAAAATATGCTGGGTGATTAGCTTTGTTAACGATCGCCAAAGAAATTGACCCTGCCACTAAGATTACTAAAAGTGGCGAAAATGTTTCTACTCCAGAGCCGTTATTGTTGTTAGGCATGATACGATCTCCAAGTGAAAAGTTACGAAGCCTTTGGCTGACTTCACTCAGCGAAAGGCTATTTATGGTCAATATGAGCCTTAACCCCAAGACTCGAAGATCATAGCGATCGCAAATAGACAGACTAGGAAAATCGCTATCTTCGCAACCCATGACCGGAGACTTGCGGATAAAAGCATCCCAACTATTGCATTTGCCCCAAAAGTGTGAGACACAACAAAGGCTATTCCCAGCCCCAGCAGCCCCAGCAGAAAATATTTGAGTCCTATACAAAACCACCTGAACAACAGATTATCGTTATCTTTGAGACTGGGTTTCATAGTTTTTTTCCTGTTTTGAAAGTTGAATCTAGGTAGCAGTTTGCGCTCCCCCGACCACACTAAAGAAACAGCAAATCTCCACAGCTTTGCTCCCACCAAGTCAAGGTAGACAAAAGTCCTACTCCTGAGTGGAGTGGGAATACCAATCAAAGGTGATCTTGATATTTGCAGATGATGAAAAATTAAGCTCTTTGATGAATTTCCAGGGCAATCTGGATATCAAAAATTAGGCGCTCAATGCGCGTAATTGCATAGAAGGCGTACTACGCACATTGAACCCTCGAAATTCCTACAGGTAACTTGTATACAAATTGCCTGTTTCAGAATTTACAGCTCCAGTCTTTGCCTTTATGTCTTACTCACGAAGTTCCTTTTAATTCACCCTTAACCTACTAGGTTACCGCGGTTTCTACTACTAACTATAAAGTCACTTAGTTTCTAAGTCAAGTAACTAAGTTACTGAGGTCAAGGTAAACTGTAGAGAAAATTATTTAAACAGCTGGGTATTGGGGACTGGGGACTGGGGACTGGGAAAAAGTTTTTTAAAATTTGGTGGTGAGAAAAAGCCCCCACCATAATTTTTCGATTTGACACCCAATCCCTAATCCCTAATCCCCAGTCCCTTTTACCTACCTATTGTGAGATGCGCATCTCACTCACTCGTAACTAGCCCACAGGTAACTTATGCGGCTTGGCCTTTACGGTATGACAGAGAATGCTGACAATTGAACCTTGGGTACTTGGCTAAAAAAGCTCAATTTGATATTGTTGATCGACATATCAGATTGATATATATATCAAAATGCTGAAGTTGGCGGTATTAGGTTTATTACAGCGAGAACCATTAAACGGTTATCGGCTCAAACAGCAACTAGAGATGTTTATGAGTTGCAGTATTTGTGTCAACTATGGCGCGATTTATCCTTTGCTGAAGCGCATGGAAGAACAAGGTGAAGTGATTTTATGTGCAGAACAAGGAGAAGAAGGTGGGCAGTGTGGAAAGGTATATGAGATTACACCCCTCGGCAAAAACACTTGGTATCAAGAGATGTTGGCATATCCTCATGAAAGTTGGGTGAATATGCGATCGCGATTCTTTATCAAATTTTTTTTCTTTAGCCATTTATTACCCGAAGAACGAGTCCAGTTAATCGAACATCGATTGATGTTATGTCAGTTACGCCTTGCAGAGAAAAAAGCACTGGAAGTTACTGATGATTTATATCAAGCGAAAGTGCAAAAGCGGGCAGTTCAAGTCATCAAATCGGAGATTGAGTGGCTAGTTGAGCAACTCCAAACAGAACAACTTCAATTAGCTCAAACGCCAACCTCAATCAAGAGTGCTGAGTACTGAGTGCTGTTAGCGATAGCGGGGCGTTTAGCCCGTGCTGAGTGCTGTACATGGATAGCGAGGCGTTGAGCCAGTGCTAAGTAAAACAGCTTTAACCCAAAAAACTTTTGAAGTATCCTAACTAACTATGTGGATCGTCAAAATTGCTTTACGTCTTCCGTATACATTCGCGATCGCCGCTTTGATGATTGTGATCCTGGGTGTAGTGACGATATTTAGTACACCAGTTGACATTTTTCCCGCAATTAACATTCCGGTTGTCAGCGTAGTTTGGACTTACACTGGTACGACATCTGAGGAAATGGCACAGCGAATCGTCACTATTAGCGAACGCGCTATGACAACAACTGTTGGTGACATCGAACATATTGAGTCTCAATCTTTAAGTGGTGTTAGCGTCGTCAAGGTTTTCTTTCAACCCAACGCTAATATCGCCTCCGCAGTTGCTCAAATTACCTCCGTCAGCCAAACAATTTTGCGCCCTTTGCCACCTGGGATTACACCGCCATTCATCATTCAATACAACGCTTCTTCGGTGCCGATTATCCAGATGAGTGTCAGTAGCAAAACCTTGCCGGAAGAAGCACTCTTCGACTATGCTACCAACTTCGTTCGCACCCAATTAGCAACAGTGCAAGGAGCGAGTATACCTCTGCCCTATGGTGGTAAACCTCGGCAAATTATGGTTGATATCGATCCCCAAGCGATGTTGGCTAATGGCATTTCTGCCCAAGATGTGACTAATGCTGTCAGTGCCCAAAATCTGGTTTTGCCGGCAGGTGATATGAAAATAGGCGATCGCGACTTCGCCGTACAAATCAACAATAGTCCAAATGTGGTGGCAGCCCTCAATGACTTGCCAATTAAGCAAGTTAATGGTACTGTCATTTCCATTCGTGATGTCGCGCAGGTAAGAGATGGCTTTGGTGTGCAATCGAACATTGTACGTCAGAATGGCAGGCGATCGAGCTTACTTAGTATCCTGAAGAGTGGCAATGCCTCAACCATTGATGTGATCGAGCGAGTCAAAAAAACTTTGCCTCGCATCCAATCCACCTTGCCCCCAGAACTGAATTTATCATTTTTGTTCGATCAATCTATATTTGTGAAAGCTTCTATCGAAGGCGTTCTTAAAGAAGGATTGATTGCCGGGTGTCTCACTGCGTTGATGATTTTAATTTTCCTGGGAAGTTGGCGCAGCACTTTAATTGTAGCCGTATCGATTCCTCTCTCGATGCTAGTTTCAATTATCGTGATGAGTCGTTTGGGACAAACTTTCAACATCATGACTTTAGGTGGTTTGTCCTTAGCTGTTGGGATTCTGGTAGATGATGCCACAGTCGAAATT
Source organism: Nostoc sp. DedQUE07 (assembly GCF_034530975.2). NCBI lineage: Bacteria > Bacillati > Cyanobacteriota > Cyanophyceae > Nostocales > Nostocaceae > Nostoc > Nostoc sp. DedQUE07. The sequence continues at coordinate 137,462 of NZ_JAVRCC020000009.1, read as the reverse complement.
GAAAATATCCACCGAAATCTCGGACAAGGTAAACCCATCAAGCGAGCAATTTTAGATGGGGCGCAGCAAATCGCTACTCCAGCACTTGTAGCAACATTATGTATTTGTATTGTCTTTGTGCCGGTTGTGTTTCTCAGTGGAGTAGCAAAGTACCTATTTGTCCCCCTAGCGATGGCGGTAGTATTTGGGATGCTTGCTTCTTATGTGCTATCTCGGACTGTAGTCCCGACAATGGCAAGCTATCTTTTACCATCCGAAGCAGACTGGCATAGAGAAAACGAGGAGCATAATGGTAACAACAGCCATTATATAGATTCGCCAGTTCAAAATAATAATGGTAACAACAGCCATTATATAGATTCGCCAGTTCAAAATAATAATGGTCACGGCGATCGCCACAGCCATTCGCTAGTCGAAATCCATGATAATCGCGATCGCCACACCCATTCGCCAGTCCAAAATAATAATGGTCACGATAACCACCACCAAACAGAAGAAGCAGCAACGACAACTGCCAAACCTGTGAAGAAAGATTGGATATGGCGGCTACATGAAAAGTTTAACCAGCAATTTGAGAAACTTCGCAGTTGGTACTACAACGTCCTAGCCTCAGCATTAAGTCACCGCCGCATAGTCTTTGTGCTATTTGGTGCTTTTATCGTCAGTGCAGGAGTTTTGTTACCATTCGTCGGTCAAGACTTTTTCCCGGAAGTCGATGGCGGTCAGTTTAGCCTCCATGTTCGAGCCTTACCTGGTACTCGTTTGGAAGAGACAGAAAAAATTGTTAGCCAAGTTGAAGGGGTTATCCGCCAAACTGTACCGAAGGATAATCTAGCTCTAATTCTGGATAACATCGGCTTACCCACCAGTGGCATTAACCTTACTTATGGCTACAACGGCGCGACAATTGGACAGGCTGATGCTGATATTCTTGTCTCCCTAAAAGAATCTGGTGAAACTTTTTCTTACGTCAAGGAACTCCGCCAGAAATTGAAAGCGACATTTCCCAGCTACACCTTCTTTTTTGAGCCGGCTGATATTGTGACTCAAATTCTCAATTTCGGTTTGCCTGCTGCTGTTGATGTGCAAATATCTGGCCCTCTGAAAAACTCAAAGGGCAACTTTGAAATTGCCCAACAAATCGCCGCGCGGATGACGCGCATTCCTGGGGCTGTAGATGTACATCTCCAACAAGTTGTCGATGCTCCCAAATTACGTCTTGATGTCGATCGCACCGAGGCTCAACAATTGGGTATGACCCAGCGTGATGTTGCCAATAGCGTCCTCACTTCCTTAAGTTCAAGCGGTCAAGCTGCAATCAACCAATGGCTCGATCCCAAAAAAGGCGTGAGTTACACCCTGGCTGTACAAGTTCCCCAATATAAACTTGACTCTATTGATAGTCTAAAAAATACGCCAGTTGGCAATGGTCAAACTACACCTCAGCTTTTAGGTAACTTAGCTAGTGTCAAACGCGACACAGTGATGCAAGTTGTGAATCACTACAACATTCAGCCAGTTTTCGATATCTACGCTAACGCCTCTGGTCGCGATCTGGGGGGAGTTGCCGGCGATGTCAATCGAATTATCGCTGATTATCAGAAAAAATTGCCTAAGGGAAGTCAGATTAATGTCCGAGGGCAAGTGCAAACGATGAACTCTTCCTTTCTGGGGCTTGGTTTAGGACTTGTGTTTGCAATTGTGTTGGTTTACTGCTTAATGGTAGTGAACTTCCAATCTTGGCTCGATCCCCTGATTATTATGATGGCGCTGCCAAGTGCCTTAGCAGGGATCATTTGGATGCTGTTTGTCACCCGCACCACTCTAAGCGTCCCTTCGTTAATGGGTGCAATTATGAGTATAGGTGTAGCGACATCGAACAGTATTTTAATGATTACTTTTGCGAATGAGCAACGTGTAGAAGGGGAAAATGCCTATAAAGCAGCCCTAGCGGCAGGTTATACAAGGTTGCGTCCGGTGTTGATGACTGCCTTAGCCATGCTGATCGGGATGGTGCCAATGTCTCTAGGTCTTGGTGAAGGTGGCGAACAGAATGCACCGTTGGGTCGCGCCGTAATTGGCGGCTTGTCAGCTGCAACAGTCGCAACTCTGATCTTTGTACCTGTTGTATACAGCATTATGCGGCGTCAACCACCTCGTCCTATCGATGAGGATGATGACGATTTAAATTTCTCCGATTCACGGACAGCATATTTGTTGTCATCATCTCAAGGCAAGTCATAGACATGAGCTACGGTGTACACATAAATCTTTTAAAGTTAACGTGAGTTCGACGAGTGCTATTTTGACCTCTCCCCCAGCCCCTCTCCTACGAGGAGAGGGGAGCAAAAACCCTATTTTCTCATTACTCCTCCCTCTCCTTACGGAGACGCTTCGCGAACGCCTTTTAAAAGAGGGAGGCTGGGAGGGAGAGGTCTGTCGAACTCACGTTAAAGTTACTACGTAACGTAGGGAAGATTAATTTTTGCAGGTCAATGCAACAAAGGTGCAGGTCAATGCAACAAAGGTGCAGGTCAATGCAACAAAGGTGCAAGCCAATGCAATAAAGGTGCAAGTCGATGCAATAAAGGTGCAAGCCAATGTAATAAAGGTGCAAGTCAAAAACTTGTGTGTACACCGTAGCGGAAAGGGTTTTTTCTAAGCTGCTTTCCCCTTTACCCCTTACCTGAATGGCACTTCTGCAAGAAGTCTAATAATGGTAATGACTCTAGCTGCTAAATTTCTGCAAATTAGATAATACAGGACAGTTTACCTATGGATTCTCAGCATCGTCCATCTCCTGATTCTGAACAACAAACGACTTCTAGAAAACACAGGCGCGGCATCGGTGGTATTGGTTGGGCTATAATTGGTGCTGTTTTTTTTGGTAGCCTACTGGCGATAGGTATTCTACCCCGATTAAGCCAAAAGTCGGAATTACAAGCAGCAGTCAAGGAAGCAAGCACAGTACCCTCTGTTAACGTAATCGCTCCCCGTCGCGCTACTGGTGCTACGAAACTGGAACTACCTGGCAGTGTTGTAGCCCAGAATCAAACGACCATCTACGCTCGCAGTACTGGGTATTTACGGCGGTGGTATGCAGATATTGGCGATCGCGTCCGAGCCGGTCAGTTGTTGGCGGAGATTGATTCACCAGACACCGATCAGCAAGTTCTGCAAGCGAAGGCAGAGGTAGTGCAAGCACAAGCCAATGTATCTCAAACTCGTGCTAATTTAGCTAAAAGTGTTTCTGATTTGAAGCAAGCCCGCGCTAATTTATTGATCGCACGTCAGAGTTGGGAGCGCTGGCAAGTTCTTGTCAAACAAGGTGCAGTACCTCAACAAGATGCAGATACAAAATATGCTACATATCAAGCTAATCTCGCCAGCGTTGAGGCCGCACAAAACACTATTAATTCTGATTCTGCCAACATCAAAGCAGCACAAGCTAACGCCTACGCAAGTCAAGCAAACTTCCAGCGTAATACTGTATTGCAGTCTTATAAGAAAGTCACTGCTCCTTTTGCAGGAGTGATTACTGCACGTAATGTCAATACAGGTGTTTTAATTTCAGCAGGTAATGGCAACACCAGTACCAGCAACACTAACACTAACAATAGCAGCCTTTATACTATTGCTGCTTATGACAATCTAAAGGTAAATGTGAGTGTTCCCCAGAGTTTATCACAGTCACTTCAAACTGGACAAACAGCACAAATTACAGTCAGAGAGTTACCCCAACGAGTGTTTACGGGTAAAGTAGTGCGTACTAGCAACGCTATAGATCCAACTACTCGCACTTTACTGACACAATTAGAAGTACACAATTCAGACGCGACGCTGCGACCTGGGATGTATGCCAATGTCAGATTTGCCATTAACCGCACTAATCCTCCTTTTGTTGTGCCAGATAGTGCCTTAGTTGTTAATGCCGGAGGTACGCAGGTAGCAACTGTAACCAAAGACCATACAGTGCATTATCAAAAAGTTGCCGTTGGGCGAGATTATGGTACTGAAGTAGAAATTACATCAGGTTTGACAGGAAATGAATCGCTCATTGCCACTCCTACGGTTGATGAGACAGAGGGTTTACGCGTGCAGCCAGTTGCAGAAAAAAAGTAGACTCAATAGACCTCTTGCAAAAGTCCCCTAACACCCCACCCCCAACCCCTCCCCGCCGGCGGGGAGGGGAGAATTTGACGTAAGTCAAAGGCGGGGTGGGGTTCTTTTTTTTGATTTATGCAAGAAGTCTAATGTATTTAATTCAGGAGTGCTGTTAGCGGTAGCGGGGCGTTGAGCCAGTACAATTATTACTTTTTTTACTCAGCACTCAGCACTGTTTAGGTGAGGTACACTAAACTCATCGGCGCGATCGCGCACCCAATGTTATCTCACATAGTGAGATAACATTGTTTTGTAATGTGTCTTTGTGTGAGTATGAGTGTCATTCCCCAAAACGTTCTTTTGGCTTTAGCCGAAAAACGGTGCTTGTCTAACAGCGAGATCGAGGTGTTTTTATATGCTGTTGAGGGACAATCGCCAAATGCGATCGCGAAAGAATTGGCAATCAGTGCCGAAGCAGTACGCAAAAGATTAAGCGAAGTTTACAAGAAATTTAATGTTACTGGTAGCGGCCCAGGTAAGCTCACTAAGTTACAGCAAGTTATAGAATCTGAGTATCAAGCATATTCAGAGACTGAGAAATCGATTACCCAAAACCGTCAAGATTGGGGTGAAGCGCCTGGTGTCTGCTTTTTTCGGGGACGCATAGCAGAATTGTCTGGGCTAACGCAGTGGCTCATTAAGGATAACTGCCAACTAGTGGCAATATTGGGAATGGGGGGAATCGGCAAAACTGCTTTATCTGTGAAACTCGCAAAGGAAGTTCAGGAGAATTTTGAGTATTTGATTTGGCGGAGTCTCCGCAATGCGCCACCCGTCGCAGAGATGTTGGCAAGCCTAATCGGGTTTTTATCTGATGAGAAAGAAACAAATTTGCCAGAAAGCGTAGATGGTAAAGTAACGCTGCTGATTCATTATTTACGAGAGCATCGTTGTCTTGTGGTATTTGACAATACAGAGACAATTTTACAAGAAGGCGATCGCGCCGGACAATATAAACAAGAATACGAAGATTATGGTCAACTACTTAGGCGGGTAGGGGAAGAACCGCATCAAAGCTGCTTGGTGCTGACATCTCGTGAAAAACCAAAAGAATTTGCTTCTTTAGAAGGAGAAGCATCACCAGTCAGAATATTATCGTTAATTGGCTTAGGAGAAACAGAAGGGCAAGAAATTCTCCAAGATAAAGGGTTATTTGGCTTACAACAAGAATGGGCCAAGCTAGTTGAGAAGTATTCAGGTAATCCTTTAGCGTTAAAACTAGTTTCTGAGCCTATTCGGGAGTTATTTGGTGGTGATATCGCTGCCTTTCTAGCTGAAGGAGAGATAATTTTTGGTGACACCCGAAATTTACTAAACCAGCAATTTGAGCGGTTGTCAGAGATCGAAAAAGAAATAATTTATTGGTTAGCAATCAAGCGCGAGTTAGTTTCTCTAGACGAGTTGCTAAATGATATTGCGCGTCCTTTGCCCAAAAGAGAAGTGATGGAGGCGCTAGAATCACTACGGAGGCGATCGCTAATTGAACAAAGAACAGCACTTTTCACCCTCCAATCTGTGGTCATGGAATATATCACCGACCAACTGATTGAACAGATTTGTGACGAAATTACCACTCGTAATATTAGACTATTTACGAGCCATGCTTTAATGGAAGCGACGGCCAAAGATTATATTAGGAACACTCAGATTACCCTGATTATTAAACCAATTATAGATAGGTTATCAACTATTTTTAGATATGCTAAAAATATTGAACATCATCTATATCAAATTTTATTGTCCCTGCAACAGGTTCCCCAAACAGCAGGATATGCAGGTGGAAATCTGTTAAATATTCTTTGTCAACTACAAATTGATTTTAGCGGCTACGATTTTTCAAATCTGACTATTTGGCAAGCATATTTACAAAGTGTGAATTTGCATCGGGTAAATTTTGCCAATGCCGATTTAGCTAAATGCGTTTTTGCAGAAACATTAGTTAGTATTTCGTCAGTAGCATTTAGCCCGAATGGAAAACTTTTGGCTACGGGTGATGCTGATGGCAAGACTTACTTGTGGCAAGTTGACGATGGAAAGCTACTGTTTACCTGTATTGGACATAGCAGTTGGGTAAAATCAGTTGCTTTCAGTCCCGATGGTCAAACTTTAGCTAGTGGTAGTGATGACCAAACAGTGAAATTATGGGATGTTCGTGATGGTAAATGCCTGAAAACCTTGCAAGGACATAGCAATTGGGTCAGGTCGGTTGCCTTCAGTCCCGATGGTCAAACTTTGGCTAGTGGTAGTGAAGACCAAACAGTAAAGTTATGGAATGTCCACATCGGAAAATGTCTGATAACTTTGCAGGGGAATACCAATCGAATTATGTCAGTTGCTTTCAGTCCCGATGGTCAAACTTTAGCTAGTTGCAGTGAAAAGCAAACAGTGAAGTTGTGGGATGTTCGTGATGGTAAATGCCTGAAAATCTTGCAGGGACATAGCAGTTGGGTAAGGTCAGTTGCTTTTAGTCCCGATGGTGAAATTTTGGCTACTGGCAGTGACGACCAAACCGTTAAATTATGGGATGTTCGTGATGGTAAATGTCTGAAAACCTTACAGGGACATAGCAATCGAGTTTGGTCGGTTGCCTTTAGTCCCGATGGTCAAACTTTAGCTAGCGGTGGCGACGACCCAACAGTAAAGTTATGGGATCTTCGTGATGGTAAATGCCTGAAAACTTTCCAGGGGCATACCAATCGGGTCAGGTCAGTTGCTTTCAGTCCCGATGGTCAAACTTTAGCTAGTGGTAGCGAAAACCAAACAGTGAAGTTATGGAATGTCCAGGATGGTAAATCTTTGACAACCTTGCAGGGACATAGCAATCGAGTCAGGTCAGTTACCTTCAGCCCCGATGGTCAAATTTTAGCTAGCGGCAGTGAAAAGCAAACAGTGAAATTATGGGATGTCCGTAACGATAAGTTTCTCAAAATTTTGGAAGGGCATAACAGTTGGGTACGGTCGATTGCCTTCAGTCCTGATGGTCAAATTTTAGCTAGCGGTAGTGAAAAGCAAACAATTAAATTATGGGATGTTCAGACGGGACAATGCCTGAAAAAATTGCAGGAACATACCAATAGAATTAGATCGGTTGGTTTTAGTCCAAATGGTCAAATTTTAGCTAGCGGCAGTGACGACCAAACAGTGAAATTATGGGATGTTCACACCGGAAAATGTCTTCAAACCTTGAAAGGGCATACCAGTTGGGTAAGATCGGTTGCTTTTAGTCCCGATGGTCAAACTTTAGCTAGTGGCAGTGAAAACCAAAGAGTGAGGTTATGGGATATTTATACAGGAGAATGCATCCAAGTTTTGGAAGGACATAGCAATCGGATCAGATCGGTTACTTTTAGCCCAGATGGTCAGACTTTAGCTAGTGGCAGTGATGACCAAACAGTGAAGTTATGGGATGTTTTCATGGGCAAGTGCTTGACAACTTTGCAAGAACATACTAATCGAATCTGGTCAGTTGCCTTCAGCCCCGATGGTCAGACTTTAGCTAGTGCCAGTGAAGACCAAACGATAAAATTATGGGATGTCCATAATGGCAAGTGCCTGAAAACTTTGCAAGGGGCTAATTGGGTAAAGTCAGTTGCTTTTAGTCCCGACGGTCAAACCCTGATTAGTGGTAGCCAAGATGAGACAATCAAGCTTTGGGATATATCGACGGGTGAGTGTGTAAGAACACTGCGATCGCCACGACCCTACGAAAAAATGAATATCACCGGGGTTACAGGGTTAACCGCAGCGCAGTTAGTGACGCTAAAAGCTTTAGGGGCGGTGCAAAATGGAGAGCAAAAATAAAAGGTAAAAGAATGAACTTTGCCTTTTTGCTTCATCCTTTTACCTTTTTTATGTACCTGATGCTTATTTCATGTTAGCCCTTGCGTCCTTAACTGCGGCAAAGAAAAATAATCCTGTGAGTGGAATGCTTAATACCAGGATAATTGCCGTGGCTGTGACACCAAAATCTGGATGTCCGTAACCGAGTTCAAAAACCGAACCGACAGCTGCGATCGCACTTACACAAGAACCACCGAGAAATAAACTACTTTTTGGAGTTAAATACACTATTGCCCCCCTATGCTACTGGTTTCACCGCTTGATACGAGAAGCCATTCTTAGATAGCTCCTGGGCTAAAGTCAAGGAGTTTTCTACACGGTCTACAAATACCACGCCGTTAAGGTGGTCCATCTCGTGCTGAATGCAGCGTCCCAGAAGGTCATTAGCCTTTAATGTCCGAGGACGACCGTACTCGTCTTTATAGGCAATTTCCACGACTTCGGGGCGCTTCACGTCTAGATATACGTTGGGAATGCTCAAGCATCCTTCTTGGGCAACAGAGATGTCGCGGCTGACTTGTTTAATGGTGGGGTTAATCAACACCAAAGGCTGGTTAGCTGCGTTCTCTGGTTCCAAGTCGATGACAACTAATTGCTTGTGAATTCCCACTTGGGGAGCAGCCAAACCAATGCCATCTTTGCTATACATAGTTTGCAGCATTTCGCGCACTATTTGGCGAAGTTCGTCATCAACCTTAGAAATCCGTTTTGCAGCTTGACGCAGCACGCGATCGCCTAAATAATGAAGCTCCAAAGGTGGATTTTTTAACTTTTTTTTCTCGACAGCAATTTCAGAGGGCATGAGTCTCGATGGCTAGATGGTGAAAATTCCTACTATTTTCATTCTATCAATCTCAGTTAGAGGATGTTTAAAAAGTCCTCGACTATACCAAAAACCCATCTGCCATTCCTCTTTTTGCTTGCTTAACGGCAGACTGATGCCAAGAGTGAGAGGCTGTGAAACCCTTATTTTATCGTCAGTAAGGTTTGCTAGGGGTTAGGTCTCCGAGGTTCTATTGTTAGCAATAATACTTTTTAAATATCCCCTTAGACGTAGTACCAATCTTCAAAATAATTATTGTGAAGTCACGTTGCACCATACTTGGAGCGATCCTTTTATCAAGGCTGACATCATTAAACAGTACTTTTAAATGTGAAATCGATTATCATAGCAATTCTCTATGAAGATGCGCCTAATTATTTTGGGACATAGCGAATTATCTTCAAAAAACCTCTGTGTACCTTTGCGCTAACCTCTGCGTACCTTTGCGTTGAAAAAAAGCTAGGATTTGGCGCAGCTTTACAAAGAAACGGGATCAGTCGTTTATCAGCCTATTTCTGACGCTCTGATTGCAACTAGAATTCCTATACAATTTTTCTTAGTAAAAAGATTTCTCTAATCAATTTTTTATTGATATAAACCTATGTTTAGCAATATTTTCTCGCATCTTCACCACATTCATTAACTAAATATAATAAACACTTAAAACGAAGACCAACTATCTGTTCATAAAGGGGGTTTAATTTACACATAGGTGGAATGCGAAGTAGAGTCCGACCGAAAACTTTAACAGTTCTTTCAAAAGGGCAATTGGAAGGAATTATTTTGCACAATAGTCTGGCCAGATTAGAATTATGTATTTCTACTGACTCAAGCCGATCGCGGATCTGGTTTAATAAGCTATTGTCCAAATTGGCTTTGTTTAAGAAGTTCATAACTCAACTTTCCTTTAATTAATCTGTTGCTCCTATAAAATTACTCCGATATTCAGAGAAAAACATAGTATAAATACCAAAGTATTTTCCCACTTTTTGAGGTCAAGTTTAAAGAACAGTAGAATTGCTGAGAAACCAGAACAGCTAGCCAATTATTATCAATAACTGTTAGAGGCAATAGTGAGTATATCTGTGGCAAATAGTATGAAGGATCGGGTGAATGGTCAAGGCAGCAGGAGGACAGAAGAAGGAAATAGCAATAGATAAAAGCTGATATATTGGCAAACTTTGCACCATTGACTATAAATAGTGGTGTTATTGACGCAAAGACGCAAAAGCTGAACTTAGTGCTTTGGCGTTAAGTTCAAAATTTGAGGTGATGTGTGTTTAAATCTTTCACGAAACTTGATTATCTGCTGAAAGAAACTTTCCTCGGTTTACTGCGGGGAGGTTGGATGAATTGGGCTGCTGTCAGTACTGTGACGGTGTTACTGTTTTTATTCGGCTTGAGTCTGCAAACCTCTTGGCAAGTCGAAAAACTTCTTTATCAGTTTGGTAGCCAGCTAGAAGTCTCAGTTTATCTCGAACCGGATACACGGATGGAAAGTATTGAGCCACTAATCGCCAAAATGCCAGAGGTAGCGACGATAAAAACCATTACCAAAGAACAAGCTTGGACTAAATTAGTTAAGGAAATGAGAATTTCTGATATTGAGGGTGCTACCCAGCAGCTAGGTGAGAATCCTCTGGTTGATGAGATGAAGGTGAAAGCACGTAATTCTCAAGTTGTACCAACCTTAGCAACACAGTTGGCTAAATTACGAGGAGTTGAGACGGTGCAGTATGTGGATGAAGCAGTGAAACGCATTGCCCAGTTGCACCGGGGTCTGAACTGGATTACTTTAACAATTACGATGATTCTGACTTTAACAGCGATCGCAGTTACTACTACCACAATTCGGTTAATTGTCACGGCGCGACGCCAGGAAATTGAAATTATGCAACTAGTGGGAGCGACTTCTGTTTGGATTTACCTCCCGTTTATTTTACAAGGAATTGCCTTTGGTTTGGTTGGTGGTGCGATCGCTTGGAGTTTCATTTCTGTAATTCAACAGTTTCTCGGTAAGTTACTAGTCAATCAACCTGAGTTTATCCAAGTCATCACCAACAGAGTGCAACTCACTCCAGCAGAAATTTTATTATTGCCTCTGATTCTTTTGAGTTTCGGTGCAGGTGTAGGATTAATGGGGAGCTTATTTGCTGTCCGACGTTTTGCTAAAAGATAGTCATTGGTCATTAGTCATTGGTCATTAGTCCTTTGTCATTGGTCATTTGTCCTTTGAACTCGGAACTTCGACCTCTGAACTCGGAATTCCGACCTCTGAACTCGGAACTCCGACTTCTGAACTCGGAACTTCGACTTCTGAACTCGGAACTTCAACCTCTGAACTCAGAATTTTGACCTCTGAACTCGGAACTTCGACCTCTGAACTCGGAATTTTGACCTTTGAACTCAGAACTCCGACTTCTAAACCCGGAACTTTGACCTCTGAACTCGAAATTCCCAAGATTTTAAAAGAATAACTGAAGTTTTGCTTGAACGAATATGAAATTAAACCTATATATCAACTTAACAAGGCTAATCAAATGACAAATGACCAATGACAAATGACCAATAACAAATGACAAATGACCAATGACAAATGACAAAATAACTATGAAATCACAATGGGAATGTTTTTTGCAGAATCTCGGTGTTTGGGAAGGTTCATTTACTAATTTTTCTCCCCAAGGAACACTTTTGAACGATACTCCTAGTCGTCTTTCCCTAGAACATTTGAACAATAGCCAGAAAGTGCGCCTAACTCTGAGCCGTTCGGGGCAAGATATAATCAGAGACTTTAATACCGTGGGAGGGGGTCTGCTGTTTTTTGAAAATGGTTCCTTCTCTGAAGGTTTAATTCAGCTAGGGCCATTTTCCGAATTTGGTGGAGAACTCGCTTTTGTTCATGAAAATCGCCGCTTGCGTCTGGTACAACTGTTTGATACTACCGGTCAGCTAAAGGAATTAATTTTAATTCGAGAACATCTAGCTGGAACCCCAGCAGATGAACGTCCAACTTTACAGATAAATGATTTGTTGGGAGAATGGCAAGGCCAAGCAGTGACAATATATCCAGATTTGCGATCGCCTGATACTTACTCTACAACTTTCAAATTACAACTTGATGATGCTGGGCGATTAATTCAGAGTACCTCATTTGCAGAACGCACAATTACCTCAACTGCTACCATCAAAGGTTCCATTGTTCTCTTTGACCAAAACCCTCAAAAGCAGGTGCAAGTATTATTTTTACCAGATGGTGCTTCTGCAACATCACCTGTCAAAGTGCAGTTACGCCAACCATTTTTTATTGAAGCGGGTTGGTTAATCCAGCCAAACCTTCGCCAACGGATGATTCGCAGCTACAACGAGAAAGGCGAATGGGTTAGCTTGACATTAGTCACTGAAGAAAGGAAGCTTTGATATCATGTCCGCTTGATTACTTATCAAATATTTAACTGTTGCCAAAATGTGGGTAATGACAAAGCTTTATTTATGTATATTCAAATAGCTGTAGTTGCGATCGCATTCATCTTAATAGCTGGAGAAAATCTAGAGGTTGTTGCAGACTCACAATCTTCTACTGAAGATAGTTCTAGTAGTATTGTGGCAACATCGACATTAGAGATAGAAGGAGAGTATGCAAAATATGGTGACTATATCGGATTAACTCCAGTAGATAACCAGTCTGCCGAGTTTTCCCAAATTTCTCAAAGAATTGTCAAAGATATCCAGATTCGTTTTGTTAACAACAAAGATCGATTACTCGATGAAAAAGGTCAGCCGATCAAAGGACGTACCCGAAAAGATTTTATCATTGGTCTGCTGAAACTCAAACCTGGTGAGGTATTTCGTGAAGATTTACTAGAAGCAGACTTGCAACGATTGCGGAGATTAGAGTCATTTAATGAAGTCAATGTTTATCGCCAAGAAGATGCCAATAGCGTTAATCTCATTTATGAAATCAAAGAGCGTAACTTCCCTTCTCTAATTTTCGGAGGCGGTAATAACGACGATGTTGGATTATACGGTCGGGTAGGTTATAGAGATGAAAATATCAGCGGTGTTAACGATAAATTAGATACAATTGTACAAATCAGCGGTCAAGATGTCCAATTTAATGGTCAGTTCATTAGTCGTTATCGTCCTCAAGAACCAAACCGCTTAGGCTACAGCATCAGAGCTTTTCGTACTCGTAATACATCGGGAACTTTCAACGACGATATCAGATTGTCTAACGGTGACAAGGTACGCGAGGGAAGGTTTGGCGGTTCTGTGGGAGTTTTAAAATCTTTTGAACGGTGGGATGCAGGTATAAGTTTGAACTATACCAGAATTAGCTTACGCGATCGCGACTATAACGTTACACAGGTCGATAGATTAGGGAGTCCTTTATCTCTTAGCGGTACTGGCATTGATGACTTATATACAGTATTATTTTCTGTATCCAAAGATCAACGCGATCGCCGAGAAAATCCGACTCAAGGATCGATTCTCACTCTCAGCACAGAACAAGCAATTCCGATTGGACTGGGTAATATTTCTAGCAACCGCCTTCGGGGAGATTATATTCAGTATTTACCAGTCAGTTGGATCGGTAATGGTAGACCAACTGACAATCCAGAAATGTTGGCGATTAATTTCCAAATTGGTACGATTCTTGGAAACTTTCCACCAGCTGATGCTTTTAATATTGGTGGACTAAATTCTGTCAGGGGTTATGGTTATGGAAAAGTTGCCAGTGGTCGGAGTTATGGTTTAGCTTCTGTGGAATATCGTTTCCCAATTTCTTACTCAATCGGAGGAGTTGTTTTTACTGACTTCGCCTCAGATTTCGGGTCTAGCGAAACCGTGCTAGGAGAACCAGGAGTGCTACGAGATAAACCCGGAAGTGGCTTTGGTTACGGCTTAGGATTGCGCGTCAAGTCATCCTTTGGGCTGATTCGAGGTGACTTCGGAATTAGCGATCGAGGTGAACTGAGATTTGAAGTTACTACAGGTCAACGATTTTAACGGGTGGCAAAAAAGTTCTAGAAAACTACTGGAGATTGCTTAATAACACACTCAGGGCTGCTTGAGTGTGTCTAGTCCAAAAGGACATAATCAAGACATTGGAGATTACTTACACATTTGTAACGTGCGGCGATCGCTAGCTGCGATCGAATTTAAGCGGTAAAAGTCTTGCAGAGCCAGGGAGTAAGCATAAGAATTTGACTCATCCTCACCAACCTTGGGCAGTCTATTGCTTGTAGCTACCTGATTCGATTGTTCAGAACTGGCTTCATTTGACGAAGTATTAACCGTCATCGCCAACTCTCCTGATGGGTTGATTGTACCCTGAAAACAATTCAACTCTGATTGGGGCATATACAGTGCACCCCTTACCTTGTCCTGCTGCTTTTGAAATATGATATAACCTTGACCAAGCTGGTTTGACTTTGGGGATTGACCATAGAGGTAAATCCCATCTTTGACAGGAAAACTTGCTTTTGATAAAACTCTTGCGCTTTTTGTAGTTCCCCCATCGTCTGGAACCAGCGCTGTGGTTGTAGGTACTGTTTTTCCGTCTCCAGAAGCCGCATTCAGTTGACTTCTTTGATCTCGAACTTTTCTCAGCTGCGATAAAAGAGAGTTTTCGGAGGTTTTGTGAATCTGAGCCGATGATAATCGAGAATCTGTAAATGATGTTGTTACTTGAGTTTGCTTGGATATAAGGCCCAAACCGAGAAGTAAGCCTAAGCCCGCGAGGGGAATTCCCCACTTCCGGGGAGATAATAACTGATGAAGGTTGTTAAGCACCCTACTTCTCCTGTTAAAAAACTAACTAAGTTCTCTAGAACTTACTTAAATCATAACCAAGTCTTAATTGTTAAAGACTTTATCCACGACTTATATTACTATTGTTCAAAAAAGAAAACTGTCAAAAACAAAAGTTTTTATTGGATTTGGTTCTACAATCTTAGATTACCATCAGTTAGAGTCTTTATAACAGAGGGTAGAAGGCAGTTTTTGCTGGGGCAGGAGTCAAAAGGCAGGAGTAACCCACCTTTAAAAGCATGAGATTAAAGTAAGGGACTTCCAGAAAATAAAATATACAGGCTATAAGAATGATAATCATTCCGAGGGTTAGTGTTTGACTTTCTGATGACAAACTGCGGTCTAACGTTACCCTTGGGTGTGTAGATATCTTGAGTTTGTCGCGTACAGCATTCACGGATTCTACAGGCACTAAACAGGCAGACACCGAACAAAGCGCGTAGGCGTAGCCCGCCGTAGGCATCGCGCCCGTTGTCTAAGCCATCGCTAAAAATTAGCTGTATCTCTTGCTGTGTTAGAACCTTGGCGCGACCATGACGGTTTATTTTCATCGTTAGACTGTAGACCCTGCGATTCACAGCCTACAACGATTTAACACAGATTAATCGGAATTATTTAACCGAGATTAGCGATCGCAAATTAATGAATAATTTTGAGTGCAAAGACGACCCAATTTCTCGCATCAGCCCACAAAAGTTACATATCTCTTTGTGAAAAAATCCCCATAGCGATCATTAAAAACGTCATTTAGAATGTCATACTAAAAATTTTACTTAGGTCTAATTCTCCCGCATAAAGCTCAGTTGGTTGGATAGAAGCTTGGGGTAATCCCCACGGTTGAAACTGTGTCGAAGTGGGAGAAGTTTGGATTTTGAATACTTGCGGGCTTGAACTTACTGTCGGAGATAAAGTTATATTAAATACATAGTTTGGGGCGCCGAGAACATCAGTGCTAGGGAGGGTATTTACAGTAAACGTTTTTGCCAAGCCATATATTACATTAGTTGTAGTAGGAGGATTAATATAGCTTGGACGACTGCCTTGATAAGAAGCAAAACTAGGATAGTAAGTTTTAGTGGTAGTACTGTATTCATAAGTAGCAAAGGAAATTGCTACCACCTTTTTACCGATTACTCCCATCAACAAAGCTAACTGCGCCTTATTTGGGGTCGAAATACGCCCTGTAAGGAATATATCTCCCACTGGCGAACCATCCCATTGAACATTACTAAGCACTGCTACAACAGGGTAATTATATATCCCGGTTCCGCCAGGACTTGGGCGACTGGTGGGATCGATTACGTATTGATCTGCGACTAGAGCTAAATCACCAATGCTTAATGTCTTAATAAACCCAAGAGGTTTATAGGTATTTGGCTGGAAATTGTAACCTTGTTGTACATCTAAAGATTTGTTAATACTCACAGCGAAGACCGGAGTAGTAAAACCTATTGAACACGCTATACAGCCTAGTAATAAAGCTTTACTCAACAGCATAAGTTTTTCCAAATAGTAAATAGATGGTTTGAGTCTTTTTTAAGGTATAAACTCATAAGATTTATACTTGCATGAATCATGCTACAACTTTATATTTAAACAAATTTTAATAGACATGATGTGTTACGGAATGTAGCACCAGGTTTTGTTTTTAGTGTTGAAAAAAACGTATTTAAAACAGTGATTATCGCCAAAAAGAAGGCCGAGGATTATTTGAAATAACTATTAGAAAACAGAGGGATAAGTAAGTCGGTACAATAAAACCAAACTGTGTAAATAAAAGTAAATAACGCTCAAACTCTTTCTCCCCCTGCTAAAAGCTCTCTGCTTTTGTCTTATGCCAACAATATTTATTTACGCTGACTTACTTAAACCCGACTCTACTAACTGTAAAAGCGGATAATATTCGCCGTCTACGCGAGTTGATGAATAAGGGACTTCCAAAGAATAAATTGTTCCAGAAAACTAATCTTTTGGCAGAAAATTCAATCATTATTACTGAATTTACTACAAAAAGGAGGGGAGAAAGCGGCAGCCATCGGCTGCCACTTTCTCCCCTATAATAATGATTATCATTATTTTAAATGGAATGTTTTATTTTTTGGAAGTCCCTAAGAAGAATTGTATCTGGCTACACTCTACTCAATATACTTCCTGCCTCAAAATGTAGAAAAAAACTTATGAGCGCAAGGCTTTTACTGGATCGATCTGGCTAGCACGCACGGCGGGAAGCAAACTAGCTCCCACCCCCACCAGTAGCGCTGAACCCACTGCTAGGACTGCAATTCTGCTATCAAATTTATAAGGCAAGCTAAAGGTATCGGTAATTACAACAGTCAATCCATGCACTACTCCTAGAGCCGCTGTTCCTCCTATTAGACTTAAAAGCATCGCCTCTAAAATAAATTGCAGCATGATTTCGCGTTGGGTTGCACCTATAGCCCGTCTCAAACCTATTTCAGCAGTTCGTTCATTTACAGAGGCAATCATAATATTCGCAATTCCAACACCGCCAACCAAGAGCGCGATCGCTCCTACTGCTGTTAGACCTTGAGAAGCCATCTCTAGAGTTTTCTGCTGCTGTATAATATCTGATACATTATTCCAAAATTTAAATTTGTAACCTGGAAATCTTTGTAACAGTAACTCCTCTGCCTGGTGACTTAAGTCTTCGATATCTGCAAGTGCATAAGGGCGCATTTGGATGCTCCCGATGTCGCGGCTACCAGTCGAAGCGTTGTAAATAGACATCGGCACATACAGTTGACCCGCCGGAGGTGCATTTTCACTTAAAATAGTTGCTACCACCCCGATCACGATATAGGGTCTGTCCCCAGCATAAATCAGCTGCCCTACAGATTCTTGCTTTTGAAAAAGTTGTTCTGCCAGCAATCGATCGACTACGATTACCGGGCGGTAGTTGGCAAAATCTTCAGACGTGAAAAACCGTCCTGATACTAAAGATATCCCTGAAGTCAACAAAAAATCTTGGGAAACAGGTGACAAAGTTGGAGTAAATTCCTTGTCCCGAAATATAGTTGGTGTAGAACCAGCCCAATTAAAAGAACTGATCGCTTGCAAACCCACCATTCGCTGTCGTAAGAATTCCATATCTTCCAACTTCAGTTGGGTAGCTTCACCACCAGAATCCCAATTTGGATAAACTGAAACTTGAGGCGCGCCTCGTTTTGCTAATTGTTGAGCGATCGCATCTCGGCTAATATTACCAACCTGAAGTGTAGCGCTGACAGCAGCCACACCCATAAATACTCCCAGAGTAGTCAGAGCAGAACGCAAGGGGTTTCTACCTAAAGAGTGAAAAGTAATATTTAATAAGTCAAAACCTGAAAGAGCCATAATAGTTGCTTTGCTCTAGCTTGGGGACAAGGGGCAGAGGGGCAGAGGGGCAGAGGGGCAGAGAGGCAGAGGGGAAAAACTTACTGCAACTTCTCCTCTGCTCCCCTGCTCCCCTGCTCCCCTGCCTTAACTGGCAGCCCTGGCTTGAGTTCCGACTCAACGGGCGGCAGTATAACTTGTTCGCCGGGATGCAAACCAGAGGTTACTTCTACATTCATTAACCCTTCCAATCCTAGATTAATGGTGCGTTTTTGAGCATGATTTTGGCTATCTAGAACCCATACAAACGGGCGTGGTTGCGATCGCACAATTGCCTCTGTCTTCAAAACTACTACGTTCTGCCGTTGCTGCAACACAACCTCGACATTTACCCTGCTACCAGGGAGCAGTGTGCGAGTCGGGCTATCAAGCTCAACCGTTGCGGGTACTGTTGGTTGCTCTGATTGTTTTGAACTGCTACCATCTTGTTTTTGGGCTTCAGGGCTGAGTGCTTGAGGATACAAGCTTTTTACGCGTCCAGAGAATCTCCTTGCATTCGGCCCGATCGCATTAATGCGGGCAAGTTGGGTGATGCGAACTTGAGCAGCATTGAGGGTAGAAAGCTGGAGTTTCACTAAAACTTTTCTGGGATCGCCCAAAGTGAGCAGATTGGTACGCAACTCGACCCCATCACCGTTTTCTACATTCACACCCAAGACTACGCCATTCAATGGTGCAGTTACAATATTATCCTGGAGTTGCTGCTGAATAAGTTGGCGCTCCAATTGCAAAGTCTGAATTTTGAGAGCGGTTGTACGTGCCTCTGCTTGACTATCTCGCAGGCTAGCGCGAGCAACGCGTACAGTATCTTCCTGCGTTTTGGCTTGTTCTTGGGCAATAGCTCCCTCTCGCACCAAGGGAGCAAGCCTCTGGAGTTGTTTTTCTTCGGCTGTTAATCGTTCTTGAGCTTCAATAATTTTCTCGCGACTACGTGCTAGGTTGAGTTGCTCTTGTTGAATTTGTAATTGCTGATTGGTAAGAGCAACTTTTCGTTCGGGGTAGCGCAGGGTCAGCAGCACTTGACCAAGTTTTACCCTCTCACCAGGTTTTACCATGACTTGTTCTACCGCACCCTCTTTTGGGGACTTCAAGATTCGCTGTTCCCGTAACTCAATAGTACCGCTCTCATTGATTGTGGTTTCAACATTACCTCGCTCCACGGTTAACAAGCGTACTGCTAATGGTTCGGGAGGTTGATTTAGAGCTAAAAAGTAGGTTAGCCAACCGCCAGCACCAGCTAAAGCCAAAACTCCTGACCAGGCTAGCCATCGACTTGGGATATTAAATTTAGCTTTTTCATATTTCCAGTTCATGACAACTCGATCCAGTGAGTTTGCAGTTGATTGCAAGTGAGGCTTTCACCGCAGATTAATGTTGGTTGAAGAATCTCATAGCGAGAGATCGAACACGATAAGGCGACTGTTGTCCAAAACGCGGCAAAAATTTGAACTGAGATAATTTCGTAGACCAGAGTAATAATCAAGCCACCAGAAAGCGGGCCAGGCGATGAGCATAAAACTTGCTCCTGCTTGACGCATTCGTTCCAGTTCCCGGATGGCGATCTCGTCATTTAGGGGCGCTCCCCAGTATTGACCCTCATGTTCTAAAAAGGGTAGAGCATCGAATTGCGGCAGAATCTCGCAGCCCAATTGATTTTCATCGACCAAAATCAAACGCTTCCCGGCGGGAATCACAGATGTAATTTCCTGCATCGCAATTCGCAGGCGTTCTGACCAGCTCAAATTAAGTTCAGGTATCAATTCAGACGTGAACTGACTGCGACGCATACTTATATGCAACAGGCGCTCTGCTAGCCACTGACGATAAGATGCATCCTCTGCACGTGGCGACTTTAACAAATAAGCGATCGCATCAGTACGTTCTGCGATCACACCAAGTGGGCCTGTTCCTCCAAGACTAAAATTAATTTGGGAATCTTGTTCAATGTGATATCGGACTTGGGCTAATTGTTTAGCAATAAAGAAGAGATCGAATTGCGCCGCCATACGTAAGTATAAGTTCAAATCAAACATGTATTTAGAGTGCGGTGCGTCGATTCCCCCAACCATTGCCAGGGCATTAGCGCGAAACACGATCGCTGAACATAGCAAAATCCATTTCCGCCCATCAGCAATTTGGTGGATGAACTCTAGACCATCAATTGACCCTTCTGGAAAGTTATCTGAAAGCTCTCTGCCTGTCAGATTCACTGGAACACCATTAGCGTCGATAATTTCAGCTTGGGCAACCGAAAAACCAGCATCTGGATGGTTGTCTAATGCTAAAACAGATTCATGGATGAAGTTGGGCAGCAGAATGTCATCGTCCGACAAGAGAGCTAGATAGGGACTAGAATTTACCTCAATAGCTCGCTGCCAATTGCGAAACATTCCAATATTCGTTTCGTTGCGTATATAAGTGATGCGCGAATCCGCAAATGAACATACAACTGCCTCTGTATCATCGCTAGAAGCATTATCTAAGACAAGAACTTGAAAATCTGGATAGTCTTGTGCCAATGCGCTCTGCAAGCTAGTTTTTAATAACTCCGAGCGATTGTAAGTTGGAATTACAATGCTAACTTTGGTTTTAAGTGCCATGTTTTTATAATTACCGCCTTTTTAACTAAAAATTTTTAAATATAGCAAGGGACTGGGGACTGGGGATTGGGTGAAAAGTCTTGTTGTGTCTAAGTTTTATCATCTGTTAATCTCCTAACCACGAAGGCTTGTGCTATAAAATTAAACAGACATACGTAAATCAAAGACAACTAAGCGCTCATTATCTAAAACACAGCGAAACTTAGTACGTAAATAGCAAGCGAACTCAGCATAATAATCAAACCACCAGAAAGCTGGCCATCCAAACACGATGAAACTTGCTCCTTTCCGGTACAGTCGTTCAAACTCCTTAATGGCAATGGCATCATCTTTTGGCGCTCCCCAATACATCCCATCTTTTTCTAGAAAGGGAATTGATTGGCATTTGTCCAAAAGCTGACCAGATCCCCATTCGTTCATGTCAACTAAAATGTACCCTTGCCCGATTGGAATTAAGGGAGTTAGTTCCGGCTCCAACGCGCCCAGACGTTGGATAAACTCATACTCAGAACCCTTCCAACGCTCAAAAGCATCTTCGATTTGAATGTCGTGCTTGTGTAAAGACTCGCACAAAGCTTTTATATGATCGTGATATTGGCTAAGTTGCCAACTATAAGTAAGCTTGCTAGTGCCATTATCACCATGAATCCGATATAGGGCTTGGTACTCAGCAATGCGCTTGATGCTACCGAAAAAAGGAGACAAAAAAGTTAAGTATGCATCAGCGTTAAGAGAGTAGTAAATATCGTGCAGGGGAAAAATTTTCTCTAAATAGCTACGCGACCAGGCATTGCCGCTCGTGGGTGAGAAGACATAGCTTTCAATGCTACCTTGGAGATGCGCCTCGCGTAAATCTCCTTCTGGCAGAGGTCGATCGGGAATCAATTTTCCCAATGGCTTACCATCAGCATCTATTGCGGATAAAGGCCAGTGTACCTGTACTATATTCGGATCGCCCAGCAGTTCAACGGCTCTGGCGATCGCATCAGGCAGCAAAACATCATCTGCATCTAAAAAACAGACAACCTCACCACGGCTTGCGGCAAAACCGACGTTGAATGCAGAACCCTGTCCGCCATTTTCTTTTAGCAGAGGGATAATCTCTTCCCCATAATTGGTAATGATTTGCTGTGAGTCGTCTGTTGAACCATCATCAACCACAATCACTTCTAAAGACTGATAGTTTTGATTGAGAGCGCTATCAATTGCCTCCTTCAGAAAACGTTCATAGTTGTAGTTGGTGATGATAATACTAGCTAGAGGCTTGTTCATGAGCGTAGGTCAAATACAATCAGATGGTCATTTTGTAATACACAGGGAAACTTTTGCCGTAAATATTCATCAAATCCGGTGTAGTATTCCAGCCACCAAAAGGTGTGCCACAAGAAAACGATCGCACTAGCACCAGTTTGGTATAGGCGATCGAATTCTCGAATAGCTGTGTCGTCATCTACTGGACGTCCCCAATACCAACCATCGCGTTCAGTAAAGGGGATTGTTTGAAAACCTTTGATGATTTCGTTACCGTTCAGGCGGTCTTCATCGACCAAGATAAAAGATTCCTGTGGCAATATCAGAGTTTTGAGTTTTTCTCTTACCTCGTACAGATGACCAATGTGATTTCGCTCTACGGCAAAACTTAAGTCTCCGTACAGTGAAACCAAGTTCCATTTTTTTTGAATACGCTCGAGGCTCTTGGCGGATTGTTCAAGATCCCATCTCATGAAAAAATAATCGAGGTCTTCTGGATGAGGAGGATAAGGGTGCCAGAAATGAACAACAGATTTCGGCTCAAAGACAACTGGAATTTTGGCATTATATAAAGCCAAACTAGAATCGAAATGATCTAGAAAAATAACATCTTCATCGAAAGGAGAGACTCGATCAAAAACACTTCGACGGTAGAGCCGACAGTGAGCCTCTCCAGCTAACTGTATCGTCCGGCGATAAGTTCCGCGATCGAGTTGCTGCTCGCTCGTGGCTGGAAGGACTTCCCATTTAACGCCGTCGGCTGTTTGTACTGACCGAACCTGACCCTGGTTTGGGTCCCAATGAACGTTTGTCGCTCCTAAAGGCCCCTCAATAATCCGGGGCACAGCTACATCAGCTGGTTGTTCTTCGCAGGCAGCGATCAGATGGGATAACCAACCTTCCTCAACAAGAACATCATTCTCAACGAAGCACAAAAAATCATCGTTAGCTTCCTGAATTACCAAGTTTCTTAATTGGTTGGGCTGCAAATAACAATCTTTGTAAATGACTTTGACATTACTGCGACCTTCTAATACCTGTTCCATCTGCTGCCAATACACTTTCGGAGTATTGCAGTTTACTACAATCAGGTTAAACGGGATGTGGGTGTAGTTGAAAATTCGCTGTAAAGATTCAGCTGCTAAGGTAAATTGTTCGCGAGGAAAGAATCCGATAGTTACTGTTGACATAATATATCTCCTATACTCAATGACAGTTAATTCATTGCCGCCTCTAGCAGAGACGAAAGAACTTTATCTGAGTCAAAATATTCCTCTGCTAACCTGCGTGCTGCATACTTGTGTCGCTCATAGTCAGCGTTGATGGCTTCTACACCTTTGACTGCCTCCTGTTGGTCGCAAAAAGTTAAAATCCCTTCTTCGATCGGCAACCAATCGCTTAAACCTGTGTCTTGAACTAGAATTGGCTTACCGGAAGCGAGATAACAAACGCTGCGATCGCTAAACCAGCCACCTTTGGTAGCAACATAACCCTGTTTTGCGACTCCAAACTCAGCGCGGGATGCTTGGACAAATTTCTGGTAAGATTCTGGTGTAAAGGAGGCAATCCATCCGGGAATCACCTCCCAGCCATACTGTGATAGTTCATCGGGAAAGCCACCGCTTAAAGCAATCCGAAATTGCTGTTTGGTGAGTTGCGGTATATCTATAAATTTTAAAAACTCTTTATCCTTATTGCCGTAGGTGACTCCTTCGTATACCACCTCTCGATAACTGTGCCACTGCATAATCGAACTGAAGTGGGTGTTATCGTTTTGAGTCACTGGCCAGTAAGACAGTGCGACTGGAGGTAATGTCTTTTGCCAATGCCTACCGTTTGTGGGAATAAGACAGTCCTCAGCACCAATGCGTTGCCCAATCGTGAAGAGGCGATCGCAACGTTCAATTGTCTCTACTAATTCCGAATTACCGCTAGCAATCTTAATCTGCGTAAAACCTGGATCGGCGTCAATGTAGATGCGGCGCTGCGGCCATCCATACTCATCTCTCCAAACAGAAAGTGGAGAGCCGCGAACAATCATTAAATCAGCTTGGGAACAAACATCGTTAAACTCGTCAACTGCCATCCCTATTGAGCGAGAGCCAGCGCGATAAATCCATTGGTTTGCAAAGCCAAGCGGTTCCAGGCAGTTTGTCACATAATTGCTGGGATAGTCTAACTCGGTTGTGAATTCTTCAGTCTGCCAGTTATAAACCCACGACTCTAACCCGCATTCTTCTAAGTAGAAGATATCATGTCCAAGCGCACGCAGACCCAGGAGGTATTGCAGGTCAGACCAGGCGTTGCCTCCTATGGGAAACCGACCAATAGCACTAGCAAAAATAATAATCATCCTATTTTAAATTTGTTATATGTTTTCATTAGATTTATTAGCTGATGATTTTTCCTTCTCCAGAGGCAGTCAGACTCGAAATTGAGATAGATGCGTGCTTAAAACTGTTTCCAGTAGTCGAGGTAGCACCACTTTGTAACTAAAGAATTGTTCGGCTAATTCCCTTGCTGCCTGACAGTGAGCTAGATAATTTGTATTGACGCGCTCGATGCAATCTACCGCTTCCTCCAAAGATGAAAACGCCAACACACCTTGCCCCGTCGGCAGCCAATCGCTAAATCCGGTATCTTGTAAGATGGTGGGACGACCAGCAGCGAGATAACAAACACTGCGATCGCTAAACCAACCGCTACGGGTTTTGACATAAGCTTGTTTGGCAACGCTAAATTCTCCACGGGAGCCAGTCAGATAAGTTATGTAGATTGACAGACTAGCGCTAATTTCCTTGCCATCTCGAACTAACCAACCTGCTGCCTTTAAAGATTTCGTAACCTCTGCTATTTCTGCATCCTTGCCAGCAAGAGCGAGTTCGAGTTTCTGCGAACAGTGGCTAGGGAGTTCCAGCAAACGCATGAATTCTCGATCTTTCTGCCCATAATCCTCACCTTTGTAAGTCACACCCCCATAAGCATTCCAATTGGCAATTGTCGTGAATGGTAAATCTGCGCGTTCTGCGCCACTATCTTCGGGAATAAGTATCGAACTTTTCCATATCTCTGGTACAACGGGCGGTACAGTGGGGAGCCATTCAATTCCATCACTCGGTATGCCGCAATCCGGTTGTCCAATATTAACGCCATAACTAAAGTAGGCGTGATACTCGTTGCGACCTTCGGCAGCGAACGTCCCAATCTGGGTAAAGAATGGGTCCATATCGATTAATACTCGATGTTTGCATAAAAGAAATTCAGATAACCAGCAAACTCCACCGATATTTAATAACAGATCCGCCATCCTGAGCATCTGCTTTATTTCTTGCCAATCTGCACCGTAGACATCTCCTGTATCCCGATTTACATAGCAAACTGTTGCATTCACGCCATAACTGTGTATTAGCGTTTGGACTGCGTGAAGTCCAAAGCCTGGGTCATCAGTGTAATTGTGGGCGATGGGGTTATAGCAAGACCCAGCCCAGCCGCTTTCCTCCAGGTATAAGACTTCATGTCCCAAATGATGTAGCCCTAAAACATAATGAAAGTAGGCTAAGAGATTGCCAGCGACTGGATGTCGAATCATATATCCGCAAACAACAATGCGTGCCATGCTTAGAACCCCGCTCGTTCCATGAGACTGCCAATCACTTTCTCTGCGGCAAAGTACTCTGAGGCAATTTCACGAGCTGCCCGACAATTGCCTTGGTAGTCGCTTTCGATCGCATCCACTGCCGCGAGAATATCTTCCATAGTGTTGAATGCAAATAATCCCTTCCCTGTAGGCAAGAACTTGCTAAATCCTGTTTCTTGTGTTATTACAGGACGACCTGCCGCTAAATAGCAGACAGAGCGATCGCTGAACCAGCCAGTGCGAGGACGAACATACTGATCCTTTGTCACAGTGAACTCGCCTAGAGAGGCACAAATATAGTTACGATAGGCGATCGGATCGGATAATGCCCTAGCACAAACAATCCGCCAACCGTGATTAATCATTTCAGCTTCCTCTTGAACATTAATACCTTCAAGAGCAAGCTCAAGCGGTAGCAAAGATTTTGTTGGAAGGTCTATGAAACGCCGGAATTCTCGGTCTTTGCGCCAGTAATACTTCTCTCCCTGCCAAAGGATATCATTGTCCCAATGCTCCCAGTTTGAGATAGTTGTCAGAGCTGAGTCCAAAATTGGTGGACTATCGGTAAACCACCAATCGAGGCAAACTGGCGGTCGCGTCGGATGCCACTGGTATCGATCGACGGGTACAAGACAGTCGGGCGCTTCAAGATTCTCGCCATAGGTGAATAAGTAATTGTAAGCATCAAGTTGCTCAATCTTTTGAGCGTCATTCTCAGCTACTTTAATCTGATCGACCATCGGATCGGTTTGTAAATATATAAGACAGGCTATATCGTCGTGCTCACTACGTAGGGGATGGTATCCACATAGATTGATGACTGCATCCGCTTCCTTGTATAATTTTGCCAATCCCATTAAGTCACGTGCTCCCAGGGTTGCATCTCGCACTCCTGGAGGACGGAAAATCCAACGATCGCCCAAACCGATACTATCCATGTATTGGGCAAGATAGCGCACATTTGCTGAATATTCTGATGTATGCCAGCAGAAGGTAATGGGATCTAATAGTTCGCTATCAGTATCCTCGACGTACCAGACATCGAAACCTAATCGCCGCAAGCCTGCTAGATAGTGGAGCACTTGCCAAGTCATGCCTCCAAATGGGAAGGATGCTAGCATTCCCCAGACGACGACTATTCCCCGATTAGCAGGCGGATAGTCAAAAGAAAGGATCATTGGGTTCACTCCATCGATCGTTGAAATTTAAGAGCATAGTTAAGGATGCCATTCAAAGTTTGTTTAGCTTCAAAATATGTTTCAGCAATTTCCCTTGCTGCTCGACAGTGCTTTTCATAATTGGTATTTATTGTTGCTAAAGCATCAGCTGCTTCACTAAGCGTCGAGAACCGGAACATCCCCTCGCCATCGGGTAGAAAGGAACTCGATCCAGTATGTTGAACAACAACAGGTTTCCCGCTTGCTAAATAGCAGAGGGTGCGATCGCTAATCCAGGCATTTTGAAACTTCATGCATGAAGGTTTAGCGCAACTAAACTCTCCTCGCGACATTTGGATGTAAGATTGATACCTATCTGGACTGCTAGCCATTTTGTAGGCATGACCCACCCGCCAACCATAGCTCTCCAGCACTTCTCGATCCTCTGCGTCTCCTTTATAATCAGTAACATCAGACGGTACGGTATTGTTAGCTTGCCAGCTTTGCTCTTTTCTGCTTTGGTCATCTTCCACGTCTCCCTCACCCAGGCACAGCGCCAGCTCAAGCACTTGGTCGGTTAAGCGCGGTAGTTCCACAAATTGCATGAAGGAAACTCGCTTGTTGTTCTCGTAGCAGATATCCTGCCCGTCCGTAATCCATTCCCCTTTGCCACCATTGCCCCACCAACCGGAGACAGTCGTAAATGCTTCGCTGTTGGGATTGTAAACGTATGGCCACAATTCAAGACATACTGGTGGTCGAATTCGCATCCAAGTCAAACCACAATCCGAAAACTTAGCGCTAGGTGTGCCGACAGTTTCACCAGTACTAAAGTAATAATCGTGTGGGGGTACGACGAGCTGTCCAACTGTTATCCAAAATTGTAATAAACCTGGATCGATATCTATTAAAGCAGTCCGTCGAAAACATGAAAGCAAAGCTGGATGAATACCATAGTAAAAATTTAGTAAAAGGTCTGCTTGCCGAAAGATTGCCTGTGCCTTTGATGACCAAACTCCGACGTATTCATACTCGCTGCCACGATCCGATATCGCCTTCTGGTCTGAATAAAGGATGACCTTTCCACTCAGTCCATAGCGTTCCATACGTTGATAAAACGTAGAAAGCATAAGTTTATCCTGCTCTCGATCGCCGCTGCTGTGGAAGCGCTCTAGCCAATACACCTCACATCCCAACTGGCGCAGCCCCTGCACATATTGCATATAAACCCAGAAATGACCCCCTCCTTCTGGAAAGGTCACGACGTTTGATGGGGAGATGACAACGACAGACATAATACTTCCCTCCCAACTAAGCTGATAGGTTTGCTAGAAAATTGGCGAGTTCTCGAAAGCCTATAAGTTGGATCTGGAGTTCTGTGAGCTTGCTTCTGATGATTGGGCTGCAAAGCGTTTGTAATTCCGTTTCTCGCTCGATCGCATAGGTTGATGAAAACTCTGGATCGACGTAACCTGGATGGCAGCTCAATTCAGTAAACCCTTCCTGAACTTCGGTTTCTAGCATTTGGACTAAATTTTCCACACTAATCTGCTCCAGGTGCGTCTCTCCATCCCATTGCCCATAAAAGCTGGGGAAATAACGAACCGGAGAGTGTTCTCTTAGTGGCAATCGATATTGCTGCGCCAAATTAAGGAAGTGGGGCAGTAATTGAGGAGAGCGATGGATGTTATGATGCGAGTCAAGATGAGTCGGTAGACGCCCTGTTAGCTCTTGAAAGCGTTCCAATTGGCGATTTAGTTCGGCACGGCATCGATCCAAAGTCGTGAGATCGAGTGCTAATTCTCCATCCTCGGTTGTGATATTTATATGCAAACCAACGCTCAGTTCGGGTAGTTTACGGCTTAAGATAGCTGCTTCCTCACTCGCTGGCATATTCACCATTAAGCTCGTGCTAGTTAGGACTCCCTTACAGTGGGCTTCAACAATGCCACTGTTAATTCCTTGACTAGCACCAAAATCATCTCCATTAACAATGCAATACTTCATGGATCAAACTCTTTAAACAGAAATCTTGCTAGTTTTCTAACCACCTGTTTGCGAATTCACGATCGCAGATCGCATGGTTGAGTTGAGCCGAAGTGTAATTTATACAGCTTCTTGTAATAACCATTTACCGCTAGCAACTCCTCGTGAGTTCCCATCTCTACTACTTTCCCCCGCTCCAAAACTACGATTCGGTCAGCTCGTTGAATTGTTGAGAGGCGATGGGCAATGATAAACGTAGTCCGTCCTGCCATCAGTCGCTCTAATGCCTCCAGCAGCAGAAACTCCGTTTGAGCATCTAGGGCAGAGGTGGGTTCATCCAGAATTAGCACTGGAGCATCCTTGAGCAGGGCGCGGGCGATCGCTAACCGTTGTTTCTCGCCTCCTGAAAGTGTCGCTCCGCGTTCACCAATTACCGTGTCATAACCTTGAGGTAATCGTTGAATAAAGCTGTCAGCATTGGCAACTTGAGCGGCTTTGACGATCGCTTCCCGGCTAGCATTAAAGCAGCCATAGGCAATGTTCTCAGCAATAGTTATCGGCAGTAAAAACGGCTCTTGCAGTACCAGGGCAATCTGCTCGCGCAAGTTTTTGACTGGCACGCTTTGGACATCCACCCCATCAAAGAGGACTCGTCCCTGCCAAGGATCAAAAAACCGGAGAATCAGGGAGACTAGGGTAGTTTTGCCAGCACCCGTTGCGCCTACGAGTGCGATCGTTTCTCCCGGTCGCGCTTCTAGGGTAATTTCTTGAAGGACGGGATAGTTCGGTTCGTAACCAAAGGTGACTTTCTCTAAACATACGTGTCCGCTTCCTCCGACTGGACGAACTGGCAATGGTCTAACATTAGGAGCATCCTGCACCCCATCTTGAGCATCTAAAACCTCTAGCACTCTCCTAGCGCTAGCAGCTGCCGCCGCAAAACTCGACGACATATAAGCTAGAGTTGCCATCGGCACGTACAAGGAGGCGAGATAAGAGAGGAAGACCAGTAAAGAACCAATTGAGAGCGATCCATCCAAAACCTGGAAGCCACCATAAGCCATGATTGCTGCTGTTCCAACTGCGGTTACGCCACCCACCCCAACTTTGAATTGCATTTGGGCAAGGATAGAGCGTACATAAGCTTGCAGGGCTTTTTGAGACAGGTAGCGAAAGCGCTGATCTTCGTATGCTTCACGTCCGAATGCTTGAATAATCGGTATTGCTGTCAAGGTTTGCTCGCTGAGTGCGACGATCTCACCTTCAAACTGTTGATACTGATAGGTTCGTTCAGTCATGGGCTGGTTAAAGACCCAAATTAGTAAGACTATTAAAGGAGCGATCGTCAGCGAGAGCAGTGAAAGCAGTTGATTAATCTGCCACATCACGCCGAACATTGCGACCAAATTCACCAGAGAAGTAAGCACGGGCAGAAAAACCCCCATTGCCAGATTCTGAATACAGATGCTGTCAGTCATTACCCGCCTGACCAGATCGCCAGCACGTTGTTGGTTGTGGAATCTCAAAGAAAGATGCTGTAAGCGATCGAATAGTGCTGCTCCCAAGTCATAAACCATCTGGCTGCCAACACCAGCTCCAACATATTCCTGTATCAGCCGAACTCCCTCACTGGATAAAAATAAAACGATTGTGGCAGCTGCTAACCAACCGAGCAACTGCATATCGGATTCACTACCAGGCAAGGTTTTGAGCCAAACAACGTTATTTGGTAGCGATTGATTGTTCAAGACGCAATCAACGATCAACTTCAAAGGCCAGGGTTTGAGTACATTTAGCCCGACATTAATCAGCATTAGCAGCATGACAAAGGTGAGTTTGCGCCAACGAACCAGGGCGTAACGCGCCAGTCGCAGCCACCACAGTTTCATAGAACGGCCTCCTGCGGCGGTTTGGAAAACTGCAAGGAGTGCAAACGCTGGTAGAAACCACCGATAGCCAGCAACTCTTGATGCGTTCCCATTTCCACAACCTTTCCCTGCTCCAGAACTACAATCCGATCTGCTCGTTGAATCGTGGAAAGTCGATGGGCAATGATAAATGTAGTCCGGCCTTCGATCAGGCGATCTAAAGCTTCTAGGAGTAAATTCTCAGTCTGGGCATCCAGGGCAGAAGTGGGTTCATCGAGAATCAGTACTGGCGCATCCTTGAGCAGGGCGCGGGCGATCGCTATTCGCTGTCTCTGTCCCCCAGAGAGGAGCGCTCCTCTTTCACCGATCGGGGTATCATACCCTTGGGGCAACTGTTGGATGAAGTCGTCTGCCTTAGCCGCTTTGGCTGCTGCGACAATCTTCTCTAGGCTTGCTTCTGGACATCCGTAGGCAATGTTCTGTGCCACCGAGAGCGGCAGTAAAAACGGCTCTTGCAGCACCAGGGCAATTCGCTCGCGCAAGCTTTTGAGTTGCACATCTCGGACATCCACCCCATCAAAGAGGACTCGTCCCTGCCAGGGGTCAAAAAAGCGGGGAATCAGAGAAACCAGCGTACTCTTACCAGCACCTGTCGCGCCTACCAGTGCGATCGTTTCTCCCGATCGCGCTTCTAGGGTAATTTCTTTGAGGACGGGATAGTTCGGTTCGTAACCGAAGCTAACTTTCTCTAAACATACGTGTCCGCGTCCTTCTGTTGGACGAGCTGGCAATGGTCTAGCACCAGGGGCATCCTGCACTCCATCTTCAGCATCCAAAACCTCTAACACTCTATCTATATTGGCATCTACAGACTTCAGGCTGCCGTAGATGCCAAATAGACCCTTAAATGCTCCTTGTATAGATTGTAGGTATGCTAAAAAGACAAGCAAGCTACCGATACTCATAGCCCCCAATAACACCTGCTGTCCGCCCACATACAGAACGATCGCAGTACCAATCGTTGTCACAGTACCATTGGCCACACCGTAAACACTCTTGAGCAGAGTTTCGCGTTGTGAGAGAACAACTGCGTCTGCCGCTAAATGCTCAAACTGCTGGGTATTGTAACTCTCTCTACCAAATGCCTGAATCATCGGGATTGCTGTTACCGTTTGGTGGACAAAACTGGTGAGGCGGGACTGGGCTTCCCGGTTAAGTTTTGTCCGGCGCTTGAGTCGGGAACCAAAAACAAGGGCTGAACAGCCCATTATTGGGGCTACGAAAAGCGAAAGCAGCGTTAGTAAAGGACTTAGATTCCAGGCGACGAGGCTAATAGTTGCTAGCGTCAGCAGGTATTGCACAGGTGAAATCAGCAAAGCACCGCTTAAGGTATAAACGCAATAGGTATCTCCGGCTAGACGGCTGAGGGAATCACCCACAGTCCGTTGGCTATGGAACAGCAGTGAAAGGCGTTGCAAACGATAGAACAGTCTTTGGGCAAGTTCGTAGACCATACCTTGCCCAGCAGCGCTCCAGGCCCAGCTAAGGCTAGTTTCCAAGGTAGCGTTTAAAGCATAAAGTCCAAGGCTACAAACAGCGGCGACAACAACCAGCAACGCTGGTGTGAGCACCAAGTTAAAAGTCTCCAGGAATGAGCGAACCGGCGGGGGGATGACTGCCTGGCCGAAAGCATAATCCACCAAGATTTTCATTGGCCAAGGTTGAAGTGTGGCGGTGGCACAAGTGCCAGCCGTGAGACCGAGGATTGCGATTAAGGTACGCCACTGGCGCAGCGGATATCGGAGCATCTGCCCGTATCGATGCATTATTAATTCGATCTCTTGCCTCACTTGCAGATTTACCTCTCGTCTGGTCATTTGCTTACTGGAGTACCAAGACGTTTGTCATGGCTGTAATATTACACTTTCTGCGACAGACTGGTTGTTGGTGGTTTGTATTGGCAGCAAGTAAACTCTTTTGGCAACAATCTCCAGTACTTGGTAAAGAATACGTCCCAACTGGAAGTTCTGATATAGGATGACAGTGGTGTTTAATATACTTAGTACAATTGTAAGTTTTGCTACTTCTGGTATTTCCAGAACGATCGCCACAATTGCCAAGAGACAATAGCCAACCATTGCCATCATGGCTAACTGTGACATTCTCAAGGCACACCGCACCCGCAAAACTCTGTTGTTACCTCCATGATTTTCAGTACATACTTTCAGCTGAACTTTTGACCAAATTCCCTGGTAAATCTCTAAATCCCAGTTGCTCCAGCCTCGATCCATGACAATGAAATATTTGTGAGCTAAGAGTAAATCCATTACTTTTTGCAGCAGATTCTCCTTCTCGATTCCTCCTTCTGTCCAATAGGACAACTCATAGGCGCGATCGCGCCAGGAAATATTTACTTTGTGCGCTGGCGAATCAAATTGAATTAAATCTGCTTGAGTTAGTGTTTGAGTCATTTTTTTTAATGCTTCTATTTTTATTTACAGTTCATCAAACTTTATCGGCTCGGCTTTCTTAAGTTCCTCGATCCGCCATTTATAGCGTTCTATACTACGTACAAGCGGCCCCAGGTAAATCAGTAGTGCCACCAGCAACCGTGCCCTTCTTTTGAGAAAGCGAGAGTCAATCCGCGCTTGTATAGCACCAGCTACACACCAGCTAAAAGAGATAAGGAACATTGCTGCACCCAACCAGGGGCGATCGCCAGATAAAAGCGCAGACACCAAGAGGATAAAAGCTGCGACATTCCACTCCAGTGTCAGTGGCAGGTAAGAAATCAGAGACGAGGAAGGCTCGTACAAGGTTTGAAACAGACCGCGACCAAACACCCCAGAGTAGATAATTGGTTGACCAATACGAAGAAATGCCGATAAATCTCCATAGATTCTCCCCAACCAAGAAGGCTGTCCCAGAAGGTTAAAGCGATAGGGATGCTGAAAATAAACGAGCGCTTCTGCCTTGCCATAACCTTGCTGCTGTTTGAGATAGGCTGCTACTGTATTTCGGCGAAAATGCCATACGATTGCCGTTGGGCTAAAACCAATGGTGTAACCTCGATCTTGCAGTCGCCAGCAGATATCGACATCATCCCCAGCAGTACGAAATATCGGGTTGAAGCCGTTAATTTCTTGTAGAACCTCCCGACGAAAAGCCATGTTACAGCCAGCAATATGTTCGGCTACTTCATCACTCAAAAGTATGTGGGTAGGTACGCCAGGTGAGACAGCAACGCAGGCGGGAACAAGAGAGTCTTCCGGGGGAGATAAGTTTGGCCCGCCTACGGCAGCTACACCAGAGGAGAGATTGGCGACCAGATAGGTGAGCCAGTCTGGATCTGCCATACAATCAGAATCGGTATAGGCGACAATCTCGCCAGTTGCGGCGGTCATACCAACGTTGCGGGCGACGCTTAATCCTTTATTTTCTTGGCTAATTAGCCGTACAAAGTCGTAACGCTGAGTAATTTCTAAAGTGCGATCGCTCGATCCATCATTAACTACAATGACTTCATAGTTGGGATAGTTGAGTTCTTTGAGAGAAGCTAGACAACTATCCATCGTGCGTTCAGCATTGTAAGCGCAGACAATCACTGAGACTTTAGGATACTCAGGTAGCGCTGGCGGTAGAGGCGCTGTGTAATACTGCTGAACTGTCTCGAAGGCGGGCTTTTTGAGCCGTTCGGCGTCAACTAGACCAAAAGCCCAGTCCTGTATGGCATATCCGCCGGTAAACCATTCATCCGTCCAAGAAAATATTATTGTCCCGGCTGCTCCCATCTCAAAACTAGAGGACAGCTTTTGAGAGAGAATTTCGGCTTGGGCTTGGGTTCCTTCACGCATTGAGTCAACGCCAAACTCACTCAGCACTAGAGGTTTATCCTCGGCTAGGTTATGGAGTCGTGAGAGGTAGCGGCGAAAATCTGTTTCCCGATGCAGGTAAACGTTAAAGCATGAGAAATCAGTAAAGTCAATATTTAAATACTCTGTAGAGGGGTAATTGGCATAGCTCACCAAACCTTCGGAATCGCAGTCTTTTGCTACCACCATTAACTCTTTAATAAAAGCTCGAACTGGTTTTGCTCCATGCCATCGGACAATATCTGGAGGAATTTCATTGCCCACCAAATAGGCAAAGGTAGCGGGATGATTCCGGCAAACTTTAACTCCTTGAACAATGCAGTTACGGATTTCTGCTTTTACAGCAGAAGAGTTAAGGAAGGCAATATGCTGAGACCAAGGTATACCAATTAACAGTCTCAGACCAGAGATTGCAGCTAGATCCAACAGCCAATCAGGTGGAACAGTATAGGTACGCACACAGTTAGCCCCCATTTCTGCCATCATGGCGAAATCTTTTTCCACAACTGATTTTTCTGGAAAAGATTCACCGTGGCTACCAATGGAGAAAGGGCCGTAACTAACTCCTTTAAGAAAAAACTTTTTATCCTTAATAAAGAAAAACTTACCTTTTGCTGTGACTACCTCGCCTTGTGCAAGTGGTTCAGCACAGAAGCCAGAAGGTGTTGAAGTCAAGTTTCGCAAATTACCCCCGACAATTCCCTGCAAATTTATTTCCTTGTTACTGAAACGCTACGTCAATTGGCTCAAAAAAAGAAACACACATATACTTTATTCAATGCATTGGCAGCATATTTTGCGTTAGTACCACCACAATCGCTATTAATTAACAACATTGCAATATTTAATACTGTGTCAGAAGTACGTTTGCGATCGCGTTTACGAAAATGTATGAATTAACGTATACTTTTAGTCCAGTTTTGTATCCAGTTAGTCGATCAAACTAGCAACGTTAGTTACTGAGTCAGTTCAAAAATGTGTAGTTGAATACATAGATTCAGCGTTCAATTTCAGCCAATGAACGAAATTTTGCTAAAAATTTTATACTACACATACTGACTCGGAAAAGAGTAGTTTAAAACTTCTTACTACTATCCTTCATAAAGCTGCTAGCTGCCGTATTTCATCAATATTTTAGGGGTGGGTAACAATAACGTTGCTAAAAGACTCTCTGGTACGGTGGGAGTTACTTTACAAGCACTATTAAGGCAATCTACTAATAACTGACTGGCAGTGTAGTACTGCTTGAGTATTTCTTTGTGCTCCTCGCTGAACTGCCATTGATGACCAATGTTGCGACACTGAACTATCGTCAACCTCAAATTATTAGCCCAAGTTTGACCGTTAGCATTCCACCATTCTTTTAACTTTTCTCTGCCTTGAACTGGGGTTGGTAATTGTTCTTTGAGTTTTTGCAAAGAATGCTGTAACTCAGGGTGACAGACAAGAATTCGGTCATCAGAAAGAGCAAAGTTTAAAGCCAAAACTCGATCTAAAGTTGGCTCGTTAGAGAGGGCAACGCTTAAGTGAAGGGCACACTGAAGAGTTATATCTAGAGCTAAATCAGGGGTAAGATTGCTAGTAAGTCTGAGATCGATGCCAAGGGAAAAAGCCAAGTCATTAGTCAAGCTCAGATCGTCGAGAAGTTCTAGGGTTAGATAAAAGGCACGAATAGCTACTCTTTTATGACTAGACTGAACTGAAAGAGACTTATGGTTAAGCCAGTTGAAGAAATTTTCTAATTGCCGATCGAAGGCGACAAGCCGATCGATATGTTGCTTCATTAATTGCAACACACAAGTGGGATTATCCAACATCCCAACGGTTAGTAAAAAAATTTTCCGCCAACGTGGTTCAGTTAAATGACTAACCAGATCGATTAATTTTTTTTCTAATATTTGGGGGTTAGCCCTAGTAACAATATTTTTAGCTGTTAAATACTCCTGAAAAGCTATATGCGAAAACGAGTAAATTCCCTGCGCCTGCTCTATTAGTAATCCATGTGTCTCAAGCAATTTTAGCACTGCTTCACTGTTGAGTTGCAGCATACCAGGCTCAGTTTGGGCTATGGGTAAGTTACAGAGGTAGTCCGTAATGTATTGCTCGACAATACTTTGTGTGAAAAAGTAATGACCTTGTTTAAACGTACTAGCAGCAATTTGACTCAGCAGTTCAATCTTCTGAGCTAAAGACAAATGAAGATAAATTTCATCTCGTTTAATGTTCCTCACTTTATCCCAGCGATTGAGCAAAATGTCCAATCCTTGTCTGTAAAATTCGACCCTTCTAATTGGAAAGTCCGAGCCAGCTTGAAACACACAACAAGCCAAATTAAGCAAAAGTGGTCTGACAGCTAGTTCTCGAATTTGTTGATTCTCTAATAACTGTAATTTTTGCACGAACTGACAAGCTAAGGCTTTTCCTTTTTCGATGGAATTTTTGCTAACGTTGACAAACCAATTTTGCACAAAAGCCTCAATTTGAGAACAATCAAAATCAGCAATTTCAACATCGCTAAATTCTTCAAACTGATACTGTTGATAACCGATACGACATGTTAGAATTAATTTATTTTGGTAATAGGTTGCAGCAAAACTGCGAATTTTAGTGATGATTTTGGCGTTATCATCTTCTGGAATCTCATCTAAGCCATCCAGTAGAATTAATATTTTGCCACTAACTAGTAATGTTTGAATTTCTTGGTCTGAAGCACCGCAGTTGGCAAGCTCTTGACTAATATAGTTCAATAAACTGTAATTTCCGGATTCTCTAGCATCCTCGGCAAAGTTTTTCAAGCGAATAAAAATTGGTATCCGGTCTGATAGTAATTTGCCTTGATTGCATTGCATGGCAATATACTGTAAAAACGTAGTTTTACCAGACCCTGGTTTACCTAGTACCATGAGTTTGGGATAGGTGATAACTGCTTGAATTGCAGAAACTCGTTCTTGATAAAGTTGATTAAAAGCAAAACAGTCGAACTCTTCGGGAATGAAGCTTTGTAGGTCGAGGATATCTACCCATCTTCGACTTGTAATATTATTCAGAATATTGGTGCTGACATAAATTTCTTCTAGTTGAATTGGTCGATCGATATCTAACAATCTGGTAGTGCCACATTGGCATTTAATCTTATCACTTAGACGCGATCGCAACATTTGCACTAAGCTTTCGGTATCTTGGCAGTTTTCCCATTCTTGGTTGTTTTCTGTCAGTAGCTTCTGATTGGGTAGTTCAGCAATATCTTGCCAATCTAAACCGAGTCGAAAGCATATTTCCATAAAGTTCTGACGCTCAATCGGCTTGCCTGTAAAAAATTTCCAGATTGGTTGCCGAGTCTCAAGTCCTATCTCGCTAGCTAAATATTCTTGCGTCCATTCTCTAATTTTAAAAGCCTTTTTTGCTTTCTCAATACCTACAATAGATGCTTTCAACGAACGTCGTGCCATAAACCAGTTTTTTAATCTCCAGTTATTAACTTAAGGAAATATTTAATTAATTAATTATTGATTCATAATTATGTCACTTTCATGTTTAAGTTTTATCAATTTTTTTTGATATATTTAAATAAAAAATTGTAACCAACGTAATCGATGTAGTTGCACTGATATTTATTAATACGATCGGTTTAATTACTGGCTTTTAAAACTAACTAATTTATTTCGGGGCTTTCTTCCCTCTTATGGCTTATATTTTACCTTTCTTTTGAAAAAAATGTTTTTTATGATTCGTGATTTTAAATACGAATTAAAACAATTTAATTGAAAGTAGGAAAAGTAGGAAAGGTAGGAAAAGTAGGATAGATATACAAATTCAAGCAAACTCATCTGATATAACTTATACGTTAAGTCATACATCCTCCTGAACGCGATCGCAAACAGATTTATTGGATTCATCCTTTATTTAGAAAAACCTTGCTATTAGGTATCCCAAAAGATAGTTGCTATTTTCGCCAGTACTGAATGTAAACTTTCAGACTATTTTCAGATTGCGATCGCGTTGATGAAATTCTCAAAGGTTTTACGTCAAAAAGCTACGCCAAGGCCATCTTTAGCAGTGCAATCTGCGAAACTTTATGCCAAAAGAGGGAAGCAAAAAGCCCAAAAACCTCTCTTATCTGCATCTCTGCGATCTCAATGATAAGTTTTTAAGCGGACACGGTATCAACTAGCTACGCCTACGCAGGTATACTTAAAAGTTGTGAATTATACCACAATCTGAACCAAACAGTTGTGTTTGCTACTTCGAGTTGCTTAACCTAACTATGATAGAAGTTGCACTATAGGACTCATATTTGATTTCTGAAAAAACTCACTCAGTACACCTTTATTCCTATCTTCCCAGTCCCCAGTCCCTAGTCCCCGATCCTTACGAGTAATCAGGAATCAAATAGGATTGCTATATTACCAGGAGAAAACATAACCTGGCAAATAAAACCTCTTTTCGTCAATTATCACCGAGAAATACTCAGATTTTAACTTTGGTGGCTTTTTTATAGATAATTATAGTGGGGAATTATCAGCTAAATCCACTACCAATAAAAAGCCATGAAAGAAAAACCTAAACAACAAATCCGTATATGGGCGATGTTGTGTCATCTCTCGGCTTTGCTAGGGTGGATATTATTGGGTTTTTTGGTATTTATTGGCATTCCTTTATATATACCTTTAAATATTTTGCCTCCATTCATAATTTGGCACTTTAAAAAATCTCAATATCCTTGGATTGATTTACAAGGTAAGGAATCCTTAAATTTTCAAATTTCTTTAACTTTTTATACTTTTATTGCGATTGCAATATCCTTAATTTTAGTAGTAACTAGCTTGAGTCTAGCAGTGACTACTAATGGTTCAATTAATCAAATAAAAAATACTTTAGATAATTTATTAATTATACTTATGTCATTAATTTTATTCAAACTGTTACTACAATCCTTTGTAGTGACTTTTGCTGCTGTTAAAGCTTACAATGGCGAGCATTATCGTTACCCCTTTACAATTAGAGTTTTACGATAAGCCTATCTGATAGTATACTAGATTCAAAAGAGCGATCGCTAGATGTTATCAACTCAATAGCAACCGCAAAGCAGGAGGAAAATATTGCTGATAAACTTTGATACAACTACATATTAGATGTGAATTATAAGTAAATAATAAGTTGCATAAATATGAGGATAAAAATTAGATGATTGGAGTTGCGATCGCAGGCACTGGATTTGGTCAAAAAGTCCATATACCCGGATTCCAAGCACATTCTCAGACTGAGGTAGTTGCTGTTTATCACCGCGATATAAATAAAGCTAAAGCCATAGCAGAATCCCATAATATTCGTCACGCTTCCGACTCACTTGCAGATATTGTGGCATTACCAGAAGTGCAAGCCGTCAGCATTTCGACACCGCCTTTTTTGCATTATGAAATGGCAAAAACTGTACTGCAAGCTGGCAAACATTTATTACTAGAAAAACCAACAGCTTTAAATGCATTTGAAGCGAAAGAACTTTATCAGTTAGCTAAAGCAAAAAGTGTCATTGCAACTGTAGACTTTGAATTTCGCTTTGTACCAGCATGGCAATTGTTTGCAGAATTATTGTCAGAAAAATATGTAGGTGAGTTACGCCTGATTAAAATTGATTGGTTAGGTTCTTCTCGTGCTGATGTTTCACGCCCTTGGAATTGGTATTCTGAGAAAGAGAAAGGAGGCGGTGCATTGGGATCTTTAGGTTCTCACGCCTTCGATTATATTCACTGGTTATTCGGGCCAGTGCGTAGATTAAACGCTCATTTAACTACTGCTATTCCTACACGAGTTGACCCGATTAGCGGGGAATCTAAAGCAGTGAATACAGATGACAATTGTATATTAACGCTGGAATTAGCCAATGGTACACCTTGCCAACTTTCTATCAGTGCGGTTGTTCATGCAGCAAGAACGCATTGGGTAGAAGTATATGGCGATCGCGGTACATTAATTGTAGGCAGTGAAAATCAAAAAGATTATATACATGGTTTTCGTGTTTGGGGTTCCCAGCCAGGTAAATCTCTAACAGAAATAGAAATACCGAATCGGTTAATTTTTCCCAAAAATTATGCTGATGGCCGGATTTCAGCATTTATCCGCGTAGTAGACCAATGGGTGCAAGGAATTGACCGCAATCAGGAAATTACACCATCACTACGCGAAGGAATTTATTCTCAGCTGTTGATGGATTTATCTCATGAATCGCATCAAAAAGCAAGTTGGGTAGACGTACCTAGCTTGGAAAGATTTCTGAGTAACTAGAAAACAAATGAGCAAAACTCCCCGGATTCGTATCCCACCGGAAGTAAAAAAATACGTTTTACAACGCGACCAATACCAGTGTCAAAGCTGCGGTAAAACTACTATAGAAACTCACCTCAGCATCGACCATATCATTCCCCTCGTCCGTGGAGGTCAAAATGATATCAGCAATTTACAAACCCTCTGTCTTACCTGCAATCAGCAGAAAACAGATAATATTGACCCCCGCTTCCGGCGATATTTTCAGCTTTAGGCTACAATAGTACGGGCTATTCGTTTCTTATTTCTATGCCTGAAAATCACAATAGCAATTCTCGAAGATTCCCCAATATTAAAACTACAATTCTTTACCTCTTCACCTTCATGACTGTTTTAGTAATAGCCTTTCCCTGGCTATATGAGGTTAAAACTAAAGCTGGGATCAATATATCACGTAGCCGCCACGCAGGAACCTTTTTTGAGAAACATACCTTCGGACTTTTTAGGTGTGAGTGGCTTTATCCCTACCATTGCGATCGCTCTCACGTTAGGTAAAGCAAATTAAAAAGAGAAGGGGAAATTTTCCCCTTCTCTATGCGTGAGATTTTACCGTGCGTCCCTACATCTATTTCAACTGATTTGAGATCGAGCTAACATCAACGGCTAATTTTTTACCCAACTTGAGCAACTGAAGACACTGATTATCTCCTTCATTCCCAACGCTAGTAATACACACTGGTGCTATCTGACTTTGCAGACAACTAAAGTATAGTTCCTGCGATCGCTGTAGGGAAATATGAATATTTAGTTGATCCCCGACATCAATCAATCGCTCCAATAGTTGGATATCTGCATTAAAGCTATCATTGGCATCGTGCAACAATTGCCAGAGCGATCGCGCAATTAACTGTTCTAACATTTCCTTCCCGTCGGGAATATTCAGCCGACAACGCAGATGTTTTGCTTCAGTAGCGATCGCCTCTAATTCTAAGATGTGATTCCAACTTTTTTGGGGATCGGCAATCTCTTGCTCAAGCGATCGTAATGTCATCAGACAGCGATGCCCTAAAGCAATATCTGCTGCCACCTGCAATTCTTGCGGTACTGCGATTTCATCGCGATGAAACGCCATCAGCACACCGTAATTATCACGGTAGGCCTGAGTATATAACTGTCCTAAACGTGCCAGTGTTTCCTGGCTCAACAGCCGCATAATCCGGTGGCGTTCTTCAGCAAATAGATTTTGCAAGTTAAAAGCTTCTTTTCCAAATAGCTGTGTCATCGCCAAGATCGTATGAGCCGCACTAGCTTGTTTTAGCGCCCCAAACAGCTTTTCTTTTAATTTGCTGTAGTCACGCCGCCCAGTAAATTGTTGAATACCACAGTGGAAATCCCAGCCTCCCAAATGTAGGACTGCAAATACCAAATGCTCACTTTCCCAAGTAATCTCTGATACCAGCTTTAAATTTCCCACAGCCAGAGTTAGCGATCCCATACGTTGCAGTTGGTAATCTAGCTCATTGGCAGCATAGCAATAAACCCGCTTCTGGTAACGCTGAGACTGTTTGTCAGCAGCATCTTTTCTCGGTAGAGAATTATGTGTTTCTGCTGGTTTCTGATTGGTAAACAGGGAAGTAATGGCGTAATGGGCTGCAACTTGCTTAAAGCCAAGTTGGGCAGTTAACACTAGTTGTCGATAAATTTCCGCACCGTGTTTGAACTGATCCACATTACTGGGGGCTAAACCAAGATGTTTGACGAAGCCTTTTTCTAGCTGCACGCCGGCCACTTCCCCTGCCAATTCCAAAGCACGGGCGGCATAGCGCAGAATTTGTGTCCCTTCTGGACGGGAAATTTCTTCAAAAAACCAGCCACAACTAGTGAACATCAACAAAGCATGACGCTGCATTTCTAACAAGCGCAAAGCGTCTACTTGTTCAGCTGCGGTTAGTTTGTGGGTTTGATGACGGGCGAGAAAACGGTTGACATTGCCAGCAGAGCGATCGCGTATTACTTGGATATATTCATCTCGCGCTAGCCAGGGATCGCGAAATAACTGTCTACCATGTTCTGTATACACTTCAGTTAGCCGATCCCGCAGCCAATTTAGAGCATCCCGCAGTGGACGACGCCATTTCTGATGCCAAACTGAGCCTTCCCCACCGCAACCACAGTCATCCTCCCATCTGCCGACACCGTGGGCGCAACTCCAGGCTGTGACTGACTTTAATTCCACTTCCCAACTGGGAGAATTTAAGCTCAGGTAGTGGGCGAAGTTCGTCACCGTCCAACCCTGTTGAGGAAAGTCTTTGGTAAAGGCGTAGGCTAAAGTTTTCTCAGTTCCCTTTTTGTGATGTCCGAAGGTTTCTCCATCTGTCGCCACAGAAATCAACTGTGCCAGACGATGATCCCCACGTACTGCCGAACCAATACGTCCGGCAAAGTGACTGGAATTATAAACCACATCACTAAAACCCATATCCCGCGATATCGGCCCGTCGTAAAAGAAGATATCAATGTAGGGCAATTCTTCTGTACTACTATCGTTGGGGCTAGTGGCGATCGCCTCCGGCGGGGCGTAGCCCATCGCACTCAGAGGTGAAGATGAAGTATCTAGCGTCGGCTTCAAATAACAACGATAGGGACGGGTGGAATCAATCTGACTACCGCCGACTTCGATCCATTCAGGATGGGGACGATCTGGAGTCGGGAGGGGACGGCAACGTAGCGCTTG
This sequence comes from Nostoc sp. DedQUE07, assembly GCF_034530975.2. Taxonomy (NCBI): domain Bacteria; kingdom Bacillati; phylum Cyanobacteriota; class Cyanophyceae; order Nostocales; family Nostocaceae; genus Nostoc; species Nostoc sp. DedQUE07. The sequence continues at coordinate 94,062 of NZ_JAVRCC020000009.1, read as the reverse complement.
AGACGGTGCAAGGACAATGAAGCGAATACCTTCAGCAACAAGAGCTTCTAGGGTGGCGTAGTCTACAGCCGTTTCTGCTAACCACATCCCTTCGGGATCGCGGCCAAAGCGGGAGCGGAAGTCTTCTTTACCCCAGCGAATTTGGGTATATTTGTCGCGCTCGTTCGCCAGAGGCATGATGATGTGATTGTATACTTGCGCGATCGCATTGCCGTGACCATGCAAGCGTTGGCTACTCTTGGCATCCGCCTCTAAAATGCGCTGATAAACCTCCACATCGTAGCGTTCTAGCCACGACATCAGCGTTGGGCCGATATTAAAACTGAAATACTCGTAATTATTGACGATCCCCACCACTTCACCTTGGTCATTTAAGACTCTGGCAAAGGCGTTTGGACGATAGCATTCCCAATGAATCCGCTCATTCCAATCATGGAAAGGTGCAGCGCTCGGTTGGCGTTCAATTGCGTCCAGATAAGGGTTTTCCCTTGGTGGCTGGTAAAAATGACCATGCACCGTCACATAAACACCATTAGCCTTTCTCAGGGGATCGGTTTCGTGAGCGTTTTTGGGATCTGAATGTAATGTTAACGTTGAGCCAGAGCTAGCTGGCATTTCAGCAGCAGAAGTCATGTATATTTATCCAAAACAAAAAACTTACAGTTGCACCGAAAACATTGTGCGTAAACCTTTCTCCAATGGTTTGAGCGCAAAATCCGGTATAAACAACAACTATGAAATCTAACTAAATTTTTGACAAATCTTCCTCATTGTAGTGGCAAATCTGCGTTATCGCACAGCCCTTTCCCTAAAGGCTTAAATGTAATTAGCCATTGAACAAAGACTCAGTTAGGGGTTTCCTCGTTAGTAGCGCCAATTAAAATTTTAATTGTCTTTTAATATATTAAACCCCATTTTTGGTGTAATATTTTGGCTCAAATTCATAGTTTTGCAACAAAAGATTACGAAAACTCATTATATCGCAATTTTGCTTTACACAACATCTGCAACGGTGAACGGAAAACAGTACAATTTCTGAATTGCTCTACAGGCGGTTGAGAGTATCCTATGGGAGTGCTGAATGAAAGTGATTGTTAATTCAACACTCCAAATTTGAAACTTAGGATTGCTCGCTGTGAATGATACCCTCAACTTAAGACAACAAATGTCAATCAAAAACATTATTCTTTTCGCTTTACTTCTGTTTATCCCAGTTTCCTTAGCAGCCCACTTTCTGGAGTGGGGAGAATTGGCAGTTTTCATTACAGCCGGATTAGCCATTCTGCCCTTAGCAGCTTGGATGGGTACAGCGACAGAAGAAATTGCTGTCGTAGTTGGGCCATCGCTGGGGGGCTTGTTAAACGCCACCTTTGGCAATGCTACAGAATTAATCATTGCCTTAGTAGCGTTGAACGCTGGGTTAATAGATGTAGTCAAAGCTAGTATCACGGGATCGATTATTAGCAACTTACTACTAGTGATGGGTTTTTCCATGCTTTTGGGAGGACTGCGCTACAAAGAACAGACATTTCAGCCAATTGTGGCGCGGGTGAATGCTGCTTCGATGAATTTGGCAGTGATTGCGATTTTGATGCCAACAGCAATGAACTATACTTCTCAAGGAATTAACGAACAAACATTGCAAAATCTTTCTATTGCTGTTGCCGTAGTTTTAATCTTGGTTTACGCCCTAACGCTGCTATTTTCGATGAAAACCCACTCCTATTTATATGATGTGGGTGTTGCGGAAACAGAAGAAGAGGAGATTCCTCATAAAAAACCAAATATGATGTTGTGGGTTGGCGTGCTGCTAGTATGTACCTTACTAGTAGCACTTGAGTCAGAAATGTTGGTCGATTCTCTAGAAGTGGCTACATCTCAGCTAGGTTTAACGGCGCTGTTTACAGGGGTGATATTAGTTCCCATCGTCGGTAACGCGGCTGAACACGCTACAGCAGTCACCGTGGCGATGAAAGACAAGATGGATCTTTCTCTTTCGGTAGCTGTGGGATCGAGTATGCAGATTGCCTTATTTGTTGCACCCGTGTTAGTTATAGCAGGGCGGGTATTGGGGCAACCAATGGATTTGGATTTCAAACCCTTTGAATTAGTCGCTGTAGTTGTGTCAGTGTTGATTGCCAACAGTATTAGTTCCGACGGAAAGTCTAATTGGCTGGAAGGCACTTTGTTATTAGCTGCTTATACAGTGTTGGGGTTCGCCTTTTACTTCCATCCAGTTATGGAAGGTATGGGGTAGTTAGCAGGACGGAAGTTAGAAAGAGGAAAAGGGGCAGGGGGCAGGGAGCAGGGGGAAACCCTATAAATAAATTTACTTTCTCTGTACCTTTTTATTTCTCCTAAAAAGTTCGTAGTAAGGAATTTAGTGCTTATCTTCTAAGCACGCTTTGTGCTTAGTACAAACCCTCAAAACGAGCTTATTGTACTAGTTAGTAGTGCGACGCCGAATAGCCCGTCGTAGAGATCGCTCATATTTTAACGGATTCGCAAAAGTCTCCACCCTTAACGCCAGTAAAATAAAGAGATATAAGAGCGATCGCCTATATGAGCTACTGCCTTAACCCCCATTGTCCTAAGCCTGAAAATCCGAATCATGTCAATTTTTGCGTGACTTGCGGTGCAAAATTACTCCTCAAAGAACGTTACCGTGCTATCAAACCAATCGGACAAGGTGGTTTTGGCAAAACTTTCTTAGCCGTAGATGAGGATAAACCCTCAAAACCACGCTGTGTAATTAAGCAATTTTATCCTCAATCCCAAGGCACTAACACTCTTGCCAAAGCTGTAGAGTTATTTAATCAAGAAGCGGTGCAGTTAGATGAATTGGGCAAACATCCCCAAATTCCCGAACTACTGGCATATTTTACCCAAGAAGCTCGGCAGTATCTTGTACAAGAATTTATCGACGGGCAAAACTTAGCTCAGGAATTGGCACATAGAGGTGCTTTTAGTGAAATAGAAATTTGGCAACTATTAAACGATTTATTATCAGTTTTACAATTTTGTCACGCCAAACACGTAATTCACCGCGATATTAAACCAGAAAATATTATTTTACGCGAGAGCGATCGCAAACTAGTATTAGTAGATTTTGGTGCTGCTAAATCTGCCACTGGCGCGGCCTTAAATAAAACTGGTACTACTATTGGTAGTCCAGAATATGTTGCCCCGGAACAAATGAGAGGTAGGGCTATTTTTGCTAGTGATATTTATAGTTTAGGTGCGACTTGTATTAATTTATTAACAGCGCGATCGCCCTTCGATTCTTATGATACCAGCAACGATACTTGGGTATGGCAGCAATACTTACAAACTCCCGTCAGTAATCAGTTGAGTCGCATTCTCAACAAGATGCTAGAAAGTATTCCAATTCGGCGTTATCAAACAGTAGATGAAGTTCTCAAAGACTTAAATCAACAGCCACAAGTAGCAGCAGCAGCGATTGCACCAAAGCCTATCTCTCAATCACCACCAAATTCTCCACCCGCTTTTTTATCGAAATCTCCTAGTCAACTTGAGAAAGAATTAGAAGAAATGAAAACCCAATTTATGGGTAGTAGTAAACCTCAACCAAATAAAATACAGCCACCAAACCCGACACCTCAGCCTTCTAGTAAAAGCAAAATAGATGAAGAATTAGAAGAATTAAAAACCAAATATCTTGGTAATAATAACTCTTAATATTAAGGTAGTGAAAAAGACATAAGCTGTTATACATCTAAGAAAGCACATTTAGGCAGCAGAGAGGCAGAGGAACAAGAGAGAAAGATTGATGCCTTTTCTCTAAAATGAAAAATATGCAAGTTAATTAAACCTCTTGCATAAATCAAAAATAAAGAACCCCACCCCGCATTTGAGTAAGACAAACACTCCCCTCCTCGCAAGCAAAGAGGGATTGGGGGTGGGGTGTTAAGGACTTTTGCAAGAGGTCTAATGTGTATTAGCTTAAGAATTAACAGTGATAACTGAACAAAAAAAGTGGCTCTTTACAGAGCCACTTTAAAATTTACAATTTAAAACTCTCTAAACTTTTGGAGAAGTTGTAGGTGTTGTAGGTGTAGTTGGTTCTGAAGTTTGCAGCTCTCTTGGTGTGGAAGTTTGCACTGATGCTTCAGAAATCGGTGTCCATTCGGTGTGGAAAGCTCCGGGCTTATCAAGTCGCTCGTAGGTGTGCGCCCCGAAGTAGTCGCGTTGGGCTTGAGTGAGGTTTTGGGGCAAGCGATCGCGTCGATAGCTGTCAAAATAATCTAATGACGCACTGAATGCTGGCACTGGAATTCCCAGTTTTGCTGCTGTTGCCAACACTTCCCGCCAAGCTGTTTGTCTGTCGAGAATCGTCTGCTTGAATTCCGGGGCTAATAGCAGGTTAGGTGGCGCTGGATTTTCGTTAAATGCCTTCTTAATCTTATTCAAAAATCCAGCACGAATAATACAGCCACCCTTCCAAATCCGTGCCATTTCACCTAAATTCAAGTTAAAATTATAGGTTTTTGAAGCTGTAGCTAGCAGTGCCATGCCCTGAGCGTAAGAACAGATTTTCGAGCAATACAGGGCATCTCGCACCATGTTGATAAAGGCTTTGGTATCTCCCTCATACTTGCCAGAAGGGCCTGTAAGTATCTTGGATGCTGCTACCCGTTCTTTTTTGAAGGAAGACATGATCCGGGCGTTCACCGCTGCAATGATTGTTGGTACAGAAACACCCAAATCCATTGCAGTTTGCACTGTCCAGCGTCCGGTTCCCTTTTGCCCTGCGGCATCAACAATCAAATCGACTAAGGGTAGATTTGTTTCTGGATCAATGTAGGGGAAAATCTTTGACGTAATTTCAATCAAAAACGAATTGAGTTCGTCGGTAGTGTTCCATTCGGTAAAAACTTCGTGTAGCTGATTATGGTCTAGTCCAGCAACATTTTTCAGCAAGTCGTAGGCTTCAGCAATCAGCTGCATATCGCCATACTCAATGCCGTTGTGTACCATTTTGACGTAGTGACCGGCGCCACCAGGACCACAATAGGTTACGCAAGGACCATCGTCAACTTGGGCAGCAATTTTATTAAAAATTGGCGATAGATACTCGTAGGAGCTTTCTGTACCTCCTGGCATGAGTGAAGGCCCATTTAGCGCACCTTCTTCACCACCGCTGACACCCATCCCGATAAACCGAAGTCCAGCCGGTTCTAGTTCCTGAGTGCGTCGTTCCGTATCTTCAAACCAAGAGTTGCCACCGTCGATAATGATATCGCCTTCGTCTAACAAAGGTTTGAGTTGAGCAATCACCGCATCCACTGGCTTACCAGCTTGCACCATCACTAGAATTTTGCGGGGACGTTCCAATAAGGCAACGAATTCTTCTAGAGTAAAGGCGGCTTTGACGTTCCGTCCTGGCGCACGCTGCGCCATAAACGCATCCGTTTTTTCTCGGGAGCGGTTGTAAACTGCAATTGGGAAGCCATTGCGCTCTACGTTTAGAGCGATGTTCTCACCCATAACGGCTAATCCAATCACACCAAAGCTTTGTAGTGTCATAAAAAATTTCTGGCTAACTCTTGCAGATCCTTTTACTTTAAGGGTAGTCCGATATTTTCCCTTCTCTCCTAAAGAAGACCTTAAGACTTGAATAAATGACAAAAATCCACAACTAACAGGGATAATTAATTTTAAATTGTATCTAAATCAACAATTGACTGGCAAAATTTGCAAAATTGAAATAATTAAAGGACGTAGTAAGGAGTAACCAAATAATGCTGGCATATGTCCTAGCTTTGGTGGTCGGTCTTGGTAGTTTAGCCATTTACATAGCAGCTTTCTTTTTCCCAGAAATCCACCGCAAGAATGACTTTATCTGGAGTGGTGTAGGATTATTCTACGCCTTAGTCTTATGGGTGTTTGCACCACGCATTACTGGGGGTTTGTTGCTCGGTCATGTGGCTAGTGTGGCTCTTTTGGTCTGGTTTGGCTGGCAAACTCTATCATTACGTCGGCAATTGACCCCGCAGGTACAACAAACCCAAGTACCCAGTGCTGAGACAGTAAAAACTGGCATTCAGGAACAGGTGAATAAGTTGTCGCTTCAGGAACGGCTGGGCCAGTTGCAAAAAGGTCTGGGTAACACTTTCAGTGGCGCGAAAGACAAGGTGCAGCAGACTGTGAGTAAAAAGACACCCACAACCCCTAAATCTGAAGATATTATCTCTGTAATGTCAGAGAAACCTGCTGTTGAGATTATTGACAAAACTATTGTCATACCAGAACAACCAGCAGAGGAGACAGTTACTACCGACACCAAAGCAAAAACCGAGAGTGTACCGGAAGCGATTCCCCCACATCCTCCATCTCCTGAATTGGTGGAAGCAGCGCAACCAGATTTTGAAATCGAGGATAAGCAACCGATTCCTGTAGAAGAAATTGCGCCGGATGCGGTACTCGCTCCCCCAGCAGAAACGCCACCAGAACAAATACCGCCTAATCAAGGTAGTTGAATTCAGTGAAACCCAACGTTAACCTAATATAGTGTTGGGTTTCACTATTTCCATCAGGCTATTTTAGAGCTAATTTCAAACGCTAATTCAGAACGATAGAAGCACACATCAAACGCTAAAAAGAAATTCATGTGTCCTAAAATCAATGGGGCATTTCTATCTTTTGTCCAAGCAAAAGCTAACTCTACTGTCGGAAATTGTTCAACATTCGCCATCAACACCAATGCCCTCGCCTCAAACCTAGCCAGATTACCACCCAATGGAACGGAGAGTCTTTGACGTTCCCAAACTGCTCCCAGCCTTAACCCGATTTCGTAGGGCAATACGTTGACAGTAGAACCAGTATCTAGTAGACCTGATACACTTACAGAACGATTATGATAAGTGAGAATTAGCGGTAGATAAGGCAGCGTACTTAATGCACCGAGTTCTGGATTTACCTCAGTAAATGCAAATCTAACTTTATCAACCATGTGTTGCCGCTTTTTCTTCTGCTAATGCCTTCGCTAAAACAGCAGCAGCTTCAAAAGAATCATATAAGCCAAGACTAGCTATTTTGTCTTGAGCATCCAATGGGACTAAACTTGATTCCTTTAACAATTCGGTTGCCAGTAAATGCATTAGTAAAAGTTTATCAGTGTGGGATAATTCTTTAAGTAGCGGTATAAGTTCGGTAAGAAGCATAAGTTAAGGCTTTAATGAATTTAGATAATTAGATAAATTTTAGAGCATAGTATGGGGGATGCTTGCAAGATACTGTTCTAATTCTGGTGGCAAGTTCAGGGTTAAGGTCATAAGTCTCTTTTGAGTGACACCATACATTTATTCAAGAAAAGATTGAAAAAAACAGAAAAATATTTTGGGATGAGAAAGGCGATATACCTGATGACTTTGCTGCTGGATTGTCTGCTTCTCTCATGGCAGAAGAAATTAGCGATTCAAAAATTTCTGACAAATTTTTACTGAATAATTTTTACTCCTTACCCACTCCAACGGTTAGCAGTGATAATACTGCCGTCTGGCATAGTGGTGTTATGGAGAATAACAGTATCATGACTGTCAAAACTCATATTGGTGACATTCATCAAATTGGTATTGGTAAAGTCAACATTCCTGAAAGAAACGTTAGTCAAATCGGCACCAGTCAGGTTAGCATCCCTCAAGATAGTATCTTCCAGGCAAGACCGATACAAATCAGCACCACTGAGGTCAGCCCCCGTCAGATTAACGCCCTCGAAAAGAACAGTCAGGGAGGCATCTCTGAAGTCAGTCCCAGCGAAGTTAGCACTTCCTCTTACGTAAACACTTTCCAACTTGGCTCTTCTCAAATCAGCCCCAGCGAAGTTAGCACCAACCAATTCCGCATTATCCAACCTGACTCTAAACAAATTAGCACCACTCAAATTGGAACTGATGAGATTAGCACTACTCAAATTGGCAAAACTCAAGTTAGCTCCAGTAAGATTGATACCACTCAAGTCAGCCCAACTCAAATCAACCCCAGTAAAATCTCTTTCCCCAGCAGTATATCGCTGCAACAACTCTTCAGCAGTTATCCTCATGTATATACCTCCGCACTAATCAACACATATAAAGATAACCCACTCAACCTGTGGCAATCACTATTCGACCCCACCTTCAACACCACTGTTTAGACTATCTTTAATTCTCAGTATTCCCAAACAGAGAACGCCGTCTAACTAACACCAGGATATTTATGTAGAATTAAATGTATGAATAAAAACTTTAATTCAGGCGATCGCACTTTTGAAAGTAAGATTAGTATCCAAATAAATTATTAATTTGAGCCGTTTATGACTCAATGTCTGATTAGACGCTCCTAACTTTCACGAAGAAACAACTTTCAAATGTGAGCCATGATGAGATAGGTAGCTGGAGTTAATCACCCGATTACGCCCAGATGTTTTAGCCTGTAACAAACATTGATCGGCACGATGCAGCAGACTCTCTCCTTTCTCGTCATCCTCAGCTTGCAGAGAGGCTGTACCCAAACTAATGGTGACATTAATTGTCAGTTTATTGTTGAGTGCAAATGGTTCGTCGCTGACTACGCGATTGAGACGACGTGCTACTAATAGTGCTTCGTCATCGGTAGTGTTAGCTAGAAGAATTACAAATTCTTCGCCACCATAGCGGAATGCTGTATCTTGGCAGCGCAGATTGTGGCGCAAACGCTGACATAATACTTGCAAAATGCGATCGCCTACTAAATGCCCATGAGTATCGTTAACTTTCTTAAAATGATCTACATCCAGAATAATCAAGCTCAAGGAAGTTTTTTGAGTCCTGGCTCTTTGAATTTGTCTGGGTAAGTCCCATTCTAAAGCACGACGATTATTTAATTCTGTCAAGGAATCGGCTAAGGCGATCGCAGATAACATATCATTTGTCCGAATCAAATCTCGGTATTTTTGTGCTTTCCGCAAACCAACTGTCAATTGAGCAAGTATTAGTCCATGATTGGCAGTCAACTCTGCCAAGCTATAGTCTGTTTTTTCTTCAATAAGATGCCAAATATATGCATCGGCTCCTTGCTTTAGTGCCGCAGCACTCATTTCCAATTCCCTATGCCAACCTTTATTTCGCTCAGTAAGCTGCTGGGAACGATCCTCGAAAAGAATACAATATATCCACGATAGTTTTGTTTGATCTTTCAACCAACCGCAGAGTTCCATACTACTATCCAGGCTAGCCTGCACCAGGATTATATCGGGGGGTGTTGTTTTAATCCGCGACACTGCTCGATCCAAATTGTCTATAACTTCTACACTAAAAGCAGTCGCATAACGGATCTGATCTGGAAGTGTGGCGATAAAATTATTTTTTCCAAAGATCAGAATAGAAATATTCATTGCTTTATTTTTTATCCTATTTAAATTTTAAATAAATTCACTTGGGTAACTACTGCTTTCGTCGTCTAATACTAAATATTATGTTTTAGGCTCAATTATATTTTTTCATCTTGTTTTTTAAGCATCGATTAGATAGTGAAATTCCAAACTTAATCTCATTTGAAGACTTTATGTTTACTACTACCGTTTCGGAAAGATTCCTCTCTAATAACTAATGTCTTCTTTACAGTTTATTTTTGAAACAGTAAAAATACTGAATATTATTTAAATGTATAAAAACTATGATTGTGGTTTCTTAAGTACTATTCACATGATGAAAATACCGAAACAAATAGTTTGTAATAACCATTGCATTAGGTAAACAAATTTATTTTCAAGTAAAAAAATAAAGAAAATATAAAAATTTTTAATTGAGTTATAAAATCCGAAATTATATTATGCAATTCAAAATATTATTTCCCATAAAAACTTTTAGCTTTTTTATTTATAAGCTAGGGTTAGATCGCATATTAAGAAAGTGTTGAAAATAATATATAATATACACCGCAAAACTATATCCTGCTATGTACAGGAGCTTTTTGGGGCTTACCTCCCATCGAAATAAAGACAGAAGTTGTTGGGTAAAAATTTATAATTTAATTAAAATTTTGTCCCCAAAAAACAATGCGTTAGCAGGAGAAATAAAATATTTCTGCCGAAGTCTTATCTAGATTTGCCTATTTACTTAATTCACGTCTTTTTTATTTGCTGTAACATCATAAATTTAGAAAACAAAGCTAAATAAAAAAATTATGTCAAAACCTGCTACTAATTTGGGGAAGTTATTTCTATTCCGCCTTTCTACAGGCGGAAAATATAAAAAAATTTTGTTAGTCTCGCTTGAGATATTAAAGTCTAAACTTCTTCTGTGAAAAGCTGGAATCCGATCGATAACCTTCTCCAGCGTAACCACCAGCAGCAACAATTACCTGTTTGATTGACTCCTCAGAAGCTTCGGACTCCACCGTGACAGTTTTAGCGTTAATATCGACATCCACTTTGACTTCAGGTTCTGTAATCTAGTAATTATTTTTGCACATCCCTCAAAAGCAATATTTGATACTTTCAGTTTTAGTGCCATTTGCTACCTCAGTATGGGATTTTTAAAGTATTTCTTAATGATTAATTTTAAGCCTTGAAATGCGATGTTTACGACGGGCTACGCCTATGGACATCCTGCCAAAGTGAGATAGTAGCTTAATAGCATCCTAGTAACTGCATATGTATCGCCCAATGGCAGAATTCGCTGGCAGTAATATGAAACAAAATGCAAGAATATATAAAGCTATTTATGAAAATACACCTACCTAGTGCCGCTACGCCTAAGTCTCAAGTCTAAAGTTAAAAACACCTATGTCTTCAAATCCCCAGTACCTAAGCGGTAACGAAATTCGCAACATATTTCTCGACTTCTTTGCCCAACGGGAACACCAAATTCTCCCAAGTGCCTCCCTCGTGCCAGAAGACCCAACTGTGCTGCTGACGATCGCGGGGATGCTACCATTTAAGCCAATATTCTTGGGGCAGCGCACGCCAGAATTTAAACGGGCTACGACTTCGCAAAAGTGTATCCGCACCAACGACATTGAGAATGTTGGACGCACCAAACGGCATCACACCTTTTTTGAGATGCTGGGTAATTTCAGCTTTGGTGATTATTTTAAAGAACAAGCGATCGCTTGGGGTTGGGAAATCTCCACGCAAGTCTTTGGCTTTTCCCCCCAAAATCTCGTCGTCAGCGTTTTTGAAGATGATGATGAAGCCTTTGGAATTTGGCGCGATCGAATCGGTGTGCCGATAGCGAGAATTAAACGCTTGGGCGAAGATGATAATTTTTGGGTATCCGGGCCGACTGGGCCTTGTGGCCCTTGTTCCGAAATTTATTACGATTTCCACCCAGAACGCGGTGATGAAAATATAGATTTAGAAGACGATTCCCGGTTCATCGAGTTTTACAATCTCGTGTTTATGCAATATAACCGGGATGCGTCAGGCAATTTAACGCCACTGCAAAACAAGAACATCGACACCGGGATGGGTTTGGATAGAATGGCGCAAATTCTCCAAAAAGTGCCCAATAACTACGAAACTGACCTGATTTTCCCAATTATCCAAACAGCAGGGAAAATTGCTGGTGTTGATTACCACAGCAGTGATGAAAAAACTAAAACTTCCCTAAAAGTCATTGGCGATCACGTTCGTGCTGTCATCCACATGATCGCTGATGAAATTCGCGCTTCCAATGTCGGACGCGGTTATGTGCTGCGGCGATTAATTCGGCGGGTAGTGCGTCATGGGCGATTAATTGGGATTTCTGGTGAATTTACTACCCAAGTTGCTGAAACTGCGATCGCTCTTTCCGAATCAGCTTACCCCAATGTGCGCCAACGAGAAGCAGCAATTAAAGCTGAGTTGCAACGGGAAGAGTCTAATTTCCTCAGAACTCTGGATAGAGGCGAAAAACTCCTAGAAGAAATCATTCAAGAGGTGAAACAACGAGGGGAAACTCAAATTAGCGGTGAAAGTGCATTTACTCTTTACGATACCCACGGTTTCCCCTTTGAACTTACTCAAGAAATTGCTGAGGAAAACAACTTAACAGTTGATGTTGATGGATTCCAGAAAGCAATGCAAATCCAACAACAAGGAGGTAGAGGCGCACATGAAACCATCGATTTAACTGTACAAGGTTCCCTCGATAAATTAGCAGAACACATCCAAGTCACCGAGTTTTTAGGTTATACCCAATCGGCAGCGACGGCAAAAGTCGAAGCGATTTTGGTAGAAGGTGTTTCTCAAGAGGAAGCAGAAGCGGGGACAGAGGTGCAAATTGTCCTTGACAAAACGCCATTTTATGGTGAATCTGGGGGACAAATTGGCGATCGCGGTTATATCTCTGGTGATGGTATTGTTGTTCGGGTAGAAGACGTGAAGAAAGAATCTGATTTCTTTGTTCACTTCGGACGCATCGAACGCGGTACACTGCGCGTAGGCGATCGCGTCACCGCCCAAATCGATCCGGCTTGTCGCCGTCGCGCCCAAGCAAATCATACCGCAACGCACCTATTGCAAGCGGCATTGAAAAAAATTGTTGATGAGGGGATATCTCAAGCAGGTTCTCTGGTTTCCTTTGATAGGTTGCGCTTTGACTTCAATTGTCCCCGCGCATTAACAGCAGAAGAAGTCCAACAAGTTGAAGAACAGGTGAACACTTGGATTGCTGAGGCTCATGCTGCGAAAGTGGAAGTATTACCAATAGCCGAGGCAAAAGCTAGAGGTGCTGTTGCCATGTTCGGCGAAAAATACGGAGAGGAAGTGCGCGTGATTGACTTTCCTAGCGTATCAATGGAACTATGCGGTGGGACTCACGTAAGTAATACTGCTGAAATTGGCGTCTTCAAGATTATCTCGGAAGCTGGCGTGGCTTCTGGCGTGCGGCGGATTGAAGCTGTTTCGGGGCCAGCAATCTTAGATTATCTGAATCTGCGGGATAAAGTAGTTAAAGATTTGAGCGATCGCTTTAAAGTTAAACCCGAAGAATTACCAGACAGAATCACAAGTCTGCAAAGCGAACTGAGAAATAGCCAGAAGGAACTAGAAACCTTAAAGGTACAGCTAGCGATCGCAAAATCAGACAGCTTACTACAAACAGCCCAAACCGTAGGCGATTCTAAAATTATTGTTGCCCAATTAGAAGATGTCGATCCAGAATCATTGAAAACCGCAGCCGAACGATTGTTGCAAAAAATCGGTAATGGTGCAGTGGTACTGGGTTCTGTTCCTGAAGAAGGAAAAGTGAGTATAGTTGCAGCTTTTAGTCCAGAAGTGAACAAAAAAGGTTTGCAAGCTGGTAAATTTGTGGGTGCGATCGCTAAAATTTGCGGTGGCGGCGGCGGTGGAAGACCAAACCTAGCCCAAGCCGGCGGACGCGATGCAAGTAAATTACCAGATGCATTGCAACAAGCGGAAAGTGAATTAAAGTCCGCTTTGGGTTAATCTCTTCCTGACTTTTCGCGTCATCTGGAAAAGAAGAGGGCAAAACTTAATCCCATTCCCGACGCGGGAAGAAAACTACAGTTTACTCACAAGTTCTTTGACCTGCAATGCCATTGTTAGTCGAAACAATGGCATTACTCTTGTTCCCATCTTCTGCATGAGAATATAACGGTTCTCAATTGTATGAAATACAGACCTAACCCCCAGCCCTTTCCCTACTAGCGTTGGGGAGTAAGATTCAAAGCCTCTCTCCTAAAAGGAGAGAGGAATGGAAGTGAGGTCAAACTGTATTGCATCCAAGCGAGAAACGCTATAAGCAAAGCTTCACCAAGCTAAGTCTTTAGGACTATTATTCTCCTATTCCCAATTCCCCATTTCCCAGATATGCTTCAGACTTTTCTATAATTAAGTGATTCCCGTCATCAAAAACAGCCTGTGACTACCACTCCCCTATCTCCAAGTTCAACTGCTCAGGTTCCAGATACACTCGGCCGCTTCGGACGCTTTGGCGGTAAGTATGTACCTGAAACGCTCATGCCTGCCCTAGCTGAACTAGAAACAGCTTATCAGCAATACCGCAATGACCCTGGTTTTCAAGCAGAACTACAGCAGTTGTTACGAGACTATGTAGGACGTGCGACACCATTGTATTTTGCTGAACGCCTGACTGCTCATTATGCTAGACCCGATCGCACCGGGCCACAAATTTACTTAAAACGTGAAGATTTAAATCACACTGGCGCTCACAAAATCAATAATGCTGTTGGTCAAGTATTGTTGGCGAAACGCATGGGTAAGCAACGGATTATTGCCGAAACGGGTGCTGGACAACATGGAGTGGCTACAGCTACAGTTTGCGCTCGTTTTGGGCTGGAATGCATAATTTACATGGGCGTTCAGGACATGGAACGCCAAGCTTTAAATGTGTTTAGAATGCGGTTGATGGGGGCAGAAGTGCGTCCGGTGGAGGCGGGAACCGGAACTTTGAAGGATGCTACTTCTGAAGCAATCCGCGATTGGGTGACAAATGTAGAAACAACTCACTACATTCTGGGTTCGGTAGCAGGGCCTCATCCTTACCCGATGATGGTACGTGATTTCCATGCAATAATCGGCGAAGAAACTCGCGCCCAAGCAATCGAAAAGTGGGGTGGATTACCTGATATTCTCTTGGCTTGTGTGGGTGGTGGTTCCAATGCGATGGGACTATTTTATGAGTTTATTAATGAGTTTTCTGTACGCTTCATTGGGGTTGAGGCAGCCGGCGAAGGTGTCAATACCGAAAAACACGCCGCAACCTTGACAAAAGGACGAGTTGGTGTATTGCACGGAGCAATGAGCTACCTGCTGCAAGATGAAGATGGGCAAATCATTGAGGCACACTCAATTAGTGCGGGGTTAGATTATCCTGGTGTGGGGCCAGAACATAGTTATTTGAAAGATATTGGTCGCGCTGAATACTATAGCGTGACGGATGCCGACGCTTTGGCGGCATTCCAGCGATTAGCGAAATTGGAAGGGATTATCCCGGCATTAGAAACAGCCCATGCGATCGCTTATCTCGAAACTCTCTGTCCTCAACTAACCGGCAGTCCTCGGATTGTAATTAACTGCTCTGGACGTGGTGACAAAGATGTACAAACGGTAGCCAAATTATTATATCCAGCGTAAATATAGCTCAAATTTTTGGGAGGAAGCAATCATGGCTCAACAATTCCAACACCCAATGTTACCGCAACCTACTCACGACGAGTTGGCACGCCAAAACTTTGTGCAAACTATGAAAATGCACATTTTCAAGAATGTCACTCCTGGTAATAAAGAAATTTATGAAAAACTAGCCAAGCCGAAGTTTGAACAAGAACATCAGCGCCCTCCCGAAAATCGTTATGAAATTCGGGAAGTAATGCAGCACGAACCCTACTATCGCTGGACTAGTGCCCTGAAGCGCATCAACCAGGAAATGTTATGGGATGCTGTAAATGCCAACGTTGACAGAGAACTGCCTGAGTTGATTGAGCGCGCCAAAAATAAGGGTGGTGAACTGGGTACTTTAACACTCGATCCAAATTTTCAAATACCTGCTTATCAAAAGGCTGTAGACATTCACTGTATGCCCGGAGGATATCACGGTGAATTCACTGCTGATGATGTCGCAGCCGGTGCAACCTACGATCGCGGCGCTTACGTTTATGGACTAGGTTGGTTGGGGCCGCTCAACGATGATATGGGGCTATCTTTAGTCCAAAACTACCTTTTAGCAGAGTTTCCCAACTTTCGACCGAGAAAAATCCTCGATATGGGATGTTCTATTGGCAATAGCACATTACCTTATGTCGATGGTTTCCCAGATGCAGAAGTCCATGCTATAGATATAGGCGCATCTATACTGCGTTATGCTCATGCAAGAGCCGAAGCCTTGGGAAAACGAGTACACTTCTCTCAGCAAAATGCCGAACATACTAACTTCCCTGATGAATCATTTGATTTAGTGGTTTCTCACATTTTGCTGCATGAAATCCCTCCGTCATCTGTGCGTAAAGTTATGCAAGAGTCTTATCGTCTACTGGCTCCTGGTGGCATGATGATTCATCTAGAAGCACCCCTTTATCGTCACATGGATGTTTATACACAGTTTATTTATGATTGGGAAACCGCTAACAACAACGAACCTTTCTGGAGTGCTGTACGCGATTTAGATTTGGTGCCGCTAGTTACTGAGGCTGGTTTTGCAGCAGATAAGACATTCGAGAAATTTGTCCCGAATGGGGCATGGAAAGCAAAAGAAACTAATGGTATGTTTCAAAATCGTAACTCAGCCACCCAAGGCACGTGGTTTGTGGTTGCTGCAACTAAGTAAGCAGAGAAAATTTTGTAATTCGTAATAGGCTATGGCCTGCTACGAAGACAATAATTTGTAATTGGGAAAGTCAGATTTTTTCTGGCTTTCCTCATTTTGTATGTCTAGTCTTATTTTTGGAGAATTGGTATCAGGATGACAAAAATAGCCAAGGGTAAACGACCTGTTTACTTAGAAAATCCGCAAACTGATAAATTGTTAGCGATCGTCATGGCCTTGACTGGTGAGGTGTCCGTGCTGCATGAGCGGCTAGACACCATCGAACGATTGCTAGAGGTGAAAGGTATTTTATCGACTAGTGAAATTGAAGCTTACGAACCGGATGTCAAAGTAACCAAGGAACGGGAACAGTGGCGTGCAGAATATATTGCACGGGTGTTGCGTGTGATACAGGAAGAGGTAGAAACCTTGAAATAAAGCTAGTTAAAATTACGTAGAAAAATGGCTGAATAAATCCAGCCATTTTTTATGCGACATTCCGCATATTCAACTTTCACAATCGGTTTTTACTGTTTTTATCATATAAATAAGCTATTTAATATACTTAGGTACAGTAAAATAGCTGAATTTATGAAGATGAATAAGCATAATCTAGAACTCATAAATTCAAAAAAGTCTAGTAATTACACTATATAACAGTTTAAATGCGGAATCTTGAATAAAAAGAATCATACTAATGGTAGAAGACAAATATTGATTAAATAGTAATGATTTTGCGTTAAATCATGCAGTTAAACGTTTACTAGTAGTTTTTGAGCAAAAAAGCCCACAATTAAAGCAATTTAGACTTATAAGCAATTTGTCACATTGATATTCATTGGTTACATTGTCTAAAACTTTACTGAAAACAAATGATCAAACAAATAGTTTACAGCGTTGTTTTAGGCACTCTTGCTCTCAGTAGTGGAGCGATCGCTACTTCTGTAACAAATCCAACTTGTACGCCTGTGTCTTCAAACGTATCGAATAATACTAATCAAATTGCAGCATCTAGTACGGATATTGCTGCTCTAGAACAGTCGATTTTTAACCAAATCAATAACTACAGAGTTTCCCAAGGGCTACCAGCGCTAACTCGTAATTCTGCTATGGATAATCAAGTTAGGCTTCACAGTAAGAACATGGCTAATGGTACTGTTCCCTTTGGACATAATGGATTTTCACAACGTCTTAATGCAACCGGTGTTTCTTACAGATCGGCTGCTGAAAATGTCGCTTACAACCAGGGATATGGCGATCCTGCCACAATGGCTGTTCAAGGCTGGCTCAAAAGTCCAGGGCATCTTGCTAATATCAGAGGTAATTATAATCTGACGGGGATTGGTGTTGCTAAAAACAGTCAAGGCGCAATCTACTTCACACAAATGTTCATTCGCCAATAGGTTGGACGCGATGTGCAACTTAATATTCTGACCTAACTTCCATTGCTCTCTCCTGCAAAGAGCTATCCATTACCCGGATCTTTTTCAAAATTTGTGAGAGTATTCACTCACGTTTTTTATAACCCTGATTCGTTCGTCGTTAATTCCCAATAAAAACCTACTTTTAGCGAGAAGATTAAGAGCTAACTTGTCAAGTATGCCACACACCGAGCGTGTCAAGATTGTAAAGAAAGATGTGACTAATGGATAGCCTGCAAAAAGAGAGAGGCTTTGAATTTTACCTATTTCTGATTGTTAGGCAAGGAGATTAGGTTTGAGTAAAAATTGTACATAGCGTTAGATTTGGTAAAGTTTAGGTTTTTTCGTAAATTCCCCAGACTTTAACCTGTTAGTAAAGCTTTTGCTAGATAATTCATGAAAATCTGAAATTATTAGCCAAATTAACCATGATTTTCATGAAGTTGACCTATTGAAGTACTGACAATTGGAAATTATTGTTTGTGTTACTTGTAAAGGATGTAGCCAAATTGCCGAAATTCATCATTACTTAATAGTATTGTGGTATATATCCTTGGAACAATAGGGTAGAGTAGAAGTCTTATATCTCTACACATTACGCAATTCTCCATGTTCCGACAAACTGCTTTTGGCATCGCTTTAAGTGCGCTTGTCCTTGCTAGTGGATTAACGACTGCTCCGATACCAAATCATACTTCTACGAATACATCCACCCGTAATAAGCTGTTGTCGCTTTTTTCTAGTCAAGTTGCAATATCGACTCCTACTTTTAAAACTACTGAGCTAGAAAAATCAGTATTTGACCAAATTAATCGATATCGGGCTTCTAAAGGGCTGCCAAAGTTGACTTTAAATGCAAATTTAACTCGACAGGCAAGAATTCATAGTCAAAATATGGCTAAAGGTAAAACCCCATTTAGCCATCAGGGATTTGAAGGGCGAGTCAAAGCTATTCCGATTCGCTACAACAGTGCAGCAGAAAATGTTGCTTTTAACCGGGGATATAGCAACCCCGTAGAGGAAGCTGTTACTGGTTGGATCAAAAGTCCCGGACACCTAAAGAATCTTAAAGGAAATTACAACTTGACTGGAATTGGCGTTGCTACTAATAATCAAGGCGAAGTCTACCTAACACAGATGTTTTTTCGCACTAGGTAGATTTAATTTTTGATTTTTTTGCACAATAATAATGTAGTGTCTGACAAGACTTTTTTCTGCTGGACACTGCTATTATTTTTGAACAATTGATGACATTACTAGATTTTCAGGTGAGCGATCGCGATCTCAGTGACGCAGCCCTTAGCGAGTATTTAGAATCTACAGCGATCGCAGTTGATACAGAAACGATGGGATTGCTGCCGTTGCGCGATCGCTTGTGTCTCGTCCAGCTGTGCAATCTTGAAGGGAAAGTAACTGCAATCCGCATAGCTAAAGGACAAGCTGACGCCCCCAACTTAAAAAAACTCTTGGAAGCAGTCAATGTCGTGAAAGTGTTTCACTTTGCTAGATTTGACTTGGCCACTTTGCGAGCCAATCTGGGTATTCAGGTACGGCCAATTTTTTGCACTAAAATTGCCAGTAAATTAGCCCGTACTTACACAAATCGCCACGGACTCAAAGACGTGGTACAAGAGTTAGAACAAGTGGAACTAGATAAAAGCTCTCAAAGTTCTGATTGGGGTAACGCCGTTAGCTTATCTGAAGCTCAACTAAGCTATGCTGCCAACGATGTACGCTATTTACTTAGTGTGCAGCAGAAGTTAATACAAATGCTGAAACGAGAAGAACGTTGGCAAATTGCTCAAGAATGTTTTGAGTTTCTACCAACTATAGTTTCCTTAGATTTATTGCAATTCAAGGATCTATTTGAACACTAATCGAATAGGGAATAGTGACAATAAATTTTTATTGATCGTCAATTCCTACTAGTTATATGTCAAGTTGAAATTGATAGATAAGCAGGTTCGTAGTAAGTACTAAAGTCGTTATTTTTTCCCAGGCACTAAAGTGCTTACTACAAACCCTTATACTAAATTACAGCAGATTTCAAGTTAGTGGAATATACAAAGGTTAGTCTCAAAGCCAGGTATATATAAAGCCTCTTTTACTTTTGGATTCTGACGCCTTGGCGGAGCGTCTTTGGCTTTGCTCCCGAATTCTGAATTCTGCTGTATTTTTTACCTAAGAGCCAACATTGGAATCATTGCTGTCTCTAGAAGTAGATTCACTAATGCCTTCCTTGAGGTTACTTGCTTGCTCTTGAGCGCCTTCCTTGAGGTTACTTGCTTGCTCTTGAGCGCCTTCCTTGAGCTTACTTGCTTGCTCTTGAGCGCCTTCCTTGAGGTTACTTGCTTGCTCTTGAATGCCTTCCTTAAGGTTACTTGCTCCTTCTTGAATGCCTTCCTTAAGGTTACTTGCTCCCTGTTTAATGGAATCCGTGACGCTAGTACCGCCCTTTTGCAGATTTTCTTCGTGGTTTTTTAGCCGATCTACAACATTGTACTCATCTGCACCTGCGGCAGTTTTTGATTCAACAATACCTTCTGTTGGGCCGCCGATCGCCTTCCATGCGCCAAGACCACCTTTGAGTTGGGAGACATGCTCAAATCCATTAGAACGCAGTTGTTGTGCGGCTTGGGCAGTGTCTTGTTCATTATCACCGTAAAGGTAAATGTCACGGCTCTTATCTAAAGAAGCTACTGCACGCTCTACCAATTCATCTGCTGGCATTGGCATTGCCCCCATGATGTGACCTTCGTTGAAGGTAGCGCGATCGCGCACATCCAGGATTGTAAAAGCTGGTTCGCCCCATTCCAGACGACTCTTTAGGATATGAGCATCAGTTTGTGCTTCTATTGGTGGTTGTGGAGGAATGATGCCGCCGACTAAGTTATTAACCATAATTTTTCCTTGTTGACGATGTTAATAGTAATTTAGCGAACTGAAGATATTCAATTGATCTTTCTCTGGTATGAATATTTTCAAACTCTCTCCTCAGATAGACGAGTATTTTTCCGAAAATCAACCAATTAATCAATTGTAAATAATGCCCTTTGAGAGTATGAATAGACAATATTTTCTTTAAATCTAATTTAATATATTTGAAGTTTATCTTTTTTTGATATTTTAGTTATTTAGATATTTGAGATTTTACTGAATTCCTCATCAATCGATAAAATATTAGTTTTAAATAAAAAATATTTAGCAATAAAATAGTAATTGATACCTTTTTACTAACAGCGATCGCTAATAATAATATCTCCTCATTTCCTGCCAAACTTGTAGAGTTATATACAGCAGATTAGAAGTTTGTGAGGTACATAAGTTAAATCTGTTAAGTAGGCAGACATAATTAAATATAAAATAAACTCCTAGTTTGTAGTGAGCATTTTATTGCTCAGAGCAAGGATTATTAGGACTAAAGTCCTTACTACAAACTTTAAATTTATTTCTGCCTAGATACTTACCCAAATACAAAGGGTGTTTTACTTCTTAATTCTGCTGTCAGCAGTACTATTGAAACAAGCTCCTAGCAAGTTATTGACATCATAATATTGCTAGAGCAATTCTTGTTGCTATTGTTTTTGTCTGTTAAAGCTGGTTTTGACGCCCTATATACCTTCTGGTGATGCTTTCAGTCTTTTTGTCATAGCTCAGGCTGAAACTTGTAGTATAGTATATGCTTAAGAGGGCAGCTACATGTAAATGCACCAGGGTAGATTTTCGTAGACCTTCTTCAAGAGAACATACCTATTGGTTATAGTACAGTCGAGTAAGTAAGAGTTGAGAATCTAGATTGGCTGATAAGTTAGTTTCTCAGCCTTTGTAGAGACCTAATTAACCAGGGAGTGCATTACTCTTTTAAATTTGTAGCAATTACCGTCGCTTCTGGATGTGTCTTTTGACTATTTGCGGTTACGGAGATGGCTTTTAATTACACTTATTCCAAACGTAAAAATTTAACATTATACAATACAAATTCAAAATTATGCAAAAATCATGCCATAATTATAAATTTTATTGGCACTATCGTGGCTGAGGTTGCGATCGGCTTCATGGAAAATTAAATGTACACAAGTACTACAGTAGCGGTGGTACTCAACAGAAACACGTAAAGCTGGCACAACAGCAAATCGCCCAATCTACAATAGATAGCATTATGGTTATGGTTACTGCTACTACTACTACTCCCAAAATTCTGATCGTTGATGACGACTTCGGCGTCCGAAATCTTGTCTATCGTTTTTTAAGTCGGAAATATCAAATAGAGTCGGCAGCAGATGGTAGGACTGCTTTATCATTGTTTGAGCAATTCAACCCAGCTTTAGTAATTCTGGATTGGAATTTGCCGGATGTTACTGGTTATAGCCTTTGCCAAGAAATGCAGAGTCGTACTAATGTTTTAGTGCTAATACTGACTAGTAGGACTGACGAGGCTGATAAAATTAAAATCTTAAGCGCAGGTGCTGATGATTTCATGACTAAACCATTTAGTCTTGCAGAAGTTGAAGTTAGAGTAGAAGCTCTTTTGAGGCGGATACGCTACATCAATCCCTCCCCAACACAACGTATCGTTTTCAAGCAGCTAGTAATTAATCCAGAAGGCCGCGAGGTAACACTTAATGATAAAACTCTTCCTTTAACAGCACTAGAATTTAATATCTTACATTTTTTGGCAAGTCATCCTAATCAAGCTTGGAGTCGTCCACAGCTAATCCAAAAAATCTGGGGTTGCGACTATGTAGGAGATGGCCGGGTAGTTGATGTACATATTGGTCAACTTCGCAAAAAGATGGAAGTCGACCCCAGCATACCGGAGTTTATCAAAACTGTGCGAGGCTATGGTTATAAGTTTGAAGCACCCGACTAGAATACTAGTTTTTATGGCTACCACAAAAGTGCAAATAACACTGAAATAAAAAAGAAATGCTTAACTGAACCATATTCAGAACTGATTTGGTCGTGTCTTGAAGATTTTAAGCAAAGCTGCACTTAAAGATTATTTATTATAGCAAGGGACTGGGGACTGGTGACACTTCGACAAGCTCAGTGCATCGCTGGGGATTGGGTGAAAAGTCTTGTTGTGTCTAAGTTTTATCATCTGTTAATGTCCTAACCACGTTGGCTTGTGCTATATTTTTCTTAGCCAATCTTTGACTAACTAACTCAGCGGCTAAATGTATTGCTGCTTTCATACTCGTAGCATCAGCAATTCCCCTACCCGCAATATCAAACGCTGTTCCATGATCGGGTGAAGTGCGAACGAAAGGAAGACCAATAGAAGTATTAACTGCCCGATCGAATGCCATCAGCTTCACCGGAATTAAGCCTTGGTCGTGGTAAAGTGCTAAGTAGCCATCAGCAGGATTTTGTACTAAAGAATTTCCATACCAAGCTTGACCAGGTTTAACCCACATTGTATCTGGCGGTATCGGCCCATCTAACTGCAATTGCGGTCGATTTTGACGCTCTTGCTCCAACCAGGGAATTAACCAATCTTGTTCTTCATGTCCAAGTTGTCCCTGTTCGCCACTGTGGGGATTCAAACCTGCGATCGCAATTCTCCCTCTATATATACCAAAATCTTTCTCTAAACACTCCACCAGCAAATCCAGTTTTTGTGTCAATAACTGCGGTGTCAACACATCGGCTACTTGACGTAGGGGAATATGTGTGGTGGCTAGTAAGGCGCGGAGTGTCCAATTAGTATGAGGCGATCGCGCTACAAATAACATCCCAAAACGGTCAACACCTGATTTTTGTGCCAAAAGTTCTGTTTGCCCTGGATAATTATATCCTGCGGCCTTCCAAGCAGATTTAGCGATCGGCCCTGTGACAATAGCATCAAATTTACCAGCCAGTGTTTGAGCGATCGCATATTCCATATACGCAAAACTAGCTGCACCACTGGCTGCATTACCTATTCCTGAAATAATTCGATCTTTAATTTTTCCATCCAACTGCACATCGCTGACTGACAACTCATCTGGATTTGCCAAAGCTACTAAATTCTCAGTTAAATTCAGTTTGTAATAAATCTGTGCCAGCAAATCTCCGTTACCCACTACTGTAACGTCATATTTTTGATGAATTTCTGGATCGGCTAAAGCTTTCAAAATCACCTCCGGCCCAATTCCTGCCGGATCTCCGAGCGTCAGCGCCAAACGCGGACGATTCTTTTTCACAAAATTTATTAAACCACCTTGATTATTTTGATACATAAAAATTCTTCATAATTATTATCATCAAAATGTTCCAATTTACCCATCTTCCCTTCTACCAAGAATGGGGATTACCCCCCAAGCCAGTAAGGATTAGCTGCTAAACTAGTTTAAAATTGTTTACACAGGTCTAATCCTAGCAACTGTTGAAAAGCTTCTGGTAGACCTAGTTTACACACCAATTTGCATAAGGAGAATCACACTAATGGGCGGCGAAATTTTGAATGCAGCTCTATTGTCTTTCGGTTTAATCTTCGTAGGCTGGGGCTTAGGCGCGTTGTTACTGAAAATTCAAGGCACAGAAGAATAATTGAGTGCTGTTAGCGGAAAGCTAAGGTTTAGCCCGTGCTGAGTTAGAAGTACAGACGCGATTAATCGCGTCTGTACAAGACTTATTATTCTCCCCATTCCCTACTCCCTACTCCCTTTTTCATCGAAATGAGAAAAAAGCTTGTCCGTTAATCGGACAGCTATTTTTTCATGAGTCCATCCAAATAAATTGATTTTCTGAGAAAAGATGTAAACTTTTGTTTGCATAGGTTATTCTGATAACATTCTTTTCATAAAACATTAAAATTTATTACAACCCTGATGACTTTATTAATCGTCGGTGCCACTGGCACCTTAGGAAGACAAGTGGCTCGTCGTGCTATCGATGAGGGATATAAAGTACGCTGTCTTGTCCGCAGCAGTAAAAAAGCAGCTTTCCTTAAAGAATGGGGAGCAGAACTCGTCCCTGGAAATTTACGTTACCCCGATACCCTAGCGGAAGCTTTAGTTGGTGTAACCCAAGTTATTGATGCCTCAACCTCTCGCCCTACAGATTCACTAAGTATCAAACAAGTAGACTGGGAAGGCAAAGTAGCATTGATTCAAGCAGCAAAAGCCGCGGGTGTCGAGCATTTTATCTTCTTTTCAATTTTAGATGCTGATAAATACCCAGAAGTGCCGCTAATGGAAATTAAGCGGTGTACAGAACTATTCTTGGCTGAGTCAGGGTTGAATTATACCATCTTGCGGCTAGCTGGGTTTATGCAAGGTTTAATTGGTCAGTATGGGATTCCCATTCTGGAAGGACAGCCAGTTTGGGTAACAGGTAATTCTTCTCCCATCGCCTATATGGACACTCAGGACATTGCTAAGTTTGCAATCCGAGCATTGAGTGTACCAGAAACAGAAAACCAAGCTTTTCCTGTAGTCGGTACTCGTGCATGGAGTGCAGAAGAAATAATCAACCTGTGCGAACGCTTATCTGGAAAAGATGCCAGAGTAACGCGGATGCCAATAAACTTACTGCGTGCTGTGCGGGGCATAATGCGGTTCTTTCAGTGGGGATGGAATGTAGCAGACAGGCTGGCGTTTACAGAAGTATTGGCTAGTGGTAAACAGTTAAATGCTTCAATGGATGAAGTATACACAGTGTTTGGTTTAGATCCGCAACAAACCACAACCCTAGAAAGTTATCTCCAAGAGTACTTCAGCCGAATAATGAAGAAACTCAAAGAGGTAGACTACCAGAAAAATAAAAATAAAAAACAGAAACCTAAAAAAACTCCTTTTAAGCAATCTTCAAAAGCTAATAGTCAATAGTCATTACGAAACAGACATTAGTCGTAAAACCCTAGACTCTGGATATTTGACCTAGATTAATGACTACATGACCAAAATGTGTAACGATTACATAATACAGAGCATCGCCTAAACTTGGATATTTGAGTGTGCCGAAAGCAGGCATTATCTACAATGACGTTAAACCGATAGCGGGCCGTGTCGCTATTGAGTTGAAAGACAAGCTAACCGCAGCCGGTTGGAATGTATGTATCACATCGAGTATCGGTGGGATATTGG
Organism: Nostoc sp. DedQUE07; assembly: GCF_034530975.2. NCBI lineage: Bacteria > Bacillati > Cyanobacteriota > Cyanophyceae > Nostocales > Nostocaceae > Nostoc > Nostoc sp. DedQUE07. The sequence goes on along the minus strand of NZ_JAVRCC020000009.1, from coordinate 68,325 downwards.
GCTACCCTAACCCGGAGAGTCCTGTGTGCCACACCCCCATTGACGGTCTGACACCCCCTGGTTTTGATTCAGATATGGAGTTTGCAGTGGTATTAGGGGGAGACGGCACTGTTCTCGCAGCGTCTCGTCAAGTAGCCCCTTGTGGTATTCCACTGTTAACAGTGAATACCGGCCACATGGGATTTTTGACGGAAACTTTCCTGAATCAATTGCCTCAAGCACTAGAACAGGCAATGGCAGGTGAGTATGAAATTGAAGAACGAGCAATGCTCAATGTCAAAGTGTTTCGGGATGATTCAGTGCTATGGGAAGCCCTATGCCTGAATGAAATGGTGCTACACCGGGAACCTTTGACCTCTATGTGCCATTTTGAAATTGCCATAGGGCATCATGCGCCAGTAGATATTGCCGCAGATGGTGTGATTGTTTCCACGCCTACTGGTTCTACAGCTTACTCATTGAGTGCTGGTGGCCCGGTGGTGACTCCTGGCGTACCTGTTTTACAATTAGTACCCATTTGTCCTCATTCCCTAGCTTCTAGAGCATTGGTCTTTCCAGATACTGAATCGGTCAATATCTACCCAGTCAATATTCCTCGGCTGGTAATGGTAGTAGATGGTAATGGAGGGTGCTATATCTTACCAGAAGATCGAGTATATATGGAGCGATCGCAATATAGTGCCCGATTTATTCGCCTGCAACCGCCTGAGTTTTTCCGAATTTTGCGAGAAAAATTAGGTTGGGGTCTGCCACATATCGCTAAACCAACTTCGGTAGAATTGCCATAGTTATTGAGCGTTGGGCATTGGGCATTGGGCATTGGGCATTGGGCATTGGGCACAAGAAGCAGAGGGGCAGAGGGGAAAAACTTAGTGTAACTTCTCCTCTGCTACTATGCCTCATGCCCAAGAAAGCTGATTTCCTTCCAGAATTACTGGTATGGATATGGAATTTGGAGTTAGTTATTAAGATTGCATCCGAGAATTCGATAGCTGACACCTGAACGTGCTAAAACATCCTTAACATCGCGTCAAATCAGGATTGCTACATCACTAAAAGCTCGTAATTGCACTTTATAACTGATGTAAAAATTTTCTTTGGAATATCTTTACAATCCCAAATCCAATATCCCAAATTGTTATGACAGTTGCTCAAAGTCCTTGTGTTTTGGTGATTGAAACCGATGAGAGCCTTGCAAATCAGCTTTCTTGCGATTTGCAAGAGGCCGGTTATGAATCAATTTTGGCTCATGACGCAACGAGTGGTTTACAACACTGTCGCGATCGCCAACCTGCTTTAATTGTTTTAGACCGGATGCTAGCAGGAGAATCAGGACTCTCACTGTGCAAAAATATGAGAAGCACTGGTATGCGATCGCCTGTATTGATTTTAATGGCAAGGGATACAGTTGACGATCGTGTAGCTTGTCTAGAAGCTGGAGCGGATGATTATATCCTCAAACCTTACCGCTCAGAAGACTTTTTGAAGTTGATTCGCCTCTACTTAAAACCCGATGTAGATACCACAGAGCAATTACGCTTTGGGGATTTAATTTTAGACATAGCAACTCGCCGTGCCATACACAACGGGCGACCAATTGACCTGACAATGAAGGAATTTGAACTATTAAAATTCTTAATGGAACATCCCCGTGAGGTATTAACCCGCGAACAAATTCTAGAAAATGTTTGGGGTTACGACTTTCTGGGTGAGTCAAATGTAATTGAAGTGTACATCCGTTACTTGCGGTTAAAAATCGAAGATGAAGGTCAAAAGCGCCTGATTCAAACAGTGCGAGGCGTAGGGTACGTTTTAAGAGAATCCTAGTATACTATAGCGGGAGTTTGCCTATCTCCTTGCCTCATTCCCAGTTTCGGATTGGGAATGTAAATTTGGGTGCTAGTGCCTTCCAGCCAAGGGGTTTTTCTGCCTACAACACTGTAAAATTGAAGTCTAAATAACAAAATCGAAAAGCTATATGACTCGTCGGCTAAGTTTGCTCTCGATAGTGCTGAGTATTTTTCTGATGGGTTGTTCTGTGCCAACAACTGCTAAATCTCCTAGCCCCACCTCTGATTCTAAAACTCCAGCACCAGAGAGTTTAGGTCAAAAACTACCAATTTCCGCTAAAGCCATTGTGCCGAATGGTACAACGATTCAATTAGAGGTAGCGCAGACGCCACAACAGCAAGCGATGGGGTTGATGTATCGACCAGCTTTACCAGATGACCGGGGGATGCTGTTTGGATTCCCTTCAGCACAACCAGTCAGTTTCTGGATGAAGAATGTACCTGTACCCCTGGACATGGTATTTCTACATAAAGGTGTAGTTAAATATATTCAGGCTGCTGCGCCTCCTTGTACAAGTGAGCCTTGTCCTACCTATGGCCCCAATACACCAATCGATAAGGTGATTGAACTTCGTTCTGGAAGAGCTGCCGAATTGAAGTTGAAAGTGGGCGATATTCTCAAAATTGAGTTTTGAAACTTTAGTGCTTTGCGGAGATAAAAACTTGGGTAATTACTCGGTTGAGAGCCTATACGGTCGAAATATATGTTTTTTTTGTAAAAAATGTCACTGTATGTGGTCAAATAGCACTTGTAACGCTACTATTTAAAAACTGTGGTAATAATGTAAAATTCTACTGTCTCAAACCGGAAATCGCAGTTTTCAGGTTTAGTCTCAAAAATATTCCCTTGGGCGTAAGTGTAAATAGTCGCCAATAAGAGAGTATAGGCTATGGAATCTTTATTACTACCTGTGTAATTAAATAAAACACAAAGGTAAATAAGATGAAGCCAATTTAATTAAGTAAAAATACTGCTTAATAAGCTAACGAATGATTTGTATGAGAATTTTATTTCTCAGACCATCTATAGGAAGCCTCTGTTGAAGGCGGATTAACAAAAACTGTGCTGGGGTGTATGGCCGAAAACGGCACAGTCACAGATGAAATACTAGCTACTGTCTACCGAGTAATGGTGAACTGATATATGACAATACATTCTGCACAAGGAGGTGAGATACAAATGTCACCATCAAAATATTCTCGGCTGATTCATTTTTTGCAAGAAGATTTGGCAATTTCCACAGCATCACTAGCGGTGGCACTTCGGCATCGGGAGCAAGACCCAGGTCCTTTGGCAATGATTCTTTGGCAATATGGGTTAGTTACTCTAGAGCAATTAGAACAAATTTATGATTGGCTAGAGACGGCGTAGGTTATAGCAATTTTGGCTTGTAGTTTTTAGACTTTGACTTAAAAGTTTCTACCAAATGCATATTAGCAAAATCTCAAACAATACTATTTATGCCAATTTTGGATGATACTAAGTTGCCAAAGTTAGTCTTGTTTGGTGTCAAAGATACAGTACGACTTTCTTCAAAGCAAATAATACTATCTAGGGCAACTTGGTGTTATTTAAAAGGATTGAGGTATGTGACATCAACTCTACCTTATGCAAAGGTTTCTACTCTATATACAAATCAAAAGAGCGAGTTGATAATTTAACTCGCTCTTTTGATTTATTACTCAGGACTGACTAAACACTTTAACTGCTGCTGCTATGCCAGAACCAGGGGTGAAATCTTCGTAGCCAAGTTCTGTGAGGGTAACTTCTAAGGATGCAATACAGCTAAGGATATCGCGATCGCTCACAAAACCCAAGTGACCAATACGGAAAATTTTATTGCTCAAATGATCTTGACCACCAGCTAGGGCAATATCAAAGCGTTTTTTCATCAATGACCGAATTTTATCGGGTTCAATTCCTTGTGGTGCTACAGCTGTAATCGCCGGACTAGCAGAATTATCTGCTGCAAGCAAAGGTAAATTTAACCCTTTTATGGCAGCGCGAGTAGCATTTTTCAGCCGTTCGTGTCGAGCAAATATTGATTCCAAGCCTTCCTCTTTCATGATTCGCAACGTGGTGTGTAACGCTACGATCAAGTTCACAGGCGGAGTAAATGGAGTTGTATTTTTGGCTGTGGCTTTGCGATATTTGCCTAAATCCAAATAATATTTTGGTAGCTTCGCAGTTTTGTAAGCTTCCCAAGCTTTGGCACTGACAGAAACAAAACCCAATCCCGGCGGAATCATATAACCTTTTTGGGAACCAGAAGCGACGATATCCAAGCCCCAAGCATCTACGGGTAGATTGAATGCACCCAAGCTAGTAACGGCATCAACGATAATTAAAGCTTCACCGTGTTCTTTAACGTGGCGGTTGATGGTTTCTAAGTCATTCAACACACCCGTCGAGGTTTCACTGTGGGTAATAATTACGGCTTTGATTTGCTTTTGGGTATCTGCTTGGAGTTTTTCGGCAAATACTGCGGGGTCTAAGGGTTTTCCCCATTCCACCTTAACTTCTTCTACATTCAAACCGTAGGCTTGACCGACTTCTACCCAGCGTTCGCCAAATTTACCATTAGAACCAACTAAAATGCGATCGCCTGGAGAAAGAAAATTAATTATTCCCGCTTCTACAGCACCCGTACCACTGACATTCAGCGTCAGCACATCACTTTGAGTTTGGTGCAGCCACTTGAGGTTTTCTGTCACCTCTGCCAATATGTTGCTAAATTCACTAGTACGATGCCCAATCGGATGCTTGGCTAATGCCAGTAAGGCAGCTTCTGGCACCGGTGTAGGGCCTGGAATCATCAGCATCAGCTTATCGTTCATGTGTCTATCCTAAAAGTCAAATAAAAGTCAAAATTGTGGGAAGTTGGTTAAGTCTGATAGCAAATCCTAGATATTCATCTATAAATTCCACTCAGATTGTCACCTGCATTGTTGTATATTTTCCAAATTCATAGGAAAAGTATCGTGGGAGTTAACGATCGGTCAGCTTGACCTTTGCAATTTATACCAGACTCCAACTCAGATAAAACCTCTGTTCCAGGCAATCTTACCACACACCTAGACGCCAGGTTAAGGTGTCTGCTCGTAGGCGAACGGCTATTTTAGCCAAGGATGAAACATCTATCTAGATGAGGCATAGGTACGATAAATTCTTAAAATCTACCCATAATCCACCTCAGTTGTTTTTATAGAAAAACGCGAAATCGTTTTGAACATTGCGGTAATTATCGCTGAAAAAGTTGTGTTTTGCTTCCATGAAAGAAGTAACTCCCTACACTATACAGAAGACTTGGATGTTACCGTTTGCTAAGAGATAAAAGATACCCAACCCAAACTTTTCAATCTATTTGGGTCAAAGATTTGTTCTTGGGTTGCCATTCTCTAAACAATACCTTCGTTTATGATTTATTTGAGTCAAAATCGCTTTGATACCAATATCCAAGCCTTTTCTAGGTTATTTGATAGCGACTAATTTGACGCAGAAGTTGAGATATCTATGCTACTAATTGCTGCACTTTTTGATACTGCACTTAGTAGTAAGCAATATCGACAGCGGGTAGTAATAAACTATAAGTTTTTATACTATATTTACAAAATTGCTACAATCGTGCTTAGTCTCCTTAGTTACTATTCACGGTGAGTCGTTTTTAACTAGTGTTCAGTTCATAAAGTGTCACTCACTAGATCCCCGGTATTCTGACAAAAGAGATATTCTTAGTTAGTGCAAGGAGTGATACCATTTCACCACATGTTTGTCACAAGTTATCCTCGTAATACTCCCTCCTTAGGGAGTGTTGCAGATTTCAAATGTTGCATCAAACGAGTGAGTTGGTATAAGCTTTTACGGAAAAGCGCTTGAGTAAGCAAAATTCTCAAGCGCTTTTTTGTGTATAAATAAAACAGTCCACCTCTCTGGACAATCGGATAGATGTTTTTAAATACACATATACCAGAGAAGGAACCTACTGGTATAAAAATTGTTGCAACATATACTTGATAACTCAAGCATTTGTGCGTACCATCAAAACCTTGTTAAGTTACTGGACGTACCACACGAATTAGTTTTCCTTGCAAAGGTTCTTCTTTTGCCACAGCCTCATCTATCCGTGCTGCAAATTGTTGCCAATTACGATTATTCGTGCAAACAAAAATACCGAAGTGGTTAGAATCACGACGATGCAAACGGATAAATTAACTCTGTTGATAGTTAATATTGAGCGTTCTTGACTTATGGCAAATGCTAGCACTTCCTCATCAGGTATACCTTGTCTGCATTTTCTGCTTCTTGAACTGTCGAAACATCATGCCCCAAATCGCGTAATAATTCCACAACTGGAAAGGGAAACTGCTCATCTGCGTAAAACCGTGCCATTGATTAGGCTACCTCATTACGCTCAATTGCCAATTCGATTTCATCGGGATGAGCTTCTGCATATACCCAAGCATTAGCTAAATCTGTAGCTGTAATAGTTGGATAGCTCGTCAAAAGGTCAGCATCACTATATCCAAGACCGCGAGCTTCCACAAGTACCCAAACAGGAATACGAGTTTTAGCGATGCGAGCCTCTCCACCACAAACTCTAGGAGTTTTTTCAATTCCTTGCCAATTGTTGCCGAGACTTTGAGCAAGTAACTGTATAGCCTGCAATTTTTCATCAGGACTGAGGGCAAGAAGTTGTTGTTCTAACTCTTTGAGTGTCACGGATGTAAATCCTCTGATGTTTTGTCAGGCTAAATTTACAATTTTATCAATTGCTAAGTACAAGATTTCATTAATTCGTAGCGAATTCCCTATGGTAAGGTGTTCGCGTAGCGTCTCGTAGAGAAGCGCATCTGCGTTTAAATTTCAACTCTCAATTTGCCACGATTTTATGCAAAACTGTACTTAGCTAACTACAAAATTCACCAACTTTCCAGGCACCACAATTACCTTTTTAATCTCTTTACCTTCGATGTAACGCTGGGCAATTTCTGATTCACGAGCATATTTTTCCAACGCTGCTTTATCTGCTTGTGCTGGTACTTGAATCGAGCCGCGAGTTTTACCCATAACTTGAATCACTAAAGTGATTTCATCAGCTATTAAAGCAGCTGGGTCAAATGATGGCCAAGTTTGAGTATGAACTGAATCACTTTCACCCAATAAATGCCACAATTCATCAGCAATATGTGGTGCAAATGGTGCTAGTAAAACCACCAAAGTGTGAATACCTTCTGCGTAAATTGGTGAATTTTTGCCGTCAGCATCAGTTAAGGCATTACTCAACTTCATCAATTCTGAAATAGCGGTATTGAATTGATATTCGTCTTCCACGTCTTCTGTCACTGCTTGAATCGCCGTGTGAATCGCCCGCCGCAATTCCTTTTCTACCTTAGTTAAATCAGATTGGGGTTTTTTATGGGATACCCCAGCCGCAATATAATCTGTTACCAAACGCCAAACCCGATTTAAAAACCGGAATTGTCCTTCCACATCGGCTTCATCCCATTCCAAGTCTTTTTCTGGCGGCGCTTTGAACAAGATGAACATCCGCGCTGTGTCTACACCGTATTTGGAAATTACATCTTCTGGCGCTACACCGTTGCCCTTTGATTTAGACATGGTGGCGTAGAGGCGTTGCAGTGGTTCGCCTGTTTGGGGGTCGCGCGGGTCGGCTGAATTTACCAGATTAGAAGGAATCCATTTATCTTTACCACCCTTATTAGGATTTAGGTAAGTTAAACCCTGCACCATACCTTGAGTTAACAAGCGTTGGAACGGTTCATCAAAGTTCAGTAACCCTCTGTCCCGTAGTACCTTAGTAAAGAACCGCGAATACAACAAATGTAAAATTGCGTGTTCAATCCCACCCACATACTGGTCAACTGGCATCCAGTCGTTTATTTTACTAGAATCGAAAACTTGTTGTTCATTCTTAGCGTCAGGGAAGCGCAAGTAATACCACGAGGAATCAATAAAAGTATCCATCGTGTCAGTTTCCCGCTTTGCTGGAGTGCCACAAGTTGGACAAGGTACATTTACCCAACTCTCTAACTGAGTCAAAGGTGAACCACCACGTCCAGTAAATTCCACCTCTTCCGGTAACTGTACTGGCAAATCTCGATCGGGAACTGGTACTATCCCACAGTTGGGACAGTGAATTACAGGTATCGGTGCGCCCCAGTAACGTTGCCGTGAAATCAACCAATCCCGCAAGCGATATTGCACCCGTACTTTACCAAAACCTTGTTGTTCGGCGTATTCAATTATTGCTTGTTTAGCATCAGTGGAAGTCATACCAGTAAAAGCCCCAGAATTAATTAAAATTCCTGGTTCAGTGTATGCCTGGTTATATTCAATTTGGATGAGTTGAGTGACTTCATCATTCTCTGATGTTGGAGTTAAGTCAAAACCTGCAACATCATCTGGGGAAGCTATGACAAAATCAACTGGCAAATCATAATTTTTGGCAAACTTAAAATCCCGGACATCGTGTGCCGGTACACCCATCACTGCTCCAGTACCATACTCATACAGTACATAATCAGCAATCCAAATCGGCACTTCTTCCCCTGAAAATGGGTTAATTGCCTTACCACCTGTGGGTATACCCCGCTTAGGTTTGTCTTCAGCAGTACGTTCCAACTCACTTTGATTAGAAACCTCTTTAATAAAGGCTTCTACCGCTGCTTGTTGTTCTTTTGTAGTGACGCGCTTTGTTAAAGGATGTTCTGGTGCTAACACTAGGTAGCTAACACCATAAACTGTATCTGAACGTGTGGTGTACACTCCAATTTTTTCATCTATCCCAATGATGGGAAATTCTAAGTAAGCGCCTATAGATTTGCCAATCCAGTTTGCCTGCATAGACTTGACGCGTTCCGGCCAACCTGTCAATTGATGCAAGTCGTTGAGTAATTCTTCAGCATAGTCGGTAATCTTGAAAAACCACTGGCGTAATAATTTGCGCTCAACTATTGCACCACTGCGCCAAGAACGTCCTTCGTTATCAACTTGCTCATTTGCTAGTACAGTTTGATCGATCGGGTCCCAGTTTACAGCCGCTTCTTTTTGATAAGCTAAACCTGCTTGCAAAAACTGCAAGAAAATCCATTGCGTCCACTTGTAATAATCTGGCGAACAGGTAGCGAGTTCGCATTCCCAATCAATAGATAAACCGAGACGCTGCAATTGTTGCCGCATCTGAGCCATATTCTGATAAGTCCATTTTGCTGGCGGTACGCCACGGTCAATTGCGGCATTTTCTGCTGGCAAGCCAAAAGCATCCCAGCCCATTGGGTGTATTACCCGATACCCTTGCATTCGCTTGAGGCGGGCAATCACATCGGTAATCGTATAATTACGGACGTGACCCATGTGTAGGCTGCCCGATGGATAAGGGAACATGGAAAGAGCGTAAAATTTTGGCTTGTTGCTAACTGTCGGTGTTTTATCTAAGCCAAGTTCTACCCATGTTTTTTGCCATTTTTCTTCAATTGCTGTGGGATTGTATCGAGAATCAACTGAATTTGGTATTTCCAATGGTTTCATGCCTATTACGCTTTATTTCTACTAATCCTAAGTATTTAGCTGTTTTTAGTACATATAAACTACTAAATGATTTTTATGTCTAGTAATTTTGAAAATTAAATTATAAAATAAATTTATAAATCTCCTGTATTTTCTATTCCTATCTATAACTTATATCGCTAAAGTTCTTAGGCTATCAGGGACAGTCTTTATTTACCTATCGGCAAGTTTTATAAAAAACTCCCCATTGCTGAGGAGTCCGTTAAGAATGCTGTAAGTGTGGACTACTGACTCACCAGTGCTATCACCTGTTCAAGCCTCATCTTAGCCAGATGTAAGTTCAGCAACCTTTCTTGCTCAAATCTATCTGGGTAACTCATTCGCCTACCTTCCAGTGTGATTCTAATCAGCGCTATTTGCTCATTAGTAGGTGTACCCATCTCATCTATCGCTGAACTAAAAACCTGTATAGAAGCAAGGGAAGGTGACTTTAACCCTCTCCCTACTTCCATCTGTTGAATCGCTAAGATCGGAAATGCTATTAAAGAAGTGATATAGCTTGGTTTGTACGCTGCACTCCCTGTAGGGCGAATACCGTATCGACGGCATAAATCCTGTAATTCAGGAACAGTCTTTATTTCGAGTTCTGAACGTGTAAACATAGAATTACCATTTCTCAAAAGTGGTATCGGTGGTGAACCATTTATCAGGTGAGGACACCACCGATTTAAAACTCTAATTGCTCGTTTGCACGCAGTTCAAGCTATATTTACATTTCTCAACAATGCCTAATCCTAAGGGTAGTCCAGAAAATTTAAAAAATTTCACCACAGACAGAGAGGAACCATTAACGACTACTATTAGTTTCCGTGCTACTGAAAAGATGAAGCAAGAGGTGAAAGCACAAGATGACCCTGCTGAATTCTGTAGAGAAGCGATTCAGAAAGCACTGGATGATAAAAAAGGAAAGTAGCACTTACACTTAATTGTTTAACTATTAATTACCCGGAAAGTTAAATTGATTCTTGGTTGAACCTGCTTCGATGTTTTGGGGATTTGATGCTGCCAAAAATGCTGTGTTGCACCTGCCATCAGAAGGAAGCTACCATGTATTAACTCAATTTCAGCTTTTAAATCCTGATTGTGTTTATGCCTAAACATAAACCTTCTTGCTCCGCCAAAGCTAACAGAACCAATTACTGGATTGTTCCCTAGCTCTGGTTCAGCATCTGTATGCCAAGAAATTCCATCCTTTCCATCTCGGTAAAGATTCAGTAAAACGCTGTTAAACTTAACTTTTGCAACTTTGTCAACTTTCTCTTTTACTTGTAAGAGTGTAGGTATCCAAGGTTCTGGATCAAGATGAATCCCTGAGAATTTATATGACATATTTCTATCTCCATACCAAGCTGTTTTTCTTGGTAAGTTTACTTCCTTACCATAAATTTTCATCTTGTCTTGTCGCCATTGTATTTCGTTAAACAAGGTTTGAAAAAGCTCATCGCTATCTTGCTGATTAAAAAAATTCCGATAGAAACTAACATCTGCATCTTGCATAGATAAAACTTCTTTATGCATACTCTCTATTGTCTCATCTACAACAGAGTTAAACCCGGAAAATAAGTCTCCCTGAATTGCATTACCGCCTGGTCTATTTTTCATAAAGTTTTTCTCAAATTTTTATAAGAAACTGCCTTTCATACCTTTGTATTCTGCTAAGTTTAAATTTTCCTGTGTTATTATAAAAAATCTCTTGGGAGATTGCTTCATCTGAGTAAAAAGAATTTTTAACTATAGTATGCTCGTTGAATAGTTGATAAAAACTATCTATTCTATAATTCCTTTTATTATTATACGGACTTGTACAAATAATCCGATTAAATCCTGAAAATGAATTGATTATTAGCTGATACAGCTTATTTAAATCGAAATCTTCTACATCTAGTATATTTGAAAATAGATGAATCTTAATGTTTTTATAACTTGAAACAAAGTCACTACAATTTAAGTTATCTATACACTTGTTGACAGTTTGGATTCGAGAGTTATTAGAGAAAGCAGGTTGTAATATTTGGCGAACAAAGCTGTAGCCGCGCCACAAGGCAATCGAAGATGGCTCTATGAGTGTAATTGATTCTATTTTAGGACTGATGCGTTTTTCGATAAGATAGTCGATTAAAACGCAGCTTGCAAGCGCCTGCCCACATCCCCAGTCGATGATTTCTACGCTTTTACCTTCTGTGTAGTGAAAGTTAGTTGAAGGAAAGGCTGCATAGAGCTTGTGAAAGTGGTGTCCGCCGTAGAGAGCAATATACTTATCACATTCCGCTTCTGTATTGAGTACTCTTCTACCATGATCTATATCGACATCTCTCAGAAGTGGAAGTTTTTCTATTTTAGGTTTGTAAATATCCTCAAAAAATCTAATCTGTATCTGTGCTTCCTGTGGGCTAGAAATGATCATGAGAAGGCTTAAGAGTGGATCTAACTACTCTCTTAAATTGCCCAAATAACTTATATTAACTAGCTACTTATTATACTTAATTCTTATGAGTATGATGTGAGGCGGGGATTATTGGTGAAACTTACGATATTCTTCTCTAAATTATTCTTGTGTCTCTGTAATGAGACTTTCTCACTTTTTCGCTATGCTCACACCACGCATTTACAATACTCAGTCCTGTGGTAGGAAAAGAAATTTAGATGGTTAAAATAGGTGATGGTTAAATCAAATATAAAATTTTCTGATTTAGTACAGGTTTTTGTCTACGGCACGCTCAAACCAGGTGAAGCTAACTATAAAAGATACTGTGCTAGCAAAGTCGTTGATGTCAAAACAGCTTTTGTACAAGGCAAATTATTTGCCCTGCCAATGGCCTACCCAGCGATGACGCTAGGGAATAGCCAAGTTTACGGATATTTACTCTCTTTTTCCAACCCAAAGATTTTAAATGAGCTAGATGTGCTGGAAGATTACCAGCCCAATAGACAAACACCAGAAAACCTCTATAATCGACAAATTATCGAGGTTTATGAGCCACAGTCGCTCTCTTATAGTTGGGCTTGGGTTTATTTAATGACTCTAGAACAAGTTGAGCAATTAGGAGGTTTACTCCAACCTAGCGGCTGGTGGAGCGGCTGTGGTTTAACCCTAGAGTACAGTTTTGAACTGTAAACTTTGCGATTAGTTTATGTCCTGTTTGGGGTCGTGTCGTTGCGGCTGAACCTGATAAATTGAATTTTCTGGAGAGGCTACTGCTGCTTTCGGAATTTCAATTACCGGGTTATTTAGTCCCACCATCAGCGGGGAAGGGGGAACTATAGACGCTGAGGACGTTTGTATCGGTTCTCTTTGTGGTTGTTGCGCCAGTTGCGGCACCATCGAACCACCACCTACTAAGCCAGATATTGCACCGATCGCACAAGCAGCAACAGCTGCACCTGCCGCTATCCAGTTTAAACGGGAGCGGCGGCGCAAACGTGTCAATACTTGCCCAACTGTTTCTTCTGGCGACTGTTGGGCTGCTGGCACTGGGAGCGTCCGCAAACCTTGGCGCAGTTTTAACAGTCGGGCATACAAACATTTAACTGAGGCATCATTTGCCAGCCATTCTTCTACTTGCCTGCGTTCGGTGGCTGTGACTTCACCATCGAGGTAAGCACTCAATAACTCGAAGCGATCGCGCTTCACCATATCCATAAGACCCGTTGATTCATTGGTATGCTTGGCCATTCCATCTGACAAATCTTGAGGAAGTTGCAAAGGAGAACGGTCGTAAAACTGAGAATCAGTAGTCATCTTAACATTATTACCAATTCATACACGGGTAAACTGGGCGGGAATTTTGGGAGAATTAGCCAATTTTCTACCTTTAGGCAGAAACAATCTACGTCTTTCTAGTAATTTTTAATCTATGCTTAAATTTTGCCATTGGGCAGAAGCAAGATACTGTAAATTAAGAAAATTATGAGTCTAGATAATTCTGCAAGTGGGCTTGCAGCCTCGATCTAGCTCTGGCTATTCTGGACTTCACAGTTCCTAGAGAAACTCCAGTGATTTCGGCAATTTCTTCATAAGCCATGCCTTCGATTTCTCTGAGGACAATGGTAGTACGAAAAACTTCTGGTAAATCCGCGATCGCTTCCCGCAATTGCTCGTAAAATTCTCTCGTTGTCAGTTCTTCTTCAGGGCCTGGGGTATCACCAGCGATTTCCCAATCCATCTCGCCGTCCTCTAAGGAACGGGGAGCATCCAGTGACAAAGGACTCATCACCCGCTTGCGTTTACGTAACTCGTCGTAAAACAAGTTCGTGGCAATGCGGCTTAACCAGCCCCGAAATTTAGCAGGCTCTTGTAATCGGTTAATGTTCCGATACACTCGAATCCAAACTTCTTGAGCCAAATCGGCTCTGTCAGGCCAATCTGGAGCTAAGTGGTATAGAACTCGATCGACTTGACTTTGATAGCGGCGTAATAGTTCCGCAAAAGCAGCACGATCTGGTCGCAGTCCGGCTTGACAGCGCAAAATTAAATCGTGGTTAGGGAGTTTGTCAACTTGCACTGATGCTTCTGGATACTTTGCATCAACCGTTGACCAGGATACAGTAATCGATTGACTCATAGATCGTACTGGCTCTAAATCATCCCTATCTATTAGACCTGCTAATGGTACAGAAGTTCCATGCTCAGGTGACGGATTTATGACTGGAACACTGAAGCAGACAATTTTGGATATATTTGTAGCAATAAGCAGAGCCACTTTTCCTTATACTGCTCCCATAGTTGCCTAAGACCTATCAACGAACAAAGGCGCGATCTAATGCACATTTTAGTACTTTTAGCAACTGGGTATATACGCTTGCTCGAGATAATTAAATTTAGCTATAAAAATGAAGATAAAATTTTGTAATTCTAACTTCTTGATACCTTTAAAATTCGGGTAATAATTTCTGGAAGTTAGGTTGCTGTGGTTGCTAAGATGGTGATTTAATTTTTTGATTTCGTTACCAGAATAGTTGCTGATTGTTCTGATTGTGGACCGAAAGCAGTACTAGAGTTATGTTGCTCTGGTACGCGAACTTGAAAAAATAAATTGAGGGAAAATGTAATTGTTACCGCTAGCAATAGTTTTTCAAACATGGTTTTTCATCCACCTACACCATTAATGATTGATTGCTACATTTCAAGAGTTCCACTAAAAAGTCTGAGGAGAGGCTTACGACCCTCAAAACTTTGGAGGAATGAGGTTGCTCACTTGAAGTTTTGCCGCTGGGAAAATTTGCATAGTCTTAGTTTGCCCAGAGGTGTTGGCAGATTTATAGCGGAAATGATAAGTATTGATAAATTTTTGATGACCGGATGATGAACTCATCCAATTGCTCGGCTGGATATGTCAGGGATAAACAATAGGCGATGGCAATGGTAAGAAACGAATCTGTAGGGCGTATGGTAATGCTGCTTTGTTTTGGCACAGCATTTTTATCCTTAGCTGTCCATTGGCGCATTAGTACGGCGGAACGGCAGTATGAGAAGTCTGCATCTACTTCGATGCGGCGAGATTCTACCCGAACCAATCTTAAGGGAAGCCGGACTGAAGGAGTCTACAAGAATCTTTCCCAAGTGAGTTTGGGGGAAATTGCGCTGGGTGGATCTGTGCCACCTGATGAAGTTACCCAAGGCTCGACTGCCCAGAGGACGTTTACACCAAAGTCCTCTGCTATTAAACCTAAAACTAAATCAAAAATAATTAAGAAGAATCTAGCTAAAACAACTACTCGTAAAGCTTCTACACTCAAGTCTTCTACCATTAAGTCGCAAATAATTAAGAAGAATCTAGCGAAAGCAACTATTCGTAGGGCTTCTAAACTCAAGCCTGCTACCATTAAGCCTCAAACTAAACCCCAAATTATTAAGAATAATGTAGCTAAAGCAAGCGACTTACCAACTCAGCCGCAACTGGTAGCGCCAGTAGAAAGACAAAATCCAGTTGCAGATAGTTGGCCAAAAGGTCTGTGGTCTCAGGCTTCAGCCCAACAAGTACCATCTAGTAGGCTGGCAAATGTCAAGACGCAAGTGGTGGTTGATTTAAGCGATCGCCGCACTTATGTATATGCAGGAGAAGAGGTGATCGCCAGCTATCCCATTGCTGTCGGCAAGAAAGGTTGGGAAACGCCCACAGGTTCTTTCCAGGTGATCCACATGCGACATTATCCAATCTGGCGTCACCCGATTACTGGCAAAGTATTTGAGGCTGGTACGGATAGTCCCTTGGGAGATAGATGGATTGGTTTTTGGTCAGATGGACGGAATGAAATTGGCTTTCATGGCACGCCGGATGTTGACCTGGTAGGAACGGCTGTATCCCACGGCTGCTTAAGAATGCGTAATTCTGATGTCCGATTGTTATATGAGCAAGTGAGTATAGGGACAAAAGTGTTAGTACGTGATTAATTAGTTAAGAGTCATTAGTCCTTTGTCCTTTGTCCTTTGTCTAAAACAAATGACCAATGACTAATGACTAATGACTAATGACTCTTAAAATTATAATTTTTGCTCAAAGTTAGGCGCGTATGTTTGGAGTAAAGCACTAACTTGGCGTACAACCTCATTGCCAGTATTTTTACCCAATGCTTGCCGTTCTGGGAAGAAATTGGGTCGATCGAGGTAACGGTTAATCGCCTCGCTTATTTGTTGAGAAATTAAGTCTTGCAGTTGTGCCTGAGCCGTTTGGCGCTGGAAGTTAGCACCCTCTTCTGTAGTAGCATACAAAGGTGGTAGCCGATTGAGAGCGTAAGCGGCAATATCCCCGACATCTAGAGAACTTTCGCTAGTGGCTTCAATTTCTGCGACTCGGGCGATCGCTTCTGTCAGCACCAATTCTTCCATAACGTTAATGAATTGTTTGCGAGGTACCGCCACTACCTCACCAGTCAATAACGCACCCATCAGGCGATCTAACGCCATATACTCTTCAATTGAGAGTTCTGAGGCGTTATCACAGATTCTACCGACTTCTGCTTCCATAGCTGGTGTCAAATAACCATCCTGGAGAGCTTGTTCTACAATTTTTTCGATACTCATAACGCTTATCATCATTTATGTTGGCAAAGCTTGGTAGGGACGGTATCAATCCAATTTATTTTGCCTAATTCTCAGCAAAAAATACACAAATTATGCAAAGACAGGATCAATTCTGCCTCTACTAGTTAACAACCTTAGTTCGCCAAGGTGTTGGATCAACAGATTGTCCGTTGACATATAGACCCCAGTGTAAATGTGGCCCCGTGGCAGCACCTGTTGAACCTACTGCACCAATTAGTTGACCAGCTTTCACAAAATCACCTTCTTTAACGTTAATACGACTCAGGTGCATGAAAATACTAGTTACTCCTTGACCGTGGTCAATGCCAACTACGTTACCGTGTATCCGAAACCCTTGGGATACCCTACCTACCAAAGCAACTCGCCCAGCGGCTGGGGCAATTACCGGTGAACCGGCAGCACCAGCGTAGTCAAGACCACGATGATAGTAGTCTTTTGCAAATGTACCATTATAGTAGCGACGTACACCATAGTTTGTACTCATCCGCCCTGCATTTGGCTTCAGAAATACTCCATTCCAATACTTTTCTGGTGTTTGTAGCGCCTTAAAAGCTGCCACACGCTTAAGTTCATACTCTGTAGCATCCACTCCAGCTTTACCAGGTGGCAAAGTAATACGTTGTACGGGGAATTTGCGATTAAGCACATTCACTGCTAAGTTTTGCACTTGACCATCCCCCGCAACCCGAAGTGTTCTAGTTCCAGCTTTTTCTAATGGAGTTGTGGGAACAAAAGCCCGATACTGATTGGGCGCAATTTCAAAGGCTGGGTATGTATTCTTTCCACTGGCTACTGTTGGTTTTGTACTATTCTCTGGATTATCTAGATTAATCTGCACCGAGAGTGTATCCCCTAATTTAGGATTAGTTGGAATCACCTTTACTTGCAAAGCATCTACAGGTAATGCCAAGGTCATCGGGAGAACAGCAAATATTCCCTTTAACACATTTATTGCACGGCAATTGGCTGTCAAAGTTTTGACATCAAAACCGAGCAAATTTTTGTTTGAACTACTAGCGCTATTCTCAATAATCATAGAACTACAAAAACCCTTGCTTGTATTGGAAAATAGATTAGCTTATTATCGCTAGTGTTTCCTGTTTGAAGCCGATGTTGTTGACAACCATAAATTTTCGGAAATTCTCCAGGTACTTATGGATTGCAAGGGCAAATCATTTTATCTGTAATTTTAGGAAATTGGTTTTAACTCTAATAACCAAGGTGTATGACATTGGCAATGAGCATAAAATTTAACTGTGATTACATAAATAATACTTGAAGGAAATCTTGGAATCAACTGGACACTTTTTCAACTGGACACTAATATCACATTGTTAGGTTGAAATTGGTATGGGGAAATTACTTAAACTAGGTAAGTAAGTCAGTGAAGATAAATTAAACTATATACATACCATTTGGAAATATTTTAAAACTTACTGAGAATAGCGCTTTAGTTGCCAAAAAACTATGATACTAAGGCAAAAATGTGAGTCTGCCACGCCACACTTCAGATTTACTTTATAAATCAACTCTGAATCAGGGAATACGTTAATTAACTTGAGGCTGAAAGTATTACTTTTGACTTGAGTATGCCATCTTCCATCTGAACTATGCGATCGGCAATGTCTAGGATGCGGTTGTCATGAGTAACCATCAAGATGGTACAGCCTTGTTCTTTTGCCAATTTTTGCATGAGATTGACTATATCTCGTCCTGATTGACTGTCAAGGGCAGCGGTGGGTTCATCCGCGAGGATTATTTGAGGATGACTGACTAAAGCACGAGCGATCGCTACTCGTTGTTTTTGTCCCCCAGACAGTTTATCAGGATAGTAATGCAAATGATTTCCCAATCCTACTTGCTCTAACATTTGGGCTGACCTAGCTCGCATCTTTTTTAACCCAAGATGTTTGTGCAATTCTAAAGCCATTTTGACGTTTTGGAGTGCCGTTAAACTACCATGCAAATTATGTGCTTGGAAAATATAACCGTTACGGCGTCGCGCTTGCACTAGTTCTTCAGCACTAGCACCACAAAGTTCTCGTCCCAACACCTGCAAACTACCAGATTGAGCAGAACGCAACCCACCCGCTAAGGTTAGTAAGGTAGTCTTTCCAGAACCAGAAGGCCCAGTCATGATAATAATTTCACCAGCATTAATCTCTAAGTTGATATTACATAAAACTTGCTTGCGGAGTGAGCCGTGACCAAAGTGGTGGTCGAGATTTTTAATAGAGATGACGGGTTTGCTAGTCATAAATAGCTCGATTACTCGTGATGATTGTCATTTGTCCTTAGTCATTAGTCCTTTTGAGTAACAAATGACAAATGATCAATGACAAATGACAATTTTTAGAACATATCAGCGGGATCGGTGGCTTGGAGTTTGCGGGTGGCGATCGCACCGGAAATTGTACACATAATGATGGTCAGTACTAATACCTGTAATGCCGGAATCGCGGTCATGTACATGGGCAAATTTGTAGCACTGCGAGTCAGTTGATAAAGCACTAAGGACACTCCCAGTCCGGGAAAGAAGCCCAATGCTGCCAAGATCAACGATTCTTCAAGCACCACACCTAGTAGGTAATAATTGCGATATCCCATTGCTTTGAAGGTGGCGTATTCTCGAACGTGGGCATTAACATCGTTAGAGAGGACTTGATAGACGATGATCGTGCCCACTACAAACCCCATCGATACACCTAAACTGAAAATAAACCCAATTGGGGAATTTGTTCTCCAGAAGTTATTTTCAAATTCAATAAATTCGGCGTGGGTTAATACTCTGACATCATCTCTGAGGTAGGCTTTGAGCATTGCTGCTACTTTTTTCGGTTCATAACCTGGTTTCAGAAGAATCAAACCTAGACTGACACTGCTGGACTGTCGCCCAGAAAATAGCCGCAGAAAATTTTGATCGCTGGTAATCAGGTTGCCATCAAAGCCAAAGGAAGCCCCGACTTGGAATAAGCCACTAATGGTAATTGTGCGCCGTTCTATTTCAGTAGTCAGGGTTTTACCTTGGTCAATTTGAGCGATCGCTTTTTGATAATCTCCTCTTGCACCACGATCGAACAAGACGGTATCCGGCATTTTGATCGCTTGTAATTGCTGGTTAACATCTGGTAAGTCAAAGGCTGGTTTGTCTGGGTTAAAGCCGATAACTAACACCCCTGTCTCACGGTGTGTTTGGGGATTCTTCCAGATTGTGTTGTTAAAATACATTGGTTGTGCTGACTTCACCCCTGGTATATCCATTGCTTGGTAAAGTCGCCGCCGAGAAAATGTAGACAAGCTTGCTAAGTTACGGGCTTGGGGACTGGTTAAAACAATGTCTGCTTGCAAACTGCGATGTAGTCTAGTGTTACTGTCATACAGCGCAGTCTGAAAACCTAGCTGCATGAACATTAGAAGATCCGCAAAGGCAATGCCTGATAATGCTACGAAAAGACGGCTTTTTTCATGATTCAATTGCAGCCATCCTAGAGGAGTTCGCCGTTGCAGTTGTTTGAGCAATCTCATAATTAGGGACTGGGGATTGGGGATTAGGGACTTGGGATTAGGAACGGGGGATTAGGGACTGGGGATTGGGAGGGACTTCAGAACTCCACTCATCTACTTCAGAATCTCCCAGTCCCCAGTACCCACTACCCAGTCCCCAATCCCCTTTTCACAATTCAATTACTGCCTTAACTTGCATATTGGTTAAGGTGGCGGCTTTTTGGCTGGAAGTTTCATCTAGTCGAATGTGGACTTCTACTACTCTGTTGTCGATATTGCTGACGGGATCTGTGTTAATGACATTCTGCCGTCGCACTTGCAAGCCTTTGCGATCTACGATTCCCTGCAATTCAATCGGGAGGTTATCACCAAAGATTCGCACTTGCTGTCCTAAATGCACTTTGCCGATATCGCTTTCGTAGACTTCGGCGATGACATACATCTGGCTGGTTTGTCCAATATCTGCAATGCCATCATTTGATACTAATTCTCCAGGATGGGTATGGATCTCAAATACCTGTCCATTTTGGGGCGATCGCACTTCAGCTTGTTCTAGATTAACTTTTGCCAAATTCATCGCTGCTAGGGCACGATTGACTTCTGCTTTAGCAGCTTCTACATCCACTCCGCGCACTTCGGCGATTTCATCGAGTGTTGCTGTGGCTTGTTTAACTTGTTGCTGACTAGTTGATTGGGTACGATTTAACTGTGCTTGGGCTTCTTGCAAGGTTTTTTGAGCGGTTTCCAAGTTTAAACGCTTGCTATCCCGTTGCGAGGCGGAAATTGCGCCCTGTTGATATAGTTGCTGATAGCGTTCGTCTTCTGCTTGGGCGTTACGCACTTCGGCTTGAAATCGCTCAATTGTCGCGGCTTGGGCATTAATATCACCTTGGCGTTCGGCTTCTAGACGAGCGATCGCAGCTTTTTGGGCGGCAATTTCACCGCGTTTAGCACCTGCTTGGGTGCGGTTTAGGTTTGCTTGGGCTACTTTTACTTGTTCTTGCGCCTCTTTTAATGCTGCTTGGAGGCGATCGCGGCTGTTCAAAATTGCGATCGCTTGTCCTGCTTTTACCTTATCCCCCTCTTTCACTAATAACTTTTCTACCCGACTTCCTTCCGCAGACACCGCAGCAGAGAGTTTAATTACCTTTCCCTGTGGTTCGAGTCGCCCTAAAGCTGTTACTGTTTTTAATTGTGGCAATTGTGTTGCTGGCACTTGTGCCTCTTGATTGGCATAATTTTGCCCGCGTTTTACTATATAAAAACTTATGCCGCCAACCAATAAAGATATAGTTATACCTATAGCAACGGATGGACGCAGAATAGACTTAGGGGACGTTCTGTACCCTAGCTTTGAGTTTCGCACCATAGATTACCTCTTAACTAGTGGCGCAGAAAAAAGAACAGATTAGGCTTTTCTCCGTAATTGTTTGCTAATTGCTACTTCTTTAGTCAGTTATTCTTGATTTATCACTTCCAAGTCCATAAAATAATTTGGAAATTGTTGAGCTTTTACTTAGATGAAGTGATTTAGCTGGTTAGGATAACAACGAATATCTCTACCGAATTAGAGGTTTATGTTTTTAGCAAACTACTTTTGTTTTATGAAAGTACTCAGGTATAGTAAACGGTTTTAAAATTCCGGGTTGTAACAGCGCCAACAATCATAATCAAATTAAGTAAATAACAAAAAATATTTGCTGTGATTGCGATCGGTGGAAATTTATATCAAATTTTGATGATTATAGTGTTTCCTAATGACATGATGTACCTCACTCAGCGAAGAACCGCTATAATCCCATTCAAAGATAACGTTAACTAAACCGCATTGGGATACCTGTAGCTTGCAATTTTCACAAATCAAATAGGATTGCTGTATTAATTATGTTTGCTATTGGGAATTATAAAGATAGTGATACAGAACTTTCACAATAGTTTTGACGCATTTTTTATAGTATAATTGTACTATTTTTAGTTATACAGCCATGCAACCTCTTCAGCCAGTTAGCGGATCGGATTTGCAAAGTTTTTTGTCAGCGCCAGAGGAGTTATTGCAACAGTCAGTAGCATTGCAATTAGCCGTTGCTAGTTTCCATCAGACACCGCGTAGTCTCCTAGAGATTCTAGTTAATAGTCCTGATGAGCAGGTAGCAGAAGCAGCAAGCTTACACGTAAATTTGGCAGGAGAAATAACAGAAGGCTGGCAGCAAGCAGTTGATGAAATCCTGCAACAGCGTCAGCTAGGGCAAAACGACCGATTGGCGGTAGAACTGCTCAAAATTGGGCCTGTCCCTCCTTGCTTTCTCAGCGAGTGGGTTCCAGCCGAGCGACTAATTCAAGGGTTACGAAATCCCCAAATGCCCTTGCGCTATCGGTTGCAACTGTTAGAGCGACTGGCACAGGAGCCAACTTTAGAACCACGCTTGCAGGTAGCAGAATCACCAGAAACGCCCTTGGCAGTATTGGAACAGTTGGCGGGTGATTTGGAATTACCAATTAGGTTAGCAGTGAAATTTAATCCCAGTTGTCCACCACCATTAATTGAACTGGTAGAAGGGCAGCATACCATTGCCTCTGACTGGAATACAGATGCAGAACAGCTAGGGATGCTGGGGCAGAGTCGTTGGGCGTGGGTGCGGTTGGCTGTGGCGCAAAATCCCTCAGCGACAGCAGAGACGCTGATGCAGTTGGCTGGAGATGCAGTGTACAAAATTCAGTTAGCGGTAGCGAAGAATCCAGAAACACCCGCAGATGTGTTGGCTGTGCTAGCAGAACATCAAGATAAAGCGATACAAGCAGTTATAGCAGAACATAGAAATGCAACGGAAGAAATATTGCATCAACTGTTCCCAACTCAACAACAACTTTTGGAAAGAAGGGAAAATTTACCAACTAGTATTTTAGAGCGATTTTTTAACGAAGTAGCTACTAACTCCAATACACCAATTACTGTTTTACAACTTCTTGCAGGTGACGAAAACTCCAGTGTACGCACTGCTGCGGCTAGCAATTCTAACCTACCTGAAACAATACTGACACAACTGGCAAACGATGAAAAAGTCGAAGTCCGCCGCGCAGTTGCTCAAAATCCCAACACACCTGCATCCATCCGCGAAACCCTCCGCGATTTAGTTGTCCAACCCACCACCCGCCAAACCAGTCCCACATTGCGCGGACTCAGCCGCCTCTACAACCCCAGCACTGATGATTTAGTAAGCATACTTGTAGAATACGCGAGTTCAGAAAATGCCTTTGTGCGGTTCGTGACACTGCTTAATCCCCTAACTCCTCATGAAGTGCTGACTCAAGCAGCGCAGTCTGCATCCTGGCTAGAACGCTACGCCGTTGCTGATAATTCAGGGACTCCAAGCGTTTTACGCCAGCAACTTGCTGAAGATAGCAACCGGATTGTCCGCGCAGCCGCTAGAGTTAATACTAATTCGTAATATTTCGGCTGCGCTCAATACAAGTTCGTAATTCGTAATTCGTAATTAAGAGATGTCAGATTTCGTGGGGTTTCAGGATTTGAATTTGTTGCTGGATTTTAGAGAATTGGTATAACTTGTAAATAATTGAGGATGTTGCAGATGGCATACAGTGATTTTACACTTGCCAAAGTTCGGGAAACATTTCAACTTGTAATTGATGAAAAGCGCAATTTATTCAAAGATGTGTCGTCTATTCAACCTTTCGCTAGCTTAACAACGCTCTTAGAAGAATACATTCAATTAGCAACTGCTATTAACACTGAAAAAGCGCGTTCAGAATTACTAATCATGCCAGTTCTGACGGAAGTTAGACGACAGTTAAATTATCAAATATCACTGTTTTCTAGAACAGATTTTGATGTAGATAGTAGTAAAGGAGTGAATGGATTTTGTGATTTCATTCTCTGTGGTTCTGAAGAACAGTTTTACATTAAAGCGCCTGTGCTTACAATTGTTGAGGCGAAAAATGAAAATATAAAAGGTGGTTTAGGACAATGTATTGCCACTATGATAGCTGCCCAATCATTCAATCAAAATACTCAACAAGAAGTTAAGACAATCTATGGAGTTGTCACTAGTGGAACCAACTGGCGGTTTTTAATGTTGAAAGGACTAACAGCATACATTGATATAGTATTCAACTATATCAATGATGTTGAAAAAATTCTTGGTATTCTGTTGCAACCATTTCAAACTGCTTTGCTACAAGTATCGTTATGATAATCATCGTAAATAAAAAAATAATTTGCTTAAGTATCAACCTAAAAATTAATTATAGCTAATTGTATGAATTTTGAAACCGAAAAAATCTTAGCTACTCTCGAAATTCTAACTGAGCAATACCTCAATTTCCATTTACCAAATAATGAAAATTCCTGTTTAGAACCTTTCTTTTGGGATGTAACTCAAAAAGGGTATTTTAGTTTACTTAATCTTGGATACGATCGAGGATGGATAACTCTAACGGATATTGATGTTGCTGTAAAAAGTTGGCAAGCATTAGAACGTCGCGGTTATTTAAACCCAGATGATGATCCTGGTGACTATGAAGATGAAGATATTATCAGTTCTGAATTAGCTGATGAAAGAGCAAAGATATATCAGACATTGGCTGATACCATCCAAAAAAATATTTACAATATAGAAGTTTTTAAATTCAGTCAAATTCCTGCCTATTCATTTTATGTGGTGTTAGGGCAAAACCAAGAAAATAATTGGTTTTGTTTTTCTCAAACTGTTGCTAGAGAGACAAGATTAGAAAGAGAAATAAAATGCTCTAATATACCTGATTTAACAATGCAGTCATCTTTGGATAGCAATACCGCTAAATTGAAAGATGAATTTCAGCAAATCATCAATCAATTACAACCTATTAGTATTTATGGTTATTACGGTGGTGGTTATGATTATAGATTCAATCATTATTTAGTCACAGGGATAGCAAACTCTAAAGAAAAAGCTCTGTTAATAGCTCTACATCAAGCAGGAATGCTTGATATTGCTAGATTTTATGAATTTAGCCCAGAAGCTTTATCTTGGAGATGGGACAAAGATGAAATGGTTAATTTTTACCCCAAGTATCAAAAAATAAATCAATTTTTGACACAAAATCTTTCCGATTTAAGAATGATTAGATGTAGTTTTTGGAATCGTGAATGTATATATGTCATTGGCCAAACCAATGCTGGAGATGTAACTGGCATTTATATAGAAAGTAATTTTGATTACAATCCCTAAAAATATGTTGCTCGTTGATTGTATTGGATTTGTGAGAATTGCTCACAAAGAATCTGCTTAAGATGCTGCAACAACAGCACTGTCATTTACTAACTTGCCATCTTCCATATAAACGATGCGATCGGCAATATCTAAAATGCGGTTGTCATGAGTAACCAATAGAATGGTACAATCTTGTTCCTTAGCTAGTTTTTGCATCAGGTTAACTACATCTCGTCCCGATTTACTGTCAAGGGCGGCGGTGGGTTCATCTGCTAAGACTATTTTAGGACGACCGACCAACGCACGAGCGATCGCAACTCTTTGTTTTTGTCCTCCAGATAAATCATCAGGATAATAATTCAAGCGTTCTCCTAATCCTACCTCCTCTAACATTTGGGCTGACCGGGTTTTCATTTCTGCCACCGAAATATTATTATGCACTTCCAAACCCATTCTGACGTTCTGGAGTGCTGTCAGGCTACCGTGCAAATTGTGGGCTTGGAAAATATAACCGTTATTGCGTCGTGCTTGGGTAAGTTGTCCTTTGTTAGCGCCACACAGTTCTTGTTCTAATATCTGCAAACTGCCAGATTGGGCAGAACGCAAGCCGCCAACTAAAGTGAGAAGTGTAGTTTTACCAGAACCAGAAGGCCCAGTCATAATAATAATTTCGCCAGCGTTAATATCCAAATTGATATCAAAAAGAACTTGCTTGCGGAGTTGACCATGACCAAAATAGTGGTCGAGATTTTTAACAGAAATTACAGGTTGACTACTCATAAATAGCTTGATTACTCGTGATGATTGTCATTTGTCCTTAGTCATTAGTCCTTTTGAGTAACAAATGACAAATGACTAATGACAAAGGACTAATTTCAAAACATATCTGCGGGGTCAGCAGACTGTAATTTCCGAGTAGCGATCGCACCAGAAATTATACACATAATCATTGTCAGAGTTAATACCGTCAAAGCTCGTGCTACGGTCATGTAAACTGGCAAATTGGTGGCATTACGAGTTAAATGATAAAGTCCTAAAGGTGCGATTGCTCCTGGGATAAAGCCTAAAACCGCCAAAATTATCGCCTCTTCAAACACTACACCTAATAAATAGAGATTGTTATACCCCATTGCTTTGAAAGTGGCGTATTCTTTGATATGGGAATTCACATCTGTAGAAAGAACTTGATAGACGATAATCACGCCCACCAAAAACCCCATTGCTACACCCAGGCTGAAGATAAATCCGATCGCCGTATTTGTTTTCCAATAATTTATTTCAAATTCGAGAAATTCTGCTTTGGTTAAAACTTTAACATCATTATCTAAATGAGATTCTAAAGCTGCTTTCATCTGTTTTGGGTCATAGCCTGGTTGCAACTGCACCAAACCGAGACTGACACTGCTTGCTTCTTGTCTAGGAAATAATCGCAGAAAGTTCTGGTCGCTGGTGATTAAAGTACCATCGGCTATGAAGGAAGCTCCGACTGAAAATAAGCCGCTAACGGTAATTGTCCGCCGTTCTATTTCGGTTGTGACTGTTTTACCTTGTTCAATTTTGGCGATCGCATCATTATAATCTCCTCTAGAGGCGCGATCAAACAGAACAGTATCTGGTAGCTTAATAGCATCTATCTGGCGATTCACATCCGCTAAGTTCAACATTTGCCGATCGGGATTGAACCCCATAACTAATATTGTCGTCTTCTGATGTGTTTGGGGATTTTTCCAATCAACAATGTTGACATACATTCCTTCTGCCGACTTTACACCTGGTACATCCATTACTTGATACAACCGCCGCCGCGTAAAGCTAGACATATATGCTAGATTACGTGCTTGCGGGCTGATGACAAACATATCAGCCTGCATACTCCGATGCAGCATTGTGTTACTTTCAAACAGGGCATTCTGAAACCCTAGCTGCATGAACATCAAAACATCGGCAAAGGCAATACCTGACAATGCCACCAAAAGACGACCTTTTTCATGACTTAGTTGCAGCCATCCTAAAGGCGTTCGCCGCCGTACTTGTTCGATTAATTTCATAAGAGGGAGTGGGGAGTGGGGAAATGAGGGAGAGGAGGGAGCAGGGGGAGCAGGGGAGATGAGGGGACAAGGGGACAAGGGGACAAGGGGACAAGGGGACAAGGAGATAAACAAAACTCTTAACTCTTAACTCCTAACTCAGCACTCCTAACGCCCAATGCCCCATACTTCGGCTACGCTCAGTACAAGTGCCCAATGCCCAATTCCCTTTAAAGTTCAATCACCGCCTTGACTTGTAAATTAGTTAAGTTAGAAGCATTTTGGCTGGATAGTTTATTTAGTTGCACATGCACTTCTACTACTCTGGCATCAATATTGCTAGAGGGGTCAGCATTGATCAGATTTTGCCGCTTTACCTGCATACCAATCCAATCCACTCTTCCCCCTAATTCATTGCGGAGGGAATCACTGCTTACCAGCACCGGTTGTCCCGGACGCACTCTCTTGATATCACTTTGGTACACTTCTACTACTGCATACATCTGGTCGGTTTGACCTAAAGCCACAATTCCTTCATTGCCAACAGTTTCTCCGGCTCGTGTATTTATTTCCAAAATTTGACCGGCTTTAGGAGCCACAACGTATGCCTCTGCCAGTTCTGCTCTAATTTTCTCCACGGTGGCTTGAGCGCTGTCTATCTCTGCCTGTGCATTTGCTATATCTGTAGGACGAACTTCAGTGGTTTGATTTAGGTTAGCTTTTGCTTCGTTAATCTGCTGTTGCAAGCTGGCAAGGGTTTGATTTTGGTTGGCTTTTGCTTCGTTAAGCTGCTGTTGTAGGGTCGCTACAGTTCTTGTCTGGGTGGCTTGGCTTTCAATTAAGGCTTGAGTAGAAGTTTCAGCGCTTAGGCGTCTTTTATCAACTTCTTCGCTAGAAATTGCTCCTGCTTTGTATAAAGTTTCGTAGCGCTGCACGTCAGCTTGGGCATTATTTTTTTCGGCGGCTACGCGAGCTACTGTTGCTTGCAAGCTGCGTTGTTGCCCAAGGAGTTCTGCTTCTAGACGATTAATTGTGGCTTGCTGAGTTTTAATGTTTCCTTGTAGTTCTACTTGTACGCGATTCACTGTAGCTTGACGCGCTCCAATTTCTCCCTGTTTGGCTCCAGCTTTTACCTGGTTAAGGCGGGATTTGGCAACTTGAACTTGTTTTTGTGCTTCAGCCAAAGTAGCTTGTAGGCGAGCGCGGTTGTCCATGATCGCAACTACCTGCCCAGCTTTGACGCGATCGCCTTCTTTCACCAATAGTTGCTGTACCCGATTTCCTTCACCCATTGAAGAAGGCGCTGACAGTTTTATTACCTCTCCCTTTGGTTCCAACCGCCCTAATGCTGTTACTGTTTTTACCACAGGCTGAACTGCTACTGGTGCTTTTTGCTTTTCATTACCTGTAGCCTGAAGCCTCAATACTGTATAAACACTGAATGCACCTGTCACAAAAGCTGCAATAATTGCAAGTAGAAGAGGCGATCGCAAAAGATTCTGAGAAGACCTTAAACCCTCTGAATTCCTGTTTTGCTCCATACTATTTTCCCCTTACCACCAGTAGCAACTTGTACTAAACTGTCCAGTTCAATTTATGCTAAACTAAACGGACTAGTTTAGTCAAGAAGATACAACCAAACTTGTCAATCAATTTACTCGGCATTATCCAGCAAAATGCTATTTCCGATTAAGATTGATTGTCTACCACAAGAAAGTAGCAGAGAGGAAAGCTGATAATAGAGGCTTTTGGGCTTTATCGAAGGGTATATTTATCACCGAAAGCATGAGGAAGACTGCCCCCTGCCCCCTGCCTCCTGCCTCCTGCCCCGTGCCTCCTTCATTCATCCTGGGGCATTTTGCAGCATCTATTAATATTGTTTATAAGAAAGGATGATTAATAAATGGTACGCATCAAAGCTGACGAAGTGGATCGAGACAATTCCGTTGATAAAGTGGAGCAAATTCTGCAAGGGGCAATGCAAGAATTCCTTCAACATGGCTATGCTGGTACAAGCATGGATCGGGTAGCAGTAGCAGCAGGTGTTTCTAAAGCGACAGTCTACAGCCACTTTCAAGATAAAGAAGGACTTTTTAAAGTACTGTTAGAGCAACTGACAAGTAAAAAGAATAGCTCCATTTTTGGCACAGAACCGATTGAGGGAGAACCAGCCACAATACTGCGCCAGGTAGCAACCAAAGCATTAGATCAGATGCTTAATGACGAAGAACATAGTGCATTTATGCGAGTACTAATCGGAGAATCTGGGCGTTTTCCTGAGTTAGCTCAAATTTGTGTTCGGGTGATGATTAAACCAGTAGCAGAAACTCTCACTCACTACTTGGCGGCTCCAGAATTAAACATACCTGACCCAGAGGCAACAGCAAGAATTCTCTTAGGAACATTGGTGCATTTTCATATTACTCAAAATGTGATGCATGGACAGGACATCGTACCAATGGAAAGCGATCGCCTGATTGATGCCTTGACACACCTAATCACTAAATGTGCTGATTGATTTGGTTATCTCCCGGTGCGTAGCGCTTGTTTGGTCGAAAGGTCATAAACTGATAATTAAAAAACAAGCCCTAACAAAAATATGGCTATTGAAAACCTTCTGCTCACCGCCTTGCCCCGCGAGGTGTACAAGCGGATAGAAAGCAAACTGGAGCAGCTAGACCTTTCATCCGGCAAGATACTCAACAGACCGGGCGAAGCCATCGAAGATGTCTACTTCCCGCTCACCTGCCTGATCTCAGTCACCATCACGATGATGGACGGCATTACAGTAGAAGCCGGAGTGGTCGGAAGCCGCGAGATGGTAGGGATCAACGCCTTCATGGGCGGTGAGGAGACGACGCAGACCGAGTACATCATACAGATTCCCGGTAAGGCGGTGAAAATGAAGGCACATCTGCTGCTTCACGAGTTCGACACCAATAAGTCGTTGCGGGACGTGCTGCTCAAATACACACAGGCTTATATCGCGCAAATCTCGCAGAATGTTGCCTGTAACCGCACTCATACTATAGAAAAACGCATGGCCCGTTGGTTGCTTGAGTCGAGCGATCGTCTCTACTCCGATGAACTATTTTTGTCCCATGAGTTCCTCTCCCATATGCTGGGCGTGCGCCGTTCTGGTATTACCGAAACCGCCCACATCCTAGAAAAGAAAGGTCTCATCGAATGCAGCCGAAAGAAAATCAAAACCATCGATCGGCAGGGACTAGAAAAAGCTTCTTGCGAATGTTATGAGGTAATCAAACAGGAATACGATCGCTTGCTAAAGTTTAAGCTAGAGAGATAACGAACAAAGTCCTTCTCACCTTTATAGCGATAATAGAGGCTGATACGAGACGCGATCGGTGTCGCGCACCATCCAGCGCAAGCCTGTTAACTTGCCTTTAACATCGCGGATAGGAGCTACAGTCATAGCAGCCTCAAAAGGCTCACAGTCACGCGGCTGTATCTGTAATATCCACTCTTGCACATAGTCACACTCAGAACTGTGCATCTGGTTTAGTTGGGAACGAAACGCCTGACGTTCTTCTACTGCAATGAAACAAACTAACGGTTTGTTTACCAAAAATCGTTGTTGAAGATTGAACAGTGTGGCAGTGGCACGATTAGCTGACAGAATTTTCCCTTGTGTATCGCTCACCAAGTAAGCATTTGGTATGAAATTTAATAGGTCTTGGTAGCGCTTGTATACTTCTCTAAGCCGCGTTTGTACATTTACCAATTTTTGAGTTTGCTCGAACAGTTTCTCTGTAGCTATCTCTAGTATTTTTGAAGCAGTATCAAGTTCTTTCAAGACTGCCAGCAGCAAATCGCTTTCTGGCTGTACTGCGGTGTTGGCATCTTCGTACAAGTTAGCTAAACGCTCTTGCAGTGACTGTAACTTCTGGGCAAACATATTTAGATTCATTATCAATTCAGGTGACATATAAGTTCAATCCCTGAATAGAAAGAGACTGTTAACCAATTCCTAATGGGTTTTATCCCACCAATCATTCGTTACTGGCTATAAACCTAGTAACGAGAAGTTAAGAGATATTGCCATTGATGAATTTGTTCTCAAATTTCTTAGACTTAGGGGTTACTTAGATTTAAGTATTGTTTAAAGAGTAAAAAACTTAGTGGCTCCTAGTCAGTACGATTCCGTACAATACACCTGCAAGAGGTCTATTATCTTCGCTCTAAAAAGTGATAAACGACATAAACCCAAAAGCCGCACCTTTAATTGTTAGTGCGGCTTTGAGTTCTACAGAGATGGGGTTGGCTCTATTAATATTCGTAAAAAGTATCTGGGATATTTTGATGTCCCAGTACTTGGGGTTATGGCATCCCCCACTGGTTTAAGATTTCATCATCTCCAGCGTAGCTCTGTGCAAGCACGACTTGATGCACAATGAAAAAATCCCCTTGCTGTCTTAAACAGGGAGAATGCCAATGTTTTTTTCATAGAAGCTACAGTGCCTTCCTTACAAGCTGCTACAACTATATCCTCCAGCGATCGCTAGATAACTAGGCAGGAATGACTTGAATAACTAGGGCACGTTTATCTAGCGACTGGATCTTACCTACTTTACTAAGATCGTTTGCAATTCGGTCTAGCATCTCTCCCGCTTTGTCACGATATTGATGTTCTCGGCCTCGTAAACGAATGGCAAACTTGACAGAATCGCCTTTACTCAACCATTGACCTGCTTGTTCGATGCGTAAATTGTAATCAGCCAGACCCACGTTTAGACCGAATCGAACTTCTTTTACCGTGGGTCTAGCACTTTGGCTTTGACGTTTTTTCTTTTGATACTGAAGCTTGCCATAGTTGAGAATCTTGGCGATTGGAGCGTCTTTACCTTGAGAGACTACAACTAAGTCAAGCTCTAAGCTTTCGGCTAGCTGTAACGCCTCATTGGTGTCGATTAGACCACGATTGTTATTCTCATGGTCGATCAAGAAGACGCTAGGTGACTTGATTTGTGAATTAATCAGTTGCTTTTGGATTGCGATAACGAATTTCTCCCATTTGTTCAATACTTTGCTTTACAAGCAGGTAATGCCAATTTAACACAACACAGAATCAGAGCAACTTTAAACAACACAATGAACGCCAATCTGTTAGAATGAAGCACTGCGGCACTCGCTCTCAGTCTTTGCGCTACTGCCCATCCAGCTTTTCAATGATTTTTATCCGTCCGCCTAAGACTGACGCCATCATTGGCGACAGGCCGATGTTATTTTTGGAGTCTTATGTCTTTTTCCAATCTCGGCTTGTCCAATGAAATTATCCGTGCAGTTACCGAACGAGGGTACACGGAACCCACGCCAATCCAGATGCAGGCGATTCCTGCTGTTTTGTCGGGTAAAGATTTATTAGCTGGGGCACAAACTGGCACTGGAAAGACCGCTAGTTTTACACTGCCGCTCTTGCATCGATTGTCGTCTAATAAGAGCAAAGGTACGCCAAATGGATACCCACCAATCCGGGCACTGATTCTCACCCCGACTCGCGAACTCGCTGCCCAAGTGGAAGAAAGCGTGCGCGAGTACGGCAAGTACTTAAATCTCAACTCGATGGTGATATTTGGTGGAGTCAGTATTAATCTGCAAAAACAGCGTTTGAGGGGTCGAGTGGATATTTTGGTTGCGACTCCAGGGCGACTGCTAGACCACGTACAGCAGGGTACGCTGAATTTATCGCAGATTGAGGTTTTGGTGCTGGATGAAGCCGATCGGATGCTGGATATGGGTTTTATTAATGATATCCGCCGCATCCTCTTACTTTTGCCCAAACAGCGACAGAATTTGTTATTTTTCGCGACTTTCTCAGACAAAATTAAGACACTAGCCGCCGGACTACTCAATAATCCAACGATGATTGAGGTAGCACGCCGCAACGTTACCGCCGATACGATCGCCCAGAAAGTTTACCAAGTAGACCGTGACAAAAAACGCCAATTACTTGCTCATCTGATTCGGCGAGACAATTGGTATCAAGTGCTAGTGTTCACTCGTACCAAGTATGGCGCTGATCGTTTGGTGAAGCAGTTGGGCGAAGACCGCATTCAAGCCTTGGCAATCCACGGTAATAAGAGCCAGCCTGTGCGTACCAACGCTCTGGCCAAGTTCAAAAATGGCACCTTACAAGTATTGGTGGCGACAGACATAGCTGCTAGGGGGCTTGACATCAGCGAACTGCCCCATGTTGTTAACTTTGATTTGCCCAATGTACCAGAAGATTATGTTCATCGTATTGGTCGCACCGGTCGCGCTGGCGCATCAGGTGAAGCTGTATCGCTAGTGTGCATTGATGAACAGCATCTCTTGAAAGATATCGAAAAACTGATTGAGCAACGCTTGCCGAAGGAAGTGGTTGCTGGTTTTGCGCCTAACCCCGATACCAACCCCGAACCAATCCCAAATGGACGGCAACACAGAGCCAAGCCTGGAGGTGACAAGCGTCCGGCTCG
Source organism: Nostoc sp. DedQUE07 (assembly GCF_034530975.2). Lineage (NCBI taxonomy): Bacteria > Bacillati > Cyanobacteriota > Cyanophyceae > Nostocales > Nostocaceae > Nostoc > Nostoc sp. DedQUE07. Next base: position 34,631 of record NZ_JAVRCC020000009.1, on the reverse strand, counting down.
TACTCCTAAACCGTTACCACAGAAATCGGCTAAACGTAAAGCAGCGCCACCTGCCACCAATGGCCAGAAACCTGGCGCTCGTTCATCGGCATCGCGCCGTTCTGCTAAAGGCGATCGCTAACATTCGCTAGCTGTTCAATAGATTGATTTTTCACGCCTCCTGGAAAACATTCAATGTAATCTCTGTCACATACAGTTGTCGGAATGCAGTTAACAGTGTCATAAACAAAAGGTGAAGGTTAATCTGTAGGGTATAACTTACCTTAGAGTTGCTTGACCTCTAGCTTCGATGGATCTATCACACTCATGACTGAACTGACGCTACGCCTACAAGAGGGAGATACCGAAACCACGATCGCAGTTGACCAAGATGTATTTACAATTGGTCGTTTGCCGGAATGTAACTTGTACTTACCTTTTGGTGGAGTATCCCGCACCCATGCTCGCCTAGTAAAAACGGCTGACGGTGTGTGGACTATTGAGGATCTGGGCAGCAAAAACGGGACGCAAGTCAATAAATATCTGGTTAACTATCCCCAAGAGTTACATCATGGTGATATTGTTTGGCTGGGCAATGTTAGCCTGGTAGTGCTGCTCACAACCCCTGTTTCTCAACCGACACATGAGTATGCCGGAATTTCGGACATTAACGAGCAAAGAACAATCCTTCATAATGTTGAGCAATTACAACAGCAATGGATTGCAGCTGATAGCAAAGATGGCAACATCAGTAATAAGGACAAAACTATTGCCCGTCTCAAAGATTTAGTTGACATAGCAAAAAATCTTTGTGCAGCCGCATCTATAGAAGAGATTTTTTCTCAGGTGCAGCAAGTAGTTTTTCGTTATCTTGATAGTATCGATCGCTTGGCATTATTAATTGATGTCAATGGTTGCGGCCAGTTGGAATTAATGAATGCTGCCACTAGAAATATTTCCCAGCAGAAACATCTCCCTTCTGATGGTAGTTGGATTAGTCGTAGTATCTGTCAAAAAGTCTTTGACGAAAAAGTCGTCATTCAAACCGGTGATACTCATCAGGATGAACGGTTTGCTAGCGAACAGAGTATTTTAGTCAAAGGCATTCGTAGCGCGATGGCAGTGCCTTTATGGGATGAAAATAAAGTTGTGGGCGTACTGTATGCCGATGCCAATTTTTCTTCTTATCATTGGGCAAATGAAGGTGAAGAAGAATTGAGCTTTTTTTCCGCTTTAGCAAACCTTGTCGCTTCTAGCGTGCAGCGTTGGCTATTAGTAGAAAAACTCAAAACTGAAGAGATGATTCGTCACCGACTAGAACGCTATCATTCTCCAGCAGTTGTACAGCAGTTAATCTCTGTAGGCGGATTACCGGGTGGCCGTTTAGCTCCCACTGAGAGCGAGATCAGCATTTTGTTTGCTGATTTAGTTGGCTTTACGGCAATTTCTGAAAGGTTAACACCAACTGCGATCGCTCAACTATTAAATAATTTATTTGAAGAAATGCTAAAAGAAGTGTTTACTTGCGGTGGCACTTTAGATAAATATATTGGCGATTGTATTATGGCATTTTTTGGCGCTCCAGAACCGCAAGCAGATCATGCCGAGCGCGCTGTTACAGCTGCCAAGGGAATGCTCACTCGTCTCGAACATCTGAATGCCAATGGTTTTTGGCTAGAACCTCTGCAATTACGGATTGCGATTAATAGCGGTAAAGCAGTGGTGGGAGATGTCGGTAGTTCCCAAAGGGTAGATTATACGGCATTAGGCGCAACGATTAATCTTGCTGCTCGGATGGAAGCAGTTTGTCCCCCTAGTGAATGTGTTATTAGTGAAGCCACCCATACAATGCTTTCACAACCCTCAGACTTCCAAGAAATGGGAGATTATCGTTTTAAAGGTATTGAGCGATTAGTTAAGGTTTATCAGACAAAATTGCAACCAGTACCAACAATCATTGCTCCAATCATGAATCTTTAGGGATTGGCATGGGCTTTGAGGTCTAGATTATGTAACCCATCTAGTGACATACTCCTATAAAGATGAATTGAGAATGCTAGCAATTACGAATTACGAATTACGAATTACGAATTAGCTGACTATGCCAGCGCGAAAAATTTGCTCTGCGGTCAAATTAAACTCTGGAAATGTTGGCGACTCGATGCGGTCATCTCCTCGAAACTTACTAACGCGATACTCACCTTCTTCTAAAGAGCAAACCAAAATAGTAGGTTGTTTGGGTTTGCCAATAAATTCTCTACCGCCTAATGCAGCATAATCGACAATCCAGTATTCAGGAATTCCCATTTCTTCATAATCAGCATATTTTTTCAGATAATCATCACGCCAGTTTGTACTTACCACCTCAATTACTAAAGGAATTGATGCTGCTTGAGTAACAGTTGATTCTTTTTTCCACCGAGGTTCATTAACTAAATTAGGGAGATTTAGGAGTAATACATCTAGTGAGTAAGCTGATTCATTTTCAAGTGGTTTGACTAATACTGTTTTTGGTATACCATATGGCAGACCAAGGCGACTATATTCTCAAGTAATTTTTGTAGCTAAAAATCCAATCACCTCTTCATGGTCGCCTGTTGGTGGTGGCATCTCTACTACTACTCCATCATATAATTCGTAACGTTGTCCTGTGTTATCTGGATATTTAGCAACGAATTCATCGAATGTAACTACTTTGCGTAAGACTTGAGTCATGGCTTGATTCCTCAATTGTGCAAATTATAGCAACTTTACTTCTATTGAATTCCTCACTATTAACACTTATTAATTGGTATATTTTATTTCAGAAATAATTGCAAAATTGTAATATTAAGCAACTAATTCTGGGTTATAAGACTAGAATTTGGGTGTAGCTTCCAGAATTGATCTGTGTAACACTAGGAAGCCTACCGAAGCTATTTTTAACGGGAGGTCAGGTAATGGCGATCGCCACCATTAATCCCGCCACTGGGGAGACGCTTAAAACCTTTGAGGCGCTCAATGATGCAGAAATTGCCGCTAAACTCGATTTAGCCGATCGGACTTTTGAACAGTATCGTCAGACTAGTTTCTCTCAACGATCGCAGTGGCTTTCAAAAGCTGCCGATATTTTAGAGCAGGACAAAGCAGAATTTGCTAAATTGATGACTCTAGAAATGGGTAAACCATTTAAAGCGGCGATCGCAGAAGTCGAAAAATGCGCCCTCGTCTGTCGCTACTATGCCGAACACGCCCCTGATTTCTTGGCTGATGTCAGTGTAAAAACTGATGCCAGCCACAGTTTTGTACGTTATCAACCAATAGGTGCAATTCTCGCAGTGATGCCGTGGAATTTCCCCTTTTGGCAAGTGTTCCGCTTTGCCGCACCAGCCCTAATGGCGGGGAATGTCGGCTTACTCAAACACGCTTCCAACGTGCCGCAGTGCGCCTTAGCAATTGAAGATATTATCCGACGCGCAGGTTTTCCTGAAGGTGCGTTTCAAACTCTATTAATAGGCGCTGCCAAAGTTGCCGATTTAATGGCTGATGACCGCGTAAAAGCTGCTACCTTGACCGGAAGCGAACCAGCCGGTGCATCCCTCGCCGTCGCCGCCGGCAAACAAATTAAAAAAACAGTTTTGGAATTAGGAGGAAGTGACCCGTTTATTGTGTTAGAAAGTGCTGACTTAGAGACAGCAGTTGTCACAGCTACTACAGCACGAATGTTAAATAACGGGCAATCATGTATTGCAGCGAAACGTTTTATTGTCGCAGATGCGATCGCAGACAAATTTGAAAAATTACTTTTAGAAAAATTTGAGGCGCTGAAAGTTGGCGATCCCATGCAATCAGATACCGATTTAGGCCCACTGGCAACTCCTGGTATTCTCCAGGATTTAGAACAACAAGTGCAACGTGCTATTAGCAGCGGTGGTAAAGTCCTCACCGGCGGACATCCTTTATCAGATCGTCCTGGAAACTTTTATCCGCCAACGATTATCATAGATATCCCCACCGACACACCAATTGCCAAAGAAGAATTCTTTGGCCCGGTAGCCTTGTTATTCCGGGTTCCAGATATTGATGCAGCCATTAAACTCGCTAATGACTCACCCTTTGGCTTAGGTGCAAGTGCTTGGACAACCAACGACCAAGAGAGCGATCGCTTGGTTGAAGAAATCGAAGCTGGTGCAGTGTTTATCAACAGTATGGTCAAATCCGATCCTCGGTTGCCCTTTGGTGGCATCAAGCGTTCTGGATATGGCAGAGAATTGAGTATCCAAGGTATACATGAGTTTGTCAATGTTAAAACTGTGTGGGTTAAATGATTAGTCATTAGTCATTGGTCATTGGTCATTGGTCATTGGTCATTGGTCATTGGTCATTGGTCATTAGTTATTGGTCATTGGTCATTGGTCATTAGTCATTGGTCATTGGTCATTAGCGATTAGTCAAAGAACAAAAGACAAATGACAAAGGACAAATGACTAATGACAAAGAACAAAAGTCTTATTCGTTAATAGAGTTGTCGGAAAATAAAATGAATACAGCAGAGTTATTGGTGCAGTGCCTAGAAAATGAAGGAGTGGAATACATTTTTGGACTTCCTGGTGAAGAAAATCTTCACGTTTTGGAAGCGCTAAAACATTCTTCAATTAAATTTATTACGACTCGTCACGAACAGGGTGCAGCATTCATGGCCGATGTCTATGGACGCTTAACCGGAAAAGCCGGAGTATGTCTTTCTACTCTTGGCCCTGGAGCAACCAACTTAATGACTGGGGTAGCGGATGCTAATCTCGATGGTGCGCCCTTAGTGGCGATTACCGGTCAAGTGGGAACAGATAGAATGCACATCGAATCCCATCAATATTTAGATTTGGTGGCAATGTTTGCACCTGTTACCAAGTGGAATAAGCAGATTGTCCGACCAAGTATTACACCAGAAGTAGTACGGAAAGCATTTAAGCGATCGCAATCTGAAAAACCTGGTGCAGTTCACATTGATTTGCCAGAAAATATTGCTGCCATGCCCGTCGAAGGCAAACCTTTGCGTAAGGATAATAGCGAAAAAACTTATGCATCTTTTGCTAGCATTCGGGCAGCAGCTGCCGCAATTTGCCAAGCTGTGAACCCATTAATCTTAGTCGGAAATGGAGCAATTCGCGCTCATGCCAGTGATGCCGTAACACAATTTGCTACCTTGCTGAATATACCTGTTGCCAATACCTTCATGGGTAAAGGCGTGATTCCATACACACATCAACTAGCTTTGTGGTCAGTGGGATTACAGCAAAGAGACTTCATTACCTGTGCCTTTGATAACACAGATTTAGTAATTGCGATCGGCTATGATTTGATTGAGTTTTCCCCGAAGAAATGGAATCGTAATGGTGAAATTCCGATTGTGCATATTGGGGTAAATCCGGCAGAAATTGATAGTAGTTATATTCCCAACGCCGAAGTTGTGGGAGATATTTCAGATTCCCTCTATGAAATCTTAAAATTAGCAGACAGACAAGGCAAACCCGATCCCTTTGCTATTAGTTTAAGATCGGAGATTCGGGCTGATTACGAACAGTATGCCCATGATGACGGATTTCCGATCAAGCCGCAAAAGTTAATTTATGATTTACGCCAAGTGATGGGCCCAGATGATATCGTCATCTCTGATGTTGGCGCACATAAGATGTGGATGGCTCGTCATTATCATTGCCATAGTCCCAATACTTGCATAATTTCCAATGGCTTCGCAGCTATGGGTATTGCAATTCCTGGCGCTTTAGCAGCAAAACTGGTTCATCCCAAGCGCAAAGTTATTGCTGTCACAGGCGATGGCGGCTTTATGATGAATTCTCAGGAATTAGAAACAGCCTTGCGTGTCGGTACGCCTTTTGTGACGATAATTTTCAATGATGGTGGCTATGGGTTAATTGAGTGGAAGCAAGAAAATCAATTTGGCAAAGGAAACTCATCCTTTGTGCATTTTAGCAATCCTGATTTTGTCAAATTAGCCGAAAGCATGGGTTTAAAAGGCTACCGAGTTGAATCGGCTTTAGATTTGATTCCCACTTTGAAAGAAGCCCTCGCTCAAGATGTACCCGCCGTGATAGATTGTCCCGTAGATTATCGGGAGAATCACCGCTTCAGTCAAAAAGCCGGCGAGTTGACTTGTGCGTTGTAAATGTAAAAAGCAGAGATGCAATTAATCGCGTCTGTACAAGAGTTAGGAGTTATTTATTCCTAACTTTTTTAGTGTTTTGGTAGGGTGCGTTCGCACTTGGTGTAACGCACCACTTTATTCTTTACGGGGAACAGTTATTCACTATGAAGATCCCTTTGAGCCTACTGTACCTATAAAGGATTGGGAAGTCTTGCAACGATTTAAATTATTATTGCGATCGCACACTGTCTCGTAGACAGGAGGAACGAAGAAGCAATCCCACCCGCAAGCGAATTTGATTGCGATCGCAATCAATACTAAGTTTGTACTTGATAACCCGCAACTTGGGTTAATAGATAGCCTTAACCATCCTCAAAAATTCTAAATTTCAGCACCTGATTTTGCTTCAGTACCCATTGGCGAAACATAATCGCGGAAAAGAGTAATCTGCTGCTCAAACTCTAATCCTTGAATTTTGCCAAACAAAGCTTTAGCTTCGGAAGGAAGTTGATAATCACCAGGTACAGGAATGATAGTCCCATCATCCATTCCTTGAGATAATCGATACCAAAATAGGAGTTTTGTGGTATCACCCAAAGAGCCATACTCACGAGAAATTTGGCTATCCGCTTTATTAATCAAATCACGCTGAACTTGTAATTGTTGTTCGTGAGATAATTCCTTAACTTGATTAAATAAACCTTCGGCTATTTCTGGAGAAACAGTACTGGCTCCCGGAGCAGCTGGAGTAATTGAACCCCCCATTTCTTTATAGATAAACCAAAATAAAGCAAGTTGTTGATCTACATTTAAGTTTTGCCAAGCTTGAACGTGTTCGCGAATAGTTGGATCGTTGGTTTGTGTGTATGTCATGATTAATTTCAATTGCAATTACTTATTTATTCTTAAGCAATGTTACCAAATGTATATTTAGAGTTTTACCCTACTGAAGACATATGTCTTAAAATCATAAAGAAGATCGTTCAAAGCCACAATAATGCTTGACAAGTGCCAAATGAAATAGTTGGCAATTAAAAGTCTGCTGCCAAATTGAATAATTGTTAAAAGCTATTTCCCTGGATAGATGTTATTTTTATTGTAATTGTGCAAATCCAGTGATAGCGAGTTTGCGAACATTATTAGTAATTACTGAAAAGGGGAAAGGGTTAAAGGGAAAGGAAAAATTCCATTCCTTTACCCCTTCCCCTTTCCCCTTTGCCCATTCCCTCTTCTTCATAAATGAAGAATTGTTAATCTCTATTTTCACGGGTTGCGTTGGCGTAGCCCGCCGCAGGCATCGCTCTGCATAATTCAGTTTTTCATTATTTTCTTAACTGTCTTAACTGTCATTGCATTTTTTTGAAGATAGCTGGAAAATACAAACGTGATATTCAGAAGCACAGAAATAACTCATCTTTAAAAACAGTTATTTGCTCGCTAATAATACAATTATATCAATCAATTCTATTCTTTGGGAGAAGAAAAATTTGTGAATTCATTCAACGAAAGACAAAGTTATATAATAACGCAAGGTCAAGGCATTTATCTATCTGGCAATCCCGTTAAAACTGAAAATTTTTCTATTCAAAAGACCCTACGCAATGGTGGAAAAATCCGTTTCAAAATTCGTTATTCTGCTGAACTACAGGGTTTCTGTCTGCTAGAAATTTTTCTAATGAGAGCACAAAATAGAACACTAACTGCTGGCATGACTATCCCCAATAGTGGTTCGACAGCTAGTTTTCAAGAACAAGAGCAAGAATTTGGTATTTGGGAGCCAGAAGATTATTACTTCTTTTTCAAAATGTCTTCCAATAATGGAAAATTTTATATCGAGAATTATCAGCTTTATTGGTCAAACAATTAATTATTTTTCGTTGCAAACCTTGTTTCTAATCCCTAGAGAATCGCAAGATAGGGGATTAAAGGAAGCCAGCCATTACGTGAACCTCAGAAAAAGAGTTTGTGACAGTTTGTTCTCAAGCACGTTTTTGCAATGATTCATATTCAAATTCAGTAACACCTAGTTGTTTTCTAAAGTAAGCACGGTAGAGTTCACAACGCGGTAGGATGCGATCGCTTTCATAAGCGATCAAACCCAAGCTTTCGAGCTTATGAGCGTCAATGGGATTGAGAGAAATACTTTGCTTTGCCGCTACAACGTCAACATACGCCTTTACTAAACTAGGATTTTCTTGTAAGATTGCCCAGTGTCGCCATAGATGATAGCGATAGATACCGCCGTTAGCGATCGCATCTTCTATCAGTTCTTCTAAGGTCATTCCTTGACAGCATAGATAATATAGAGCAATCCGAATCAGTGCTGGATGTCCCCCTACAAGAGACATCAGTTGCTTAACTTCGTTATCAGAAGTCCAATCTAAACCATGTCGTAGGGCTAAGTATTTTACTTGGTGGGCAGTAAATTCTGGCAGACGGATCGGTAGTCCAATATTAAATGGAGAACGGTTGATATCCAGCGAGACATATACTTCTGTGGAGTAAACTACCACTAGTCTGAGTTTCTGCAAATTGCCATCTTGTCGTGCTTCTTCATACCAAGAGCGCAACAAACCAAAGAACTCTGGAGCAATTTCTGGATATTCAAAAAAGCGATCGACCTCATTTAACACTAAAACTACTGGATTTTTGCACTGCTTAAGCAAATAAGATTGCAAATATAAACTGCAACTCAACTTACAACCTATTTCCTCATCCCAGTTTTCATTTAGCTTTGGGTTAATACCTAATTCTGTTGCAATTTGCCAACAAAAAGAACGCAAAAGTTTATTTAAGTCTGTCAGACAACTTGAATCGATTTGGTTACAATTCACATTCACCGAGCGATAACTTTGCATCTTGGCAAAGGCTAACAGCCGCAGCACAAGAGAACTTTTTCCCATTTCTCTTGGTGCTCGAATCCGGATCACACAGCCTGGTTGAATTACTTCTCGATAAACAAGTTCCTCGATGGGGGGACGATCGACATAGAAGGGGGAATCTACAGGTACTGGCCCATCTGGGTATGACCAAAGATTTTCGAGCTGGTTGTGGTGTTGAGTCGCAAGAGAATCTAAGGATAAAGACGGAAATAATTTTCTTTCTCCTGTATCTAAACTCATTGAGAGAGTTGGAGAAGCTTCATTACGATCTGGCTCACTCAGGATTGCATAGTCTCCGCTGCATAATTCTAGGTTAAAAGCGCTAAAGCACAATTTCAAGGTTTTTTGATCCACGCCTGTATTCAATGACCATAATCGGTTTAGAGTTTTGGTAGATACCTTCATGCGATCGCCTAAATCTTCTAGAGTGAAGCGATGTCCATTGTTTTCTACCTTTTCTATAGCCAGAATTGCCCTTTGTAAACGCTTCAGCCCAGCGATCGTTAAGATAAGTCCCCGCTTTCGTGTACTCTTAGATTGCTTCATATCATTAATTATCTATCTACTTTTTTTCTGACCGTCTTAGCTATCTCCTCATTGTTTCATGTTTTTAAGTAGTTATTGAACAGTTACTTACCCGTTCTTAAAGTGTTTTTCAGCTAGTAAAAAAATATACACTTGTATTTGAAGATAGTTAGATGGGTAGGTATAAATAAACGTCACTACATCAATTGCCATTTTTGCTATTTCTATGGAAAGGTGCAGACATTCCTGTATCAAGCATCCTTTACCATTTGCAAATAAAAAATCACAAGCCTTAATAGTTCACTTTATTTATACTGTTTTATTAAGTGTTATAACAATTGCACCGTATAAGTAGGAGAGGAATGGAGGTGAGGTATTTTGAATGCAACACGCAGTAGGGGCGCATAGCTAACTATGCGCCCCTACTAAAGACCTATATTTTAGGCAACTGAGAAACGCTATAATCTTTCATCAAGAAGAGTAAGCGCGTTACCCAAGAAGTATTTGAAGACTTTGTTGATTTATTACCAACGTCTCTATGCGTAACTAATTTATTGGCGAAAAGTTATTACTACTTGCTGCCAATAGGATATTCTGACGCATTTAGGGTGCAACTTTGTTTGTGATATTTCTGCCCGCCTTTGCCGCACTATCCCCTACATCACTAGCAGTTTCTTGAGCGCCCTCTACATACCCAGATCCAAATTCTTTAAAGGCTTCTCCTGACTGTTGCCCAATCTTCTGAAGTCGTTCGCCAGGAGAAGCTTCTGTTTCACGAGCGTCTTTAAACCACTGCCCTACTGTTTTCGGTCTTTGAGCATCATTCTGCTCTACCTGTTCACGAACTCTCTCTTTTAAGCCCTTGTCATTTTGCCCATCACTAACATTCGTTGTCAGCATTATAAAACCAACTAGGACAACAGCTAAAAAACCTTTTATCTGAAGTCCTTTAAGCAAGGAATTGATGTGACTAATCGTCCTAGAAACCAAATTTATCATGCCAATTAACTTATTTTTTGGAGTACTAGTAAAGACTAACTATAAAAAGGCAATCATCCTTCTAGCAAAAGGCATATCTTAGTTATAAAAAAGAAAGGCTTATTCAACCCTGGGGAAGAGAGAACTTATTTACGCTCTTTTGTGGATCTGAAAAAATACAATATTTGTAGATTGGGTTGAACAAAGTGAAACCCCCAACAAAAGCAAGGATTCTTGGTGTTAGGTTACTCTGCGGGAAGCCTCTTTGTGTCTACGTTCGTCAACTAAAGCTACACCTGTATTTATAAAAACTAGTCACAACAAGGGTTTCTTATTTTTATCTGTCAAGATTTCTAGTCTGTTATTTGGCATATTCACCTAACTTTGTCCTTAACAGTTATTCGATGTTAGATAATTTTGTATCAAAGTCTACCCCTGGCTCTCTCTCAACTGTTGTTAGCCCATTACGGAAAAGTATTATGCTCAAAAAACTACAACAACTCAAAGCAATTCTGGCTTATAAAAACTCAGAAAATTTGGGTGATATTGCCATTCTTAAATCCGAGTTTTTTGGTACTAAAGTTTCTCCAACAGTTGCTTCCAAACTACAACCAATAGTAGGATATTATCCCGCAATTGATTTAAACCAATTAAGTTAATATCTTCAAGGCTCCTTTGGACGAGAATATGCCAATCAGATGCGGATAAATCAACTAAAACCATTAAATATCAGTCCTAAACTAGAAGACGTTGCCAAACGTAATCTATTTGCTCTGCGATATTTAGTTACCCATGATATTTTTCATGTCTTACTTGATTTTGACACCACTTATGCAGGAGAAATTGGTGTACTTGCTTTTGCTGCTACACAAAACTACAGTAAATCACTTGAAATCAGTCTGTGCTTGGCTAGATTGCTCTATCCAATTTTAGCTCGCCAACAAATCAAAGCGATTTTCGCCAACCTGGAGAAAGGGCGAGAACTAGGCAAGAAAGCTGATTTTCTGTTGGGCTACCGCTTTGAAGACCATTGGGAAGAACCAATTGACCATCTGAGAAAAAAGTTGAGATTACCATAAATTTCCACAATTCATCCGAAAAAAGGATTTACTTGCTTAATAACAGCTTTTTTAAAAGCCCTGCTCTTTTTTTATAAAAAATGCTTGATATTGCTTAGGCTGTCAAATGTAGCGCTAAATACATTTTTAATGCTACATTTGGTTTTTAATACAGATATAAGTAAAAAAAACATATATCTTTAGCGGTAAAAATTATCTGCTTTAAGACATAAATCCTTAATGGGTAATTCCTAAAGAGCTACTAATAACAATTAATATTTACAGACTTTTAGGTTAGAGACATTGTTTATCTGACTAAGTGGATTTATATGGTAGTCCTTAGATATTTGAAGGACTTGCAGATGACAAACTAATCCACATTTTTCCTTAACACGATAACTGCTTCAGGTGGAAAGCCAAAGGATGAAATACTGGATAACGAAATTAGTATTTTGTATAGTATTACTGTCTAACTTGTTTCTATCAAATGATTATGCAGGAGCAACCCAACTTTCAAATACTTCTAATATTGATGTACAGCAATTAAATACACTGCCAGTAGTTGAAAACGTAGCAAGTGCTGACAAGAATATTGCTGAAATTAAAAAGGAGGATTTTTGCCGATTTAATGGGATTGTTAATCGGGTAGATAAACTAGAGGGACTTTTCACACTTTATTGCAGCGAGGATTCGGGAAAAGTTTTCTTAGAACTTAAGCCAGAGCAGCTAAATAAAGATTATCTAGCTATAGTGACATTGGAATCAGGCGTTGGGGAAAGTGGGGTTTATAGTGGATTACCTCTCTCTGATTTTATCTTTTACTTCCAACGAGTAAATAACCGATTGCATTTTGTTGTACGTAATTTAAAATTCCGTACAGATAATATACCAGAACAGCGATCGCTTGCTCGCTCATTTAGCGATTCAGTCCTTTATTCACTCGAAATAGCTACTATCGATCCAAAAAGTAAAAATATTCTGCTCGACCTGAATGGACTGCTAATGCAGGATTTACCTGGATTAACTCCTCTATTAAAATATTCTTTACAAGCTGATTACCGCTTAGATGTACGCAAATCATATTTTGGTGATGTTAACAGCTTCCCAGAAAACGTAGAGATTGATTCGATTTACGGTTTTTCATCACTAGAAGGCTCAAATTTAATCGCTGTACCCGATAGCAGGGCACTCACTCTAAAGGTACACTACAGTTTTTCTCAACTGAGAAAAAACAATGGTTATATTCCCAGACTTGCCGATGACAGAGTTGGATATTTTACTACTGCTTTCCAAGATTTCTCTAATAATAATGCTCGCGAATCATTTGTACGTTATATTAATCGCTGGCATCTAGAACCATCCAATCCTGATGCTCCCTTATCTCCACCCAAAAAACCAATTGTGTATTGGATTGAAAATGCTGTACCACTAGAATACCGCGATGCGATTCGTGAAGGTGTTTTGATGTGGAACAAAGCATTTGAAAAAGCTGGATTTCAAAATGCCATTGAAGTGCAGCAAATGCCAGATGATGCTGATTGGAAACCAGCAGATGTACATTACAACACCATTCGCTGGTTCAATTCTTTAGATGCAGGTTTTGCCAAAGGGCCGATGCGCGTCAACCCATTCACCGGGGAAATATTGGATGCAGATATCATTGTGGATGCCAATATGGTGCGTTTAATTCAGCAAGAATATCACGCACTGATGGAAGCAAATTCATGTCAAGAAAAAACGAAAGGACGTGAAGACGCGGAGAAATTCCTGGATAGATTTGCATCATCTTCCTCTGCTCACTTTTTCTCCTCAGAGTCCTGCTATGGTATGGAATCTTCAAATCAAGCAGCTATGGGGGCGCTGGCGTTGTCAATGTTGCCAAACACTACATCTAGTAGTGAAACGATGAAGGAGTATGTGCATCAATATTTGCGTTCTCTCATCGCTCACGAAGTCGGGCACACTCTGGGTTTGCGCCACAACTTTTACGGCAGCACCATGTTAGCGCCAGAAGAATTAAATAATACTGAAATCACTCGCACCAAAGGTTTAGTGGGTTCGGTGATGGACTATGTACCTGTGAACATAGCACCACAGGGAGTACAGCAAGGTGACTATTTCCCAAGAGTTATTGGGCCTTATGACGAATGGGCAATTGAGTATGGTTATAAAAAATTTCCATCAACAGCGCTGGAGGTAACTATTCCAGAATCAGAAAAAAGTTTTTTAAACCAGATAGCCCTAGCGTCGCCTCAACCAGAATTATCTTATGCAAGCGATGAAGATATCTGGGACATTAATCCTTTAGCAAATGTCTGGGATATGAGTAGTGATGTGCTACTGTATTCGCAGTGGCAAATGGATAATGCTCGTTTTATGTGGGAGCGTCTTGATAAGGGTTATCTATCGAAAGCCAAAAGCTATAGTAACCTACGCCTTCAGTTTAATAGAGTACTTAAATATTATTTTCGGAACGCCACTTTGCTTTCTAAATACATTGGCGGACAATCGTTTCGGCGTCTCCATACCAGTAATGATGCTGCTTGGGCATTTGTACCAGTTTCACTTTTAAAACAACGCCAAGCATTGACAAAATTGCAAGAATATGTATTTGCAGATGATGCTTTCAGCTTTTCACCACAATTGCTCAATCAACTAGCACCATCGCGTTGGGGAGACTGGGGTAGTTCTGCACCTAATAACCGCCTTGATTATCCAATTCACGATCGCATTTTGAGTTTTCAAAGTATGATATTGCGATCGCTATTAGACAGCGATCGCCTAAATCGGTTACAAGATATAGAATTAAAAACTCTGCCTGGAGAAGCGCTTTCCATACCAGAACTGTTCGACACCCTGCAAACAGGCATCTGGACAGAAATTTTTGCCCCCGGAGAACCAAAGCCAATTTCGAGCATCCGGCGTTCATTGCAACGGGAGCATCTGAATATTTTGTTACAGATGATGTTGGGTACTACTAATACACCTGAAGATGGTCGGACATTGGCTTGGTATAAATTGCGCCAACTCCAAAAAGCCATTGATGTCAAACTCAAACAACTTGGCGAAAGCCTTGATGTTTACACCTTAGCTCACTTAGAAGCTTCTGGCGATCGCATTACTAAAGCATTAAATGCACAATTATTTTCTAAATAGTCATTTGTTATTTGTCATTTGTCATTTGTCATTTGTCATTTGTCATTGGTCATTTGTCATTTGTCATTTGTCATTGGTCATTAGTTATTCTCCTCTGCTCCCCGGTCACTGAGCGTAGCCGAAGTGCTGCTTCCCTACTGCCCACTTACCCAAGATACCGGTGCAATAAACCAATGAAAACTTCTGGTATTTCCAAATGAGGTAATATTCCGGTATCTGCGATCGCATAAAAATCTCGAATTGCTCTTGGATTTAGATTTGCCAAGCGTTGTCCTAATTTGATGTTGGTAAATTGTGCTTTTTCTC
Source organism: Nostoc sp. DedQUE07 (assembly GCF_034530975.2). Classification (NCBI taxonomy): domain Bacteria; kingdom Bacillati; phylum Cyanobacteriota; class Cyanophyceae; order Nostocales; family Nostocaceae; genus Nostoc; species Nostoc sp. DedQUE07. The sequence continues at coordinate 19,605 of NZ_JAVRCC020000009.1, read as the reverse complement.
CCCAAAAAATGACGGTGGGAACTGTTAGTTGTTGAATATATAAACTCAAGTCGAAGTAAAGATCGCCTCGCAAAAATGCTAAAGCAGCAAACTTGGCATTAGGTTGTTGTGCCGAGGTTAAATAAGCCTCCACCATCTCTTGAGATACTCGTTGTGACTTAGCAAAGAGAAAACTTTGTAAAAAATTTCGGACTGCAATTTCATTTTCAGCACCAATCATGTAAATAAAATTGTCCAACAGAGGCGCATTGATTACCGAAAGCGGAAGTCTGCGTCCAGCACCCTGTCCAAAATCATCAAATCCAGAAGGGGAAACCAAAAACAGTGCTTTGAATAAATTGGGTTGAACAATAGCTAGGCGAATAGCAAAAGCAGCTGTAAGAGATGAGGCTACCACTGTCACCGGCTGGCGACAAGTTTGGATGATAAACTCTGCGATCGTGCTGAGATAATCCCTAATTTTATAATCCCGCACTGGATGGGCCGACTCTCCCCACCCGATTAAATCGGGAGCTAAAATGTGGTAATTAGAGGCAAAAGCTGGGTAAACTTTAGACCATTCATAGGCAGACGCTCCCCCACCAAAGTTATGGAGAAATAGTAGTGGAGGTAAATCTTCAGTGTCAGCAATCGTCCAAGGTGCATTCGTTTGGGTATAGTAAACCATTGCCCCCAAGAATGTATGAATGACTTTATGCCCAAAGCCAGGAGGTTGAAACTGAAGCATAAAATTAAAAAGTTTAGTTTATTTGAATTTGCCTACAGTCAAACTAATTCAGGAGTCAAAATACATCTGTCTGAATAGTTATATAGCAGAATTCAGTCCTTCTGAATTCAGAAGTAAAACAGGCTTTAAACCTGGCTTTTAAACTTAGATTGTATACCTCTCTAACTTGAAATTTGCTGTATCCATTAGACTTGATTCTTTCTAAATTCTAAATTCTGACTCCTAGATGCTGAATTCTTGCAATTCATAATTCATCATTTATCCTTGCTTTTTCTCGGCATCTCCTGTGATTTGAACAAGTTGATGAAGGTTATCGCCACTAATATGATATGCTCCTCCAAAACCAACTACAAAGCGACCTTCACTTGGAGTTAATCGGAAAATCCGAAAGTCAGATAAGCCGCGCAACACCTCGATAATTTCACCAAACCGCTCTTGAAATTGCTCAACAATTTGATTCCAATTGTCAGTTTCACGCTCTATCAAAGTTGCCGTACAATCAAAACTCAAACGACGACGGGCAAAAATTAGATTACTTTTAGCTTCATCCTCGATAAACAAGACACTAACATGAGGATTGGCATAAAGATTTTTGGTGTGAATCGAAAGACCACTAACGTAAATGTAGATATTCTTGGAATCATCTATTACAAAGGGAGCATAACTAGCATTGGGTATTGCTTGTGCGCTCACAGTGCTAATAATTACACTCTCAAATGCTTCAGGGAACTTTTCGTACTCAGCTTGAATGTTTTCAAGTTGACTCATAAAGTAGATTACCACGCTTATTAGGAACACCTAATTAAGTATCTTAACGTGATTGAGCGATGTCTACGAGAAGCTACAGTTACGCATGGAATGCCCAAAAAATAAAAGCGATCGCTCCCTTTAACTCAAGAGCGATCGCTAATTTTTAGATTACAGAATACAGCTTAAGCAGCAACAGGTTCCAACAATTTAATGTCAGAGAAAATAAATTCCTGAGTAGAAAATTGTCCTGCTGTCTCGGTGCGAATCTCCCGACGATTTAGGATGAAATAGTCACCAACTTTTTCATACTCATCAATAAATTCGCTTCTACCGCCCTTCTGTTCCCCAGTTTTGGGGTCATGGTACACAGAGTCATAGGTATGGGACAGGTAGCCTTCCCCGGTATCGTGACTGCTGAAGGTGTCAATGGTAACGTAAGTCCCGTGGATTAGACGGTGAACATGGCAGACTTCATTATTGCGGACTTTGTATTTATCGCCCTCAGCCTTACCACCCATTAAAAGCTCAACCGCACCTGTTTCGTCAGTTTTACCATAACTAAACGTATTGGCGCTGTGAGTGTCTTCAAAGCTGCGGCGGACGCGGTGAATTGCTATCTCCCAGGCTTGACCATGAATTGCTTTCTGGGCTGACTCATCATCTACATCCAAAACTTCGGCTTTGAGATTGGCACTGATGATAACTTTGCCTGTAAACACTTTACCATCATGCTTATAGGTAATATTTGCAGTATAACCAGGGAAATTCTTGTCCCAAGTATAGCGGTTTTCATAAGCAGCCCGGAAAAGTTCCTGAGCAGAGAGTTGTGTAACTGTCATGTGCTTCTCCTAGTCGCTACTGTAATTAGCGTTTTAGTTTCCTTGGTATTAGCATAGAAGTAATTGTTGAGGCTTGGATAGTCCCCAACTGGGTACACTTATGGCTAATTCTCTACACGCTGTATTTCAGGCGATCGCTAATGTCCAAAATGAGCAAGAGTTAAGACTCGCTCTCACGGATAAAATTAGCGAGCATTTTGGCGTGCAAAATTGGGGTATTTATCTCCTAGATGAGCAACCAACCACTGAGATTAATGTTCCAGGCATTCCAGCAGTATGCTTAGAGAGCAATCCAGTGGGACGCTATGTAGTTGAGCGTCATGCTCCCGCCCACGAACAGTTATTATTATCGCCAGGAGACTGGAAGCATTTTTGTTCGCGTTCCGACCACGAACACGTGATGACCGGGCCAATTGTTTGCGATGGTCGTCTTGTCGGAACCCTTAACTTGGCTCGTGACAAGGGAAATCCTGCTTTTAATGGTAACGATTTAGCTGACTTGAGCGCTTTATGCATTCATTTGTCAGCAAAAATGGCAACCCTACGAACAAAACCCAAAATATCCAATTCCCTTTTAGTTAGTCCTTTGACAGCGCGTGAGTTAGAAATTGCCGAGTTAGTGGCACAGGGGTTAACGAATGCAGAAATTGGAGAAAAACTTTGGATTACGCAAAATTCCGTCAAACAAGCTTTGAAGAGAATGTTTCGGAAGTTGAAGGTTTCGGCGCGTGCAGAAATGGTAGCAAAGCTACAAGATATACAAGTTTCTTGAAGGAGGTAGAGGCAGAAGGCAGTGCATTGGTGTCAGTAGTGCTGAGTGCTGTATATGGATAGCGGGGCGTTTAGCCCGTGCTGAGTATAACCCCATAGTTGAAATAAGAACGTATTTTTTCTTGCACTACGTGTCCTTGTGAACAGTGAACAGTGACCAGTGACCAGTTACCAACCGATTCTTGCTGATATAGCACAAGCTTTGGTGGTTAGGACATCAACAGACGATAAAACTTAGACACAAAAAGGCTTTTCACCCAGTCCCCAGTCCCCATTACCCCTTATCCCCAGAGGGGGCCCCACCATCCCCAGTCCCTTGCTATAACTGATAACTGTTATCTCAGCATCGCTAACAGCACCGATCATAATAATCCCTCCAATTCTGCAAACTTACGCAAACGCGGTAAACATTGGCGTTGATAAAAACTGCTTAATGTCGGAATTGACAACCTAAATTCCTCAGATAAATCTTTCCAGCTAACTTCTGGGGGTAAGCGTTTGAGAATTAACACCTGACAATTCACATCTGGACGCCCTTTAATGTAAGTACCGCGCAGTTCTCCATCCGAATCTGTCTTCGCCCATATCTCCAACTCTTCCAAAATCGGAGGTGCTTGGGGGGTAGCCTGTAGGTTATCTACAGGATCGATAGTTTCACTTGTTCCACTGGATGTAGACTGACGAATTCTCAGAGGGACTGTTGTGGCTTGTTCTCGGTTCTGCTTAAGGTAAAAGTCTTGTAGTCTCCGTTTTAGGTAAGCATTCAGCCAGGTGATCACACTGCCATAATTTGGATCGTAGATTTGACCTGTCAAACCTTCACAAACATTGCGACAGAAATACAACCAAGTTTGTTGTAGTGCGTCTTGATAGTAGGGAGTATTTTCCCTCCAGAGTCTATTTGCTGTCAAGCGAATAATTTGCGTGAGCAGCTTCTGACGCTGAGGGCTTCCAGGTTGGTGTCCACAGGCTTCTGTAACTAAGCGGCGTAGCTGTTCATCGAATTGAACCATGACAATCTTGGCGAAGAAAGCAAGAATATCTTAGTATTGCGTATAACAACACCCGAAGAATTACCTTTCGTCAAGATAAGTAGAAGGAGTGGAAAAAATCAAACTATGTTAATAAAAGTAAAGTAGGCTAAAATCCTCTTTCTTCCTGTCTCCTGCGGATGCTCTCTACGTTCGCGAACAGCGTGTCGCAGACAGACGCTCTTGCTAGCTTGCAACTCTTACAGAGTACGCGGACTCGCTCTGTGCGTTGCCATGCCGTTGGCGTTCGCGTTAGCGTCTCTGAAAGAATGTGGTGACAAATCCAGGTTCCACATCCCGTGAAAAGTCAGCTGAATTCCTTATCAATCCTTAAATTTAGAATTGCTGGTATTTTTTCTGAATATAATTTGGTAAATTCTTTAATATTTATACTTGATAAAATTACGTGGGATGAACCTGGAGATTGCCAATTTTATTGATATTGTTAAAGCAAGAGCCTTGATTGAGCCAGATAAAACATCTTTTATTTTTCTGCAAGACGGAGAAACAGAAGTTGCCAAGCTTACTTATAAAGAGTTAGACCAACAAGCAAAGGCGATCGCATCTCAACTACAAAGTATCATAAATCCTGGCGATGCCTACGGCGCGCTACGCGTACGCGCTTTACTTCTCTACCCACCTGGACTTGATTTTATTGCTGCCTTCTTTGGCTGTTTATATGCTGGAATAATTGCAGTTCCCGCTTATCCACCCCGGCGGAATCAACATCAGTCTAGATTAGAGGCAATTATTATAGATGTTCAACCGCTAGTTGTTCTCACCACATCTGATTTGTTAGCAAATATCAGCAATCAACTAGGTCAAAATCAACAGTTACCAAACTTGCACTATATAACTACTAACAATATCGTTAGTAGTGAAAATTTTATCCCCTATCAAGCCTCACCAGACACTCTAGCTTTTGTGCAATACACTTCCGGATCTACAGGGATACCAAAGGGTGTAATGATTACGCATGGCAATTTGCTATATAACAGTCAGCTAATCCAGAGTTGTTTTCAAGACACACCATATAGTTTGGGAGTGTCTTGGTTGCCACCTTATCATGACATGGGATTGATTGGTGGAGTGCTACAACCGTTATATGTTGGTGCGCCTACGATCTTAATGTCACCTGTAGCATTTATCCAAAAACCTTGGCGCTGGCTACAAGCTATTTCTCGCTACAAAGCAACTACCAGTGGCGGGCCAAATTTTGCTTACGAATTATGTGTAAAAAAAATTACTTTAGAACAAAAAGCAGAACTTGACTTGAGTAACTGGATATTAGCTTTTAATGGAGCAGAACCTATTCGTATAGAAACTTTAGAACGATTTGCAACAGCTTTTAAGTCTTGTGGTTTTCGGCAGGAAGCATTTTATCCCTGTTATGGTATGGCAGAAGCAACTTTATTGGTTTCTGGCGGTTTGAAAACATCTCTACCTAGTGTTTGCCAAGTTGACAAAGCAGCATTAGAGAAACACCAAATAGTTGCAGATGTCAATACTTCAGAAAATCTTCAGAAAATGGTTGGTTGTGGTTACGCAAGATTAGACCAGAAAATAGCGATAGTCGATCCTGAGTTACAAATCCCATGTCCAGAGGGTAAAGTAGGAGAAATTTGGGTATCGGGTGCAAGCGTAGCTATGGGATATTGGCAGCAACGAGACCTAACAGAACAAACTTTTAATGCTTATCTAGCAGATGAAGGCCCCTTTCTCAGAACTGGGGATTTAGGATTTTTACAGCATGGTGAGTTGTTCGTAACTGGCCGAATTAAAGATTTAATTATCATTAGAGGTTGCAACCATTATCCTCAAGATATTGAACAGACAGTGCAACAAAGCCATCCTGCTCTAGTTGTCGGTTCTGGTGCGGCATTTGTAGTAGATTTAAACGGCGAACAGAAATTGGTAGTAGTTCAGGAAGTCGAGCGTACTTACTTGCATAAGCTAAATGTTCAAGAGGTAGTCAGAAATATTCGTCAAGCAGTTGCAACCGAAGATGGGATACAGATTAATACTATAGTACTGGTTAAAACTGGCAGTCTTCTTAAAACTTCTAGTGGTAAAATTCAGCGCTTTGCTTGCCGAGAGGCATTTTTATCTGGAAATTTACAAATAATAGATATGTAAATAACTATAAAAATGCATTGCATTCCGCAGCTTTTATAGTAATATCAATTTTACTCTGAAAGATAAATTTATAAATCAGAAATAAAGAATAAGGACGTTAGTCACCAGAATTATCTAATTAAATTCTGCGTGATTTACGGATGTAGCTTGCTTTTTAGTAAGAGTATAAATGGGTTTAAATTCACCATAAAATTAACAATTTTGTGGTCTTGTTTTGGTGGGTTTAAATCCACTCACTTATTGATTATGACTTTATATTTAAACTTATTGCTAGGGGTAAAAAATGTCCGCTCAACTTAAAGTTTCAGTATCAAGTATTTATTTAGAAAACATTAAGCGACGTTTTATTTTAGGAATTTTTTTTATATCTTTATTTGGATGTCTAGCGGCTTTAGCTGATTTTTTTATATTAGGTATTACGGCTTGGAAAATAGGTCTATTGTTGTTCATGTTAATCCTGACTGGTATAGGAATTACTGTTGGCTTTCATCGATATTTTGCTCACAAAACTTTCAAAAGTATACCAGTAATCGGCATTATTCTAGCTATTCTTGGTTCTATGGCAGGTCAAGGTTCGGTGATTTCTTGGGTGTCTGTTCATCGATGTCATCATCAATATAGCGATCGCCCTGGAGATCCTCATTCTCCTCATCTTCACGGTGAAGGAATTGGCGGGAGGCTCAAAGGTTTGTGGTATGCCCATCTTGGTTGGTTATTAGATGGAGAACTCCCCAATTCTCTTGTTTTTGCTAAAGATTTACTCCAAGACCCTATTTATCAAAAAATCAACCGACTATATGGGATATGGATTATTTTAGGTTTAATTCTTCCAGCGATTTTAGGGGGAATTATTACTTGGAGTTGGCTGGGTTTTTTACAAGGATTTATCTGGGGAGGAATGCTCAGACTTTTTTTCAGCTTTAATAGTGGTTACATTATTAACTCTATAGGTCATGTTTATGGAAAAAGATTGTTTAAAAACATAGACCAAAGTAAAAACAACATTTGGTTGGCGATTCTTACCCTTGGTGAAGGTTGGCACAACAACCATCATGCTTTTCCTAACTCAGCAAAGTTTGGTTTAAAGTGGTGGCAAATAGATCCAGGATACTGGGTAATTTTTACTTTACAAGCTATAGGTTTAGCTTGGGATGTAAAGCATCCTAGTTTAGAAGCAATTGAATTCAAAAAACTGAATGAAATTTCACAATAATACTCTCAATTAGCTAAAAATAATTAACAAAACTTTCAAATAATAAAAAATGGAACTTGAAAATTTACAAATTGATTCCACATTAAAAGCCTCAGAAGTATTGAAAACAAAGGTTACTGTAGCAGAAATTCAAGCCTGGCTAATTTCATATCTAGCTACCGCTTTAGAAATAGCTTCAGATGAAATAGATGTCACTTTGCCTTTACATAGTTACGGATTAGATTCTAGTGCCGCAGTCAGTTTGACTGGCGATCTGGGTGATTTTCTGGAATGCCAGTTAGAACCGGATTTACTAATTGATTACCCAACTATTGAAGCTTTAGCTCAACATTTGGGTGATATAGAGGAAATAACCTTATGAATCTCTATCAACTTTTTGATTGGCTTAATAAACAAGGAATTAAGTTATCGGCTCAGGATGGTAAGCTACATCTGCGTGCGCCGAAAGGAGTATTATCTCCAGAAATTCAGAAAATTCTCAGCGAACGGAAAGCTGAAATTCTGGAATTTATGACTCAAAATCATCAAAAAATTGAAAAATTTATAGATTTATCCGCAGAAGCAGTTTTAGAATCAACTATTTATCCAGAAAATACCGCTACCTCATTGGTAACTGAACCCACTTCTATTTTTTTAACCGGAGCAACAGGTTTTTTAGGGGCTTTTTTACTATCCGAACTATTACAACAAACTCAAGCAAAAATTTATTGTCTTGTGCGTGCATCCGAACTTGAAACTGCCCAAGGGAGATTGCAAAATAATTTAAAGTTTTACAACTTGTGGAATAGTTCTTTCCAGTCAAGAATTATACCAGTTTTGGGTGATATTTCTCTGCCACAACTGGGTTTGACAACAGCAACATTTAGCAAACTAGCAAATGAGATTGACAGTATTTATCATAGTGGAGCATTACTAAGTTATGTGTACTCTTATGCTCGATTGAAACCTTGCAATGTTTTAGGAACACAAGAAATTTTACGATTAGCCTGCCAAAGTAAAACCAAATCCCTGCATTACATTTCAAGTTTTGCTGTATTTGAGTCATCAGCTTATTGCCAAAAAATAGTCGATGAAAACGAATCACTATCTGATTGGGAAGATATTTATTTGGGATATTCTCAAAGTAAATGGGTAGCAGAGAAGTTGGTTATGGAAGCCCGCGATCGCGGATTGCCAATAAATATTTATAGGTCAGCTTTTATCTCTGGGGATAGTCAAACCGGAATTTGGAAAAACAATGATATTATTTGTCGGATGATTAAGGGTTATATCCAGATGGGTAGTATGCCTCAACTCGACTATTTTTTAGATTTATCTCCAGTTGACTATGTAGCCCAAGGAATTGTTTATTTATCTAGACAAAAGCAAGCGATCGGCAAGTGCTATCATCTGAATAATCCTCATCCTTACCATTGGCAAGATTTGTTTGCTTGGCTTTGCTCTTTAGGTTATTCTATCCAACTCATTCCTTATCAACAGTGGCAAAAACAGTTGTCTGCTACTATGCGAACAAACCAAAACGTTTTAACATCTCTAATTCCTTTCTTTTGCAAACAATGGGGGCGAGAAGAAATCACAATTCCTGAGTTATACCAACAAAATATAAGACCAAAAATTAGTTGTCAAGAAACTCTTAATACGCTGAGAGAAACTGCGATTATTTGCCCTCCTGTAGATACTGCTTTACTTAAAATATATTTTTCGTATTTCCTTATTAGTGGTTATTTAGAACCAGCTTCATAAAGTTAAAACTAGGTAAATATCAGATTACCAAACATAGCTAATTATAAAAAATTGTGAAGATAGAAGTAAATTCAAAGAAAAAATTTTCCTAATGACTCATAGCTGATAAATATTTACTGACCAATGACTAAGATAAAATAATGACAGAAAATCAACTTTTAAATTGGCTAGTTAATATAGGTCAAAACATTATTTGGATAAGTGGTAAATTGCTTTACCAACATTGGTTTCAGCTTAAATGTCAAGGACTAGAAAATATTCCCCAGGATAGAGCTTATATAATTGCAGCTAACCATGTTAGTCATCTTGACGGCCCAGCAGTGATAGCGGCCCAAGGCAAACATTTTAAAAATGTTTACAGCTTGGCAGCAAAAGACTACTTTTTCAATCAACCATTCAAAGCATGGATGTGCCAGAATTTTTTCAACATGATTTGCTTTGAACGCAAAGGTAATTTTTTAAATTCTCTGCGTTCCTGTCAAAAAATTGTCGAACAACACAAAGTAATTCTGTTTTTCCCAGAAGGAACTCGCTCGATAACGGGTGAGCTTCAACGCCTAAAACTGGGATTAGGATTGTTAGTGCTGCATTTAAACGTTCCTGTCATTCCTGTTTATATTCATGGAACTTATCAAGCATTGCCTAAAGGTAGACATTTTCCCAAACGACATCCAATTTATGTCAGTTTTGGCTTACCTTTAGACTTCAGGCATTATCAAACTAAACAAAATATACTTGACACTCGTCAAATTCAACAACAAATTATTAATGATGTATATGTGGCGATCGCTCAACTGCACGACAATTTAAGAGGAGGAGTGAATTATGGAAACTTGGGGACATAAATGGGGGTTTGCCGATACCCAGTTTATCATCAATGACGATCGCTCGGTAACTTTGACAGGCGATCGCTATAATTTATCAGGCTACAAAATGCCTTATTTTATTTCCCATATAGAAGAACAATTAGGTATTGAAATTAATCCCCATGAACAGCAACCAGAAATAACAGAAAAATTTATTTACCCTTTAAATATCAATAAAAGCTTTTGTCAACAATTAGAAAATATATTTCCTAGTAATCAATACACATTTGACGAGCCAGAACGTCTTTTTCACAGTCATGGGCAAAGTGCTTTTAAAGAAGTTTACAAAGTTCTTTACTCTAAATTAGACCGAACTGTAGATATGGTATTTTATTGCCAATCAGAGTTAGATGCCCAAAAAATTATAAATCTTGCCATAGAACACAATATCTGTCTTGTTCCTTTCGGTGGCGGAACTAATGTTAGCTGCGCCTTAAAGCTACCAGAAGATGAAAAAAGAATGGTAGTTTCTGTAGATATGCGGCGAATGAATAAAATTGAATGGATAGATAGAGATAATCTCCGCGCTTGTGTACAAGCAGGAATTACAGGTCAGCAGCTTGAGGAACAGTTAAGAAAAAATGGATTTACTTGCGGTCACGAACCTGATAGTTTAGAGTTTTCGACTTTAGGGGGTTGGATTTCTACAAATGCGAGTGGAATGAAAAAAAATCGCTATGGCAATATTGAGCAAATTGTAGAAAACATTACTCTAATTACCCCTAAAGGCACAATTGAACAAATACAACCAATTACCCGCGCTTCAATGGGAATGCAGATTCAAAATATCCTGTTTGGTAGTGAGGGAAACTTAGGATTAATTACCAAAGCTGTGATTAAAATTCATCCTATTCCCCAGGTAAAAAAATATGGATCTCTCGTTTTTCCTAACTTCGAGTTAGGAGTAGGATTTTTATACAGTTTAGCTCATAGCGGATTTGTTCCAGCTAGTATTCGTTTGGTAGATAATAATCAATTTCGCTTCGGTCAAGCCTTGAAACCACAGCCAACTAATATCAAAGGCTGGATTGATAAACTCAAAAAGTTTTATTTATTAAAGCTGCGTGGCTTTAATCCCTATCAAATGGTAGCAGCTACTATTGTTATGGAAGGATCTGCTCAAGAAATTGCTTATCAACAAACTAATATATATGCGTTAGCTAAAAAATTTCAAGGCTTGGCATCGGGGGCAGAAAACGGACAACGAGGCTATATGCTAACTTATGCTATTGCCTATATGCGAGATTTTTTAGCTAGTTTTTTTATTCTTGGCGAAAGTTTTGAAACATCTGTCTCTTGGAGTCAAATTCACCAAGTTTGTCATGCTGTTGACCAGATATTAAAAGAACAGCATGAAAAGTTTAATTTACCTGGAAAATCTTATCTATCTTACCGAATTAGTCAAGTTTATCATACAGGTGTTTGTTTATATTTTATGTTTGGCTTTTATAGTAAAGGAGTTGAATCTCCAGAAATAATTTCTCTTCAAATCGAGCATTATATCAGAGTAGCAATCATGGAAAATGGTGGTTCTATTTCTCATCATCATGGTGTTGGTAAAAGTCGCCAAGAATTTATCAAAAATACTTTGTCATCTGACAGTATTGAATTGATTAAAGAAATCAAACAAGCCAACGATCCACAAAACATTTTTGGGATCGGCAATTTTTGTGCAGACGCTAAAACTATATGAGTCAGTTTAATGGTTTAGTGGCGTTGATTACTGGGGCTTCCTCTGGAATTGGGGCAGAAGTTGCCAAAGAACTTGCCCGTGAAGGTGCAAAGGTTGTGCTTTTGGCGAGACGCACGGAACGATTAGCAACTATAGCCGCAGAGATTGACCCCAGCGCTCAGAAGGTACTAGCTATATCCTGCGATGTAACTTTAGATAGCGAAGTAGAAAAAGCTGTCAGTCTTGCTCGAAGTAAATTCGGTAAGATTGATATCGTTGTTGCTAATGCAGGTTGGTCTTTAAAAGGCAAATTGGCAGACTTAAATGTGGATGACTACCGCAAGCTGTTTGCAACAAATATTTTTGGAGTTCTCAACACAATTTACGCTACCTTAAATGACCTGAAGAAAACGCAGGGAAGATTAGTTGTTATTAGTAGTGTGAAAAGTTACATTGCCTTGAGTGGTGATTCTGCTTATAGCATGAGCAAATTTGCTTTGCGGGCTTTATGCGAGTCATTATCTCAGGAGTTAGCGCCCGATAATGTATCGGTAATACACATTTGTCCTGGCTACGTTGCTACTGAAATTCGCCAAGTAGATAACCAAGGTATTTGGCATCCAGAGTGGCAAGATTCTATTCCGTCAATGTTGCTGATATCGCCGTCACAAGCAGCAAAAGAAATTGTGCAAGCGATTTCTCAACGGAAAAAAGAAAAAGCGATCGCCAATTACAGTAAGGTAATTATTTTTCTGAAACGCCATTTACCAGGCTTGGTTTTATGGATAATATCTAGGTTCAAAATTAAAGTTTCTTATAAGAAGTGAGAGAATTTGTGGAAATTTTCAACCCGTTAATTTTGCCAACCCTTGTTATTGCTGGGGGGGAAATAGCGATCGCTTTATTCTTTTTCATGATTTTCGCTATTATCTATCGACGCGACCCGACAAAAGTTAAACACGATGCTCTCAAATTAGCTATCTTAATCGGCATTGGATTGATTTTAATTGCTGCGGCAGGGCTAGGAAAATACGGATTACTCCCTGTTGCTTTGTTCTTAGCCTATTTTGGTTGGCAAGAATTACTAGAAACTGTGCAAATTAAATATGGCGCGATCGCTTTACCTGTGCTGTTGCAGCTATTGGGAACTGTTGGGATTGTGGGCGGAGTTTGGGGAAATGTTTTTGCTATTTTTTGCAGCGCGATCGTTGCTACTTGGGTGGCGATCGCTTTACCAATTTTAATCCTGCGTCATCCACCCCCAATGCACGGTATTTTAACTACAGCTTTTGGCATAGTTTTTATTACTATCCCCTTAGCCAGCTTATTAACACTTGCCGACTCTGCTTATCAAGAATTTAATCTACTCATCTTACTAGTATTAACTAATGATGGTTTTTCTCAAGGAATTGGCAAAATATTAGGAAAAACGCCTCTAATTCCTGGGATTAGTCCTAATAAAACCTGGGAAGGAACTATTGGAGGACTCCTAGCTTGTCTTGTTTTAGGCTGGAGTCTTAGTTTCATGTTACCAGAATGGCGACTTTGGCAAGTTTTGTTATTGTCTGGAGGAGTTGCTTTGATGGCATTAACTGGTGATTTGATTGCGTCTTCGCTAAAGCGAGAAGCAGGAATTAAAGATTTTGGTCAAGTTTTAGCAGTAACTGGAGGAGTTTTAGATAAGTTTGATAGTGTAATGTTTACAATTCCAATTTTTTATTTTATTGTGCATTGCAAACAGTCTTTAAACTAACCTTTTAATAGTTTTCTGAATCTCCCGTATTTCTGGAGATAATTAAATTTGCTTGTCGGGTCTTATTTCGCTGAAATCTGGGTATTTTAGCAATATCTTCGTTAAACCCGTCCTGACAAAATGTAATCAAATAAGTTTTTTATATTATCTGCAAAAACGCTATGTTTAGTCCAATTATACGGCAAATTGATTTAGCTAACAGTTTAACTTTAACAGGGCTAGTTTTGAGTTTAATCTCAGTTTTTTTAGCAGTACATGGGCATTATAATGAAGCTGTAATCTGCATGATGTATGCAGGAATAATTGATTTATTTGATGGTCTGGTTGCTAAAAAAATTTCCCGCACAGAATTACAATCTGAAGTCGGTAAGCAATTAGATAGTATTGTTGATGTTTGTTCGTTTGGTTTTGCTCCAGCAACTTTTGCTTACTGCTTTGGATTGAAGGATTTATTATCTATTGCAGTGCTAATATTTTATCTCGCAACAAATGCCTTACGATTGGCATATTTTAATACTACAGGTTTAATGAATGAAGGAAGCGAACAATATTATACAGGCTTACCTGTGACTTACGCGGCTTTGTTTATTCCCCTAGCATTTACAGCTAGATTTGCTTTACCTGATGAAACAATGAAGTTTATCTTAGATGGTGTTTACCTACTATTAGCTCTAGCAATGGTAGGCAATTTTAAAATGCTCAAGCTGCGAGGCGTTTGGTATGGGATATTTGCTCTCGGCGCGATCGCACTTACGGCTGTATATGGTTGGGTAAGTACTGTAGGCATATACTTCTAGGAATAAATGACAAGTAAAACGCTGAAAACTGAAATTTATTACCTCGAACGTCAGACAGGAGAAATTATTTATGAGCAGATATTTGCTGAAAAAACTTTACGTTTATTATATGAAAATTATTTTGGATTTATAATTTTTAACTATTTACTTAATAACAAGACATTTTGTTGGCTTTATGGCAAATATCAAGATTTACCTTTGACTAAAAGCCAAATTAATAAATTTGTTCGTCGGTATCAAATTGATATTAAAGAGACTGAATTGCCACTGAAAAATTATCACAGCTTTAATGCTTTTTTCTCACGCCGACTCAAACCTAATGCTCGCGTATTTACTACCGAGTCAAATATATTTTGCGCTCCAGCAGATAGTAGAATTTTAGTTTATCCAAAATTGACAGCAGAAACTCAGATTCCTGTGAAAAGTTCTTCTGTTACGATTGCAGAATTACTAAACTGTGAAAAATTAGCTCAAATCTATCGCCAAGGTTCAGCACTTTGTCTGCGTCTTGCTCCCTATGATTACCATCGATTCCATTTTTCTGATATAGGAAAAGCATTACAAGCAAAATATATTCAAGGAAAATATCACTCCGTTAATCCACTTGCGCTTGCCAAAGTATGTAATATTTTCTCTCTCAATAAAAGAATGGTAACAGAATTTATTTCTGATAATTTTGGCAGAATCGCCTATATAGAGATAGGTGCTTTTACTATCGGCAGTATCATTCAGACTTATACTCCTGGCATAGTTTATAAAGGTCAAGAGAAAGGATATTTTCAGTATGGAGGTTCTACTTTAGTTCTCTTGTTCGAGCCTGGAACTATTTGTTTTGATGACGATTTAATTCAACATTCACTAGAAGGTCTTGAAGTTTACGTTCAGGCTGGTAGTAAAATTGGGAAAAAACCCCAGATCAAAAGTTAAGGAATGGGAAAATGCGAACTTTCCTTGTGATTTGGTTTGGACAGCTAATTTCTCTGATTGGCTCTGGATTGACTAGCTTTGCGCTGGGAGTGTGGCTGTATCAGACTACTGGTTCATCAGTACAATTTTCTTTGATGTATGTATGTGCTGAACTTCCCTATATTATTCTTGCTCCTTTTGGGGGTGCGATCGCCGACCGATGGAATCGACGCTGGCTAATAATTTTAAGTGATAGTATTTCTGCTGTTTGTACTCTTTCCATTGCTCTATTAATGTGGCAAGATTGGTTACAAATCTGGCATCTTTACTTAGCAGTTGCAGTCAGTTCTGGTTGCAAAGGATTTCAACAACCCGCCTATTATACAACCCCAACTCTTTTTGTTTCTCCAAAACATTTTAGTCGTGCTAATGGCATGATTCAGCTTGCTCAAGGAGCGGGACAATTATTATCTCCTATCTTAGCTGGGATATTGGTAGATATAATTAAAATTTACGGCGTTATTTTAATTGACTTTACCAGCTTTATTGTTGCTCTATTGACCCTGTTGACAATCCCTTTTCCTAGTGTTTCCAGTTCCCAATATATTCAACATTCTCAGACTTCACTGTTAGATAATATTGTTGAAGGCTGGAACTATATTAAAGCTCGTCCTGGTTTATTGACGCTGCTGATGTTCTTTTTTATTACTGACTTCACTATTGGTTTAGTACAAGTTTTGATAACTCCAATGGTTTTAAGCTTTGCTAATGCTAAAGTCCTCGGTCAAATTTTTTCCATCGGTGGAAGTGGTTGGTTATTTGGGGCAGTTTTAATGAGTACATGGGGCGGTTTTAAACGTAAAGTTAATGCAGTTTTATGTTTTGAGTTTATATTAGGTTTATCGATTTTAGTTGCTGGTATGCAACCTTCAGCAATCTTAATTACTGTTGCGGCTTTTTTTGCTTTTTTCAGCGTTCCGATTATTATTAGCTCTCATAATTCGATTTGGCAGGTTAAGGTTGACCCGAAAGTTCAAGGTCGGGTTTTTGCGTTGCGGGGTGCGATCGCCTGGGCTGCTTTTCCCCTTGCTTATCTCTTGGCTGGCCCTTTAGCAGACTATGTATTTCAGCCTTTACTACTTCCAGATGGATTGCTAGCAAACAGTATTGGACTACTCATTGGTGTTGGCCCAGGACGGGGTATTGGTTTGTTATTTAATTTAGTTGGAATTTTTGTCATGCTGGCAACAATTGTCGCTTATAACTATCCCTATATTCGCCGAGTAGAAGACGACTTACCTGATTTTGTAAAACCTGTCTAGGTAATCATGGATAGCCAAAGCGTTGAAACTGCAACGATGGTATCAAAACAAGTGGTTTCGATCCTGGCAAAAAAATTAAGGGACGTAAGCGGCATCTGATGGAGCGACAAAAGAGCTAGGATGCAGCTAGAATAAGTTCCATCGCCCTAAGAGGTTATGTGAGGAGTATTTTTTGAATTAACTTTACTCCCCACTCCCCACTCTCCTTAATATAATCCCAGCCAGGATAGGACATTTTCCCACCAAGAATATTGCAGATTACCTACACTCAACTTCATTTTGTTGCGAATGTCTTGGATCTTCCAGTTGGTTAGTTTAGCTAGAGTTTGCGCCTCTTGTTCAAAACGTTTGGGTAAAGACTGCTTATATTCTCTGCCAGCCTGACATTTGAGTTCCCCTTGGAACGGATGTTGCAAAACATAGCGTCCTTGAAAAGATTCACTGTTGGCAGTTTGTTGAAATATTAAGTCTTCAGGGAATTTGTCGCGGGTATAACGAACATGCAATCGAGAGATGAAGACGTTACTTCTAGGAGAGGGACGACGAAAACTAGGGGGTACTGGCACATTACTTGTAGAATTATCATCTAGCCAAAATACACCTGCTTGCTTGAGTTCTTCTGGAGTCAGGGGTTCGGCGGAACAAGGATCGCAACTACCCATATCCCAAGCGTATTCTAAAAAACCAACTTTCCTGTCTTCTTTGGTGTAAACAGTTTGAAACATGGATTTGTAGAATTCACCAAATTCATCTTTGACAAACAAGGGAATATTTGCATCGGATGGGATTTTCACCGTTCGGTAGTTAGTGATTTCTGCTTGTCCTTGGGGCGAGAGAATGTAGACAATTAAATCCTGCTCTGTCGTAGCATTGATCATGCCTAAACGAATTGGCAGCATGAATTTAGGTGATTGATAGGAAATTTGTAACGGACGGAGGAACTGATAGCCAGATTGCTCGAATTTATCTAAGTTGACTTTAGCAACAAAGAATTTCATTGAGGAGCGAATATAAGGCTGAAGTAACTGTTTCGCACCTCTGGGGATTTTGTAGCCATTGCGTTTAAGCCAAGTTTCCAATCCACCAGATTCTTTCGCACTGAGGATCACAATGTCGTATTCGCCAACGTTGAAACGTGCTTCAACCGTCACACCCAAACTAGCATCGCCCCTTGCATTCCCCGCCTCACTTCTCGGTGCTGCTGGCGCTGGTGCTGATAATTCTCTATCGTAAACTGGGGCACAAGGATCTGAGTCGAAATATTCAACCAATCGCGGCGCACTAAAAGCATCTAGCCGCTCGATAATCTTGGGTTCAGTGACGCGAACTTGTTCTTTTTGCAACACTGTTGGCACTGGTACTACCATTGCAAAATCTTTGACTTCGCCTTGAAAATCGTTTGCCATTGTTAGGATAGTGCGATCGCCATCCCGTGCTATAACCACTTGAGAAGCTTTGTTATACAGTTTTGTATCAGCTTTGGCTACATAAAATCCACAAAATGCCCAAGCTGCTGGTGCAAAGCACAAAACAGCTACAATTGCTAACAATAATGGTGTTAAAAGTCGAAAAAATTTCATTATTTTATACCTCTATTTTTTTAGTGCTAGAGACTAGAGACGCGATGAATCGCGTCTGTACAAGAGTGAAGTTCTTCCCCTGCTTCCTCATCTTTTTCTTGCCAAGTAAATCTTGGGGCTAACCAGAAAACATCTAGGAGGATGCTCAAGGGTGCAAGGGCAAATAGCGCCCAGAAAACTGCTGTGGAAACAAAGAAATAATTTCGCAGGATAAAAGTCAATCCGGCGATGCAGATTGCCCAAACTACACGCCCAATTCGGGAATTGGGAATCGATCGCGGATCGGTAATCATAAATAGGGCGAACAGCAGTAAAGACCCACTCATCAATCGATGCCAATAAACATCCCAAGTCCAACCCAGCCAGAAATTGCGAATCGCCTCTAGCAAAGAGTAAGAACCCAAAAAAGCTGCTGTGGTGTCCCAGCGACCGATGCGCTGCAAAATCATGCCGCCAGTACCGAGAAATAATAGCCCATACCACCACTCTTCACCCCATTGTCCCGGCGAAACCCAAGCATCGGGGGTGAGAATCAAGGCAGATATAATGCCAAAATTGGCAGGATTGAAGAAATGCTTATCGCCGACTCGGAAGATAAATTTGCTGGCGATCGCAATTGCTGCGGCTATTGCCATTGTTGTCCAGTGGTCAGCCCGCAACAATAAACTCAGTCCCAGTGAGGTAATTAAAGCACTGCGAAGATTTAGGCTTTGTCCTTTGTCATTTGCTAATGACCAATGACTAATACTTCGACTACGCTCAGTACAAGTGACTAATGACAATATCCATTGAGTTGCTAGACTTGTGGCGATCGCTACCCCAATCAACTCTGGTCGCAACGTCCAATCTCGTGTACCGATTCCCAAGACTAGAAATAAGCCGAGAAATAGAATTTGATAATCTCGTATATCTTTGAGCAACATTACCCTTTTATTCAGGGATATCCCGTAGATTTCTCATCAATTTAGACGAGTACTAAGTAAAATGGCATTGCTGTTACAGATTTTGTTACAAAATAAAGCATTGACAGACCAAAGCGATCGCTCTGATGTTTGAACTTAAAGATAACCAAAAAAGGTAGGGATGCGATCGTATCCCTACCTTTTTCAAGTTAATTGACCGAAGTATGAAGATATGGAATAAAAGGAAAAGATTTATACCAGCACAACATCTAGATTAACTGAGAAGAAAGAAGGCTTGTTCTCAATGGTGGCGAATTGATACCCTGCGAAGAATAAGTCACCATTAGTGCTGTTGTAGCTGAACTGGTTGTTAGAGCTAGCACCAAATGCAGACTTGGAAATCTGGATTTTGTCACCCTCTTTCCACTCGAAGTCTTTGATGATATCGATACCTTCAAATTTGCTATTGAAGACAAACTTATCTGCGCCAGCACCACCTGTGAGTACGTCAGTGCCATAACCACCAACGATGAAGTCATTACCCGCTCCACCGCTGAGAACATTATTGGCATTATTACCAACAATCGTATCGTTGCC
>NZ_JAVRCC020000008.1:0-222280 GCF_034530975.2 Nostoc sp. DedQUE07 | reverse complement strand
GCAGAAACTGCAATTGAGCCAGATCGAGCGATCGCAGTTTCTGAAGGACTGGCAATTACTACAGATGGCAACCTCATTGTTGCGCCAGATGAAGAGAACTTGGAATATAGTGCCCCAGCAGAAACTGCAATTGAGCCAGATCGAGCGATCGCAGTTTCTGAAGGACTGGCAATTACTACAGATGGCAACCTCATTGTTGCGCCAGATGAAGAGAACTTGGAATATAGTGCCCCAGCAGAAACTGCAATTGAGCCAGATCGAGCGATCGCAGTTTCTGAAGGACTGGCAATTACTACAGATGGCAACCTCATGGTTGCGCCAGATGAAGAGAACTTGGAATCTCATGCCCCAGCAGAAACTGCAATTGAGCCAGATCGAGCGATCGCAGTTTCTGAAGTGGCAATTACTACAGATGGCAACCTTGTTACCACTGTTGCCTCAGATGAAGAGAACTTGGAATCTAATGCCCCAGCAGAAACTGAAATTGGGCTAGATCGAGCGATCGCAGTTTCTGAAGAATTGGCAATTACTACAGATGGCAACCTTGTTACCACTGTTGCCTCAGATGAAACGGAAGAAGATGAAGATATAGTTATCGATCTACCTGTAAGTCCTGTATGGCTCAAAGGAGAGACGGCAGAGCAGATTTTACAAAATTTAATAGATTTAGCTTTACCCACCTCTGAACTGCTGCCGCAAGATGAAAAAGTTACAGATTCTTCAGCAACACAACTACCGCCATTATTACTGCTAATTTTAAGTCAGGATAATTATATTGCTCGTTGGGGACAAGCTCTTATAATCAACGGGTATATAGAATTCCAAGAAAAGACAAATCTAGATTGGGATGAAACATCATCTTCAAAAAGCTTGCGGGCGCTTGAGGTAGAAATTGAACTGCGATCGCCCAAGAACTCGAAAATATTGACCAAAGTACGGCAACCCTTATCAGATAAGGAGTTGCCCTTTACCATCAATACCTCAATTGATATTCCTGCTGATTGTGAATCTAAGCTAATTTTGGCAGATATCAGTTTGTATGGGAAATTCGCCGATGCTGGCGAAGTCATGCCGTTAGCTACCCAGTCCTTCACCATTACAGCAGATGTAACAGAATTACTGGCAATCACAGCCGCAGCAAAATCTAGTACATCTTTAAATCACCTCATAGCAACATCGGACTCATCTGCTGCTTTCACAGAAACAGAGACACCTGTTAGGCTCGATTTAAAACTATTAAATCTGGTCAAAACTCCAAAAACAGACCAGTCTCAGATAGTTAATCCATCCCCAAACACACCTTTACCACCGCAAATTAACCTGCAAGTTCTGCGAGAAGCTAACCTGCGGACATCTAAGTTCAAGAATTCAAGCATTTCGTTGCCTCAATTACCGAAACTGCCCCCTATTCAAAGTGATGCCAACCTTCCCACAGATGTTGTTGCAGAACCACAGACACCGGAGGAGCTAAAAAAGGATGCTACTATAGCCACCATAAATTTAGAGCAGTTGGTCATCAAGCAACGTCGAATGCCAATAATCGAGACTACTTTGCCATACTTGAAACGGCTACAAGCTTTACCAGATGATGCCGAAGAAAAAGTAGAAAATAATGTTCTTTCAGATACATTGGAAGTTAAAGCGGCTGAAGACTTACCAAAGTTGGACGCAACTGTGGCTGAAGATGAAAATATACCTGAATTAGGAGTAGGTGACGCACAATTTCAGGAAGAATCTGTTGCTGAAATCGAAGCCCCGCAGAATGAACAATTTCAGGAAGAATCTGTTGCTGAAATCGAAGCCCCGCAAAATGCACAATTTCAGGAAGAATCTGTTGCTGAAATCGAAGCCCCGCAAAATGCACAATTAATTACAACCGGAAACCTTTATTCATCTCCCCTGCTCAGGAAGTGGATGCAGAGCCAAGGATACTCCTTGCCTGAATATATCAACGATCTGCAACCTCAAGATTACAATCACTATGTTCCACCGCAGCAGATACCCCTTCCTCCTAGTACAGAAAATGCGAATGTTGATGTTAACTTGCCATTAGACCTAAATGCCAACACGGAGAATAATCTGAACGAAAATTGGAGCCGTTCACAACTTATGTTGGCTGAAATGCCCAACGGACAAGAGACATGGGAAGAAGTCGAAGGATTGGCTCCTGAACTGGAGAACTTTGGGGAAGATATAGACACAGCGCAGGAAGTGGAACTAGGGATTGGAGAAAATACGGAAATAGAAAAAGTACTAGAAGAACCAACAATCTCATCGGCTCTGCTAACACAAGTACCGCCCCCTCCCCCTCCAATAAAAATAAATATAGCGTCAGCTTGGTTGGCGCAAGAAATCGTTGTAGATGATACAGATAGCGAACTGGAAGGCGATGCAAAAGAGAGTGACACCTTTGAAGAAAAGGAGCAACCACTGTTATATTCATCTTCTTCCTTACCTCTAATTGCGGCAGCCACTGAGCCTTTGCCAACTCCACATTTGTATGTGCCAGAAGGTGAATTAATTGCTGGCAAGTCTGTCATAGTGCGCGTAGTACTGCCGGAAGTACCTCTGCAAGTTGTTGTCAAGTTATGGCTTGAAGATTATCAAACTCGCTACTTACTAGATGGGCCGCATTTATTGACAAATTTACTTCCTAATGCATCGGGAGATTTGGAAGTGATGACACAATTAAACATTCCTTTTGGCTGTTTGGAAATTCGCTTAGGAGCGATCGCACTCGATCTAACAACCCAACAGGAGAGTCACAAAGTCACAATAGTGCGAACCGTGATTCCTCCAGACTTGCCAAGCTTGCAACTAGATGAACTCCTGGGTATGTAACTCAGGTATGAGGGGCATTGGGCATTGGGCATGGACGAGAGACAAGGTAAACAAGGAAGAGGGCAAAGACAAAGAAGAGACTTGTTCTAATAATTCCCTCTTGTCCCCTTATCCCCTTGTCCCCCACCTCCCAATTTCCCCTGTGTTAAAAATATGAAAGAATTTCAAAAATTTGGCAGAATTTGCAGTAAGCTCATCTTGAATTGTAGTGTGATTTCATAGGAACCTTTAACTATGGCAGCATCTTTTTTACCTACTGTCTTGGCTAGTACTTCGTACTTGTCTGCGATCTTCGTGCCCATAATTGGTTGGGTTTTGCCAGGTGTGGTCTTTGCGTTTCTGTTTTTATACATTGAAAACGACGATATCAGCGATATCAACTGATACTGATGTAGTCATTAGTCATTAGTCATTTGCAAAAAACAAAAGACAAAGGACAATTGACCAAAATTAATACCGCCCATCTCATAGAGACAGGCGGTTTTTTTAACGTTGATTTCTCAACAAATGCTAGAAAGTTCTAACTTATAGTATTCGGTTCAAACTAACTAATGTTAAATCGAAGAACCGAGTCCGGCGTAGGCACCATAAAAGAAAATGCCCAAGACTGTAATTATACCTAAACCTGCGATCGTAGCGACGACCCACAGGGGAATTCTCCCACTTCCAGACACAGCTTCTCTCCTCCCTTAACAACAAATCAACACACGTTCATAAACCAAGATTAACAACAGTACTTCTAATTAGTTAAAGAAGTAACTAGAAAACAGAATACCCAGAACGAAAATCATTAGTAATCCCAGGTATAGAGAAGTCCGGTTTAGTTCAACCGGCTGATTATTGGGATTAGGCGATCTTTCTACCATAATTGCTCCTAACGTTGAATAAATTGCATTGCGGCGATCGCGCCTAAAAAGAATACAGTTGGTACACCTAAGGTGTGTACTGCCAGCCATCTAACGGTAAAAATTGGATAGGTAACTGGTTGATTGATGTTGTTTCCGCTAGTCATGATCTCAAACTACTTTCCAATAAATTCTTCAACTTGTTTTTTAGCTTCAAAACGGTTCTTCACAATGGGCACTTCCTGCCGCGCTGGTGTGAAATACTCGTTGGGACGGGGTGTACCAAAAGCATCATAAGCCAGTCCGGTGCTGACAAATAGCCAACCAGCAATAAATAATGCCGGGATGGTGATGCTGTGGATTACCCAGTAACGAACGCTAGTAATAATGTCCGAAAACGGACGTTCTCCAGTGGTACCTGACATTTAGATCCCTACCTTATACATAGAGTGTTATTGAGTTTATTATCCTACAAAGTTAAGAAAGAGTTACAAGTTGCAAAGTTCTTCTCAGAAATAGGTATTGGGGATTGGGTACTGGGTACTGGGTATTGGGTACTGGGCATTGAGAAAACTCTTACCTAGTCCCTAATCCCCAGTCCCTAGTCCCTAGTCCCCAGTCCCCATTAAGCTGCTTCTGGGGAAGTTGTTTCAGGATTTGGTAGATATTTGAGCAAAACGCCGCGATCGCCAATTATAAATCCCCGCTCTGGCTCTAAAAACACAATCTTGTACAAATTAGCTGCAACTTCTTCAACCTCACGGTCTTTTTCCCAGGTTTTGCCACCGTCGGCACTGCGTAGCAAATTACCGCTACCGCCACCTACCCAAATTTCATTGGGTGTGCGATATGCCAAATCCAGTAAACCCCAACTGGTGGATAACTCTGGATATTTTGCTTCTTGCCATTCTTCAGGTTTAGTTGGGTCACTAAACTGAACTTGACCTCCTCTAGCTAGCAACCACAATTGCCCATTGTCACCAAAGCCCATGTTTTCTACTCGCCGAGAACTATTGCGGTTATGGGGAACCCAAGCATCTTGGCCTGGTTCCCAAGTCGAGTAGAAACTCCCCTTAGCGGAAACGGCAACATACTTACCATCAGCAGAACGCTCTAAGTTACGCACCACACCCACTGCTGATTCCACTTGGGCTTTCCAGTTTTTGCCGCCGTCTGTGGTCTTATATATGGCTCCAACATTAGTAGCCATTTCCGCTGTATTGTCTGCTAGCGCCTTAACTGCGATCGGACTACCTGGTAGCTTTTCGCTCAGGGGGATACGCGACCAAGAAGCACCTTCATCGGTAGTGTGTAGTAAAAGTCCAGGCTCTCCGGCAATCCAGCCTTCTTTACCTACAAAACTTACTGAGTCAAAGCGATACTTCTGCTCATCTAGTTGCAGTGTTATTGGTTTCCAGGTATTACCACCGTCATTGGTTTCCAATAGTGTGGCATTGCTACCGACTAAGTAGCCATGCTCAAGGTTATCAGTAAAAGCAATATCCAATAAATTTGAGTCTGTTGGCACAGAAATGACTTTCCAAGGGTTGTAGCTAACAGAGGGAACTTGGCTACAACCTATGCAGATCGCGACTACTATTAACAAGGCAAATATTCGTTGCCAACCTTTCACAATTGAATGCATCAGTATTTCTTAGTTATTTCTAAATTTTGGTAGCAGTTGGCAGCCAGGATGCTGTAAAGTCCTGGCTTTTTCATTTTGAATTTTGTTAGCGCAGTGTAAAGCCTCTGGTAGAGAGCGTTATTTGGAATTGCTTAAAGGCTGTCATTGTAAGCCGTAAAGACTGATAAAAAACAAGAAGCCAAGAGCCAAAGCACCAAAAATTAGGATATTCTTTTGGGTTGGCGTTAGGTTGTTAACACCCAAACCATAACCGAGATTTTCTTTAAAGCCGGATGCAGTACCGGCAGGGCCGATGTTGGCAAAAGCAGTCTTTTTAGCAGAACAAACTGGACAACGCCAATTTATGGGCAGTTCTGCAAAGCTTGTCCCTGAAGCAATATCATCTTTGTCGTCTCCCTTTTCGGGTTCGTAAACATAACCGCAGGCGCGACACTCGTAGCGGTCTAACACCGTAGTCTCAACAGCTGGTTCGCTCATGGCTAAGGCCTCGCAAAGGAGAAATCTTAAATATACGTTAAAAATTATGACATAATTGTTAGGCTTTTCTATCACTAGCAAAAGCGAATCAAATACCTAAAGTGCGTCTGTTTCCCAGATTTCAGAAAAACCAAACAGATATAATGTAAAAGAAAGTTACGCAGTTAAGGGATTGGGCATGGGGCATTGGGCATGGGGCATTGGGTATGGGGTATCAAGAGGCAGAGGTGCAAAGGGGCAGAGGGGCAGAGGGGAAAGAACTTATACAAGAACTCTCCCCTGCTCCCCTGCTCCCCTGCTCCCCTGCTCCCCCACTCCTAAAATCCTTAATCTCTAGTCATCAGTACTCAATCTCCACTCACTACTTAAAATACTCCATAAGCGGTAGATACTCATTGTGTTTGTCCTCAGCGGTTACGAGTACCTTCTAGGTTTCTTCATCATCTGTAGCCTAGTACCTGCCTTAGCGCTCTCAGCTTCCAAGCTCCTACGACCCAGTGGTTACGCTCCAGAACGTCGCACCACTTATGAATCTGGCATGGAACCCATCGGGGGAGCCTGGATTCAGTTCAACATTCGCTACTACATGTTTGCTCTGGTCTTCGTCGTCTTTGATGTGGAGACTGTTTTCTTGTATCCTTGGGCGGTAGCTTTCCACCGTTTGGGGCTATTGGCTTTTATTGAAGCGCTAGTCTTTATTGCAATTCTTGTAGTCGCTTTAGTTTACGCATGGCGTAAAGGAGCTTTGGAATGGTCTTGAATTCTAACTTAACAACCCAGGGTAAAGAACGAATCATCAACCCCATTGAGCGTACCAATGTCACTCAAGACCTTTCAGAAAACGTCATTTTGACGACGGTTGATGACCTCTACGACTGGGCGCGGCTTTCTAGTTTGTGGCCGTTGCTGTTTGGTACTGCTTGCTGCTTTATTGAGTTTGCAGCCTTAATTGGCTCTCGATTTGACTTTGACCGTTTTGGGCTAATTCCCCGTTCTAGCCCCCGCCAAGCCGATTTAATTATTACGGCAGGGACTATCACGATGAAGATGGCTCCGCAACTAGTGCGTCTTTACGAACAAATGCCAGAGCCAAAGTATGTAATTGCGATGGGTGCTTGCACAATTACTGGCGGGATGTTCAGCGTTGATTCCCCCACAGCAGTACGCGGAGTCGATAAACTGATTCCTGTGGATGTGTACTTACCTGGTTGTCCTCCCCGTCCAGAAGCAATTATCGACGCAATCATTAAGCTGCGGAAGAAAATCTCCAATGAGTCGATGCAAGAGCGGGGTAAAATTAAGCAAACTCACCGCTATTACAGCACGACTCATAACCTGAAGCCAGTAGAGGAAATCTTAACTGGTAAGTATTTGCAGTCAGCAACTCGCTCTGCACCACCGAAGGAATTGGCGGAAGCGATTGGTATGCCAATACCACCTGCACTGCTGACAGAAAAGGCGCAAAAGGAGGAACAAACCCGTGGCTGAAGAAGAATCTAAACCAGTACCAGCAGCGAAAGAAGAAGCATTGGTACAAGCGGGTAAAGTTTCCCAGTGGTTGACGGAAAATGGCTTTGACCATGAGTTTTTAGCACCGGATAAGAATGGTGTAGAGATAATTAAGGTGGGGGCAGATTTCTTGCTTCCTACCGCTACAGCCCTTTATGCTTATGGGTTTAATTATCTCCAGTGTCAAGGTGGTATAGACCTTGGTCCAGGACAAGAATTGGTGAGTATGTATCACTTGATTAAAGTCGGTGATAATAGCGATCGCCCCGAAGAAGTTCGAGTTAAAGTGTTCTTACCACGGGAAAATCCTGTAGTGCCTTCTGTGTACTGGATTTGGAAGACCGCAGATTGGCAAGAGCGCGAGTCTTACGATATGTTCGGCATTATCTACGAAGGACACCCAAATCTCAAACGGCTTTTGATGCCGGAAGATTGGGTAGGTTGGCCTTTGCGGAAAGATTACGTCTCACCCGATTTCTACGAGTTACAGGACGCTTATTAGAGATTGCTGAGTTTTAGCAGTAATTAACCCCTTTCCGGTGGCGGAGAGGGGTTATGTTTTTGGTGTTTCATGTCAGGGACTTCCAAAGAATAAATTTTTTTGTCAGCTTGACCCCAGTTTCATAGGTTTGAGTGACTAATTGAACAAATTGTTAGTGGCATAGTTTATTTTCTGGAAGTCCCAATTTAATCGATTGCAGCACATTAATCCTCTTGTGTTACTCTAGGCAAAGTAAAAATATAAATAAGGGATATTGAAGTTTTGAAAAAGTGAATGATTCAAATTATTGACAATTATTTGGAGATGAAAAAATCCTTCAGATGAGTCTTTTTCAAAAATCAAATCCGATTCCTATATTATTCCTCAATCAACTCAAAATTCACCCGTTCGTAAATATCACGCAAGGTAATTTGAAAACCGATAGAATCTAAGACTAAAACTGCATCTTCACCTTCATATTCCTTAAAAATCCATTGACCTTCTGCTTGCTTTGCAAATTGTTCTACAGCAAAACTATACTGGTCAATCATAATATATTCCTGAAAAGAAGGAATTGAGCGATAATATTTAAACTTATCTGTTTTGTCATAATTTTTAGTTGAATTTGATAAGACTTCAACAATTAACAAGGGATTAGTAATAATTGTTGTACCTGTTCCTTCGTAAATAGGCTTACCTTTGATGACGATTACATCAGGATAAGTATAAATGCGATGACGAGGTATTGATAATTTTACATCGCCTATGTAAATCTCATAATCTTGTCCTTGCACTGTCAAGGGAAACCTTTTATAAAAATTACCTGCAATCTTATTGTGGTTGGTTGTCCCCCCTGTTATGGGTATAATCTCTCCATCTCTGTATTCATTTTTATATTCAGCTTTCTCTTCTAATTCCAAATATTCTTCTGGGGTGTAGCGCTTTTCTGTTTGTAAAACCATATTAATTAACTCATAAAATGGAGGAATGATTCTGTTATCAATAGCGTAACGTACCCTATTGATAGGCAAAATAAATATTTTTGTTATACAAATACGGTTGCAGACAATGTAACAATAGCGATCGCAAGCCAATACTTTTAGCCATACCCACCAGTGAACGCCCCTACCAATATCTCTGCACAAACTCAGAATCGCAAAGCCGATCACATTCGCATCTGCTTAGAAGAAGATGTTCAGTGCGATCGCATCACCAATGGATTAGAACGTTATCGTTTCACTCATTCTTGCTTACCCGAACTCAATTACAACGATATTGATATCAGTACAACTTTCCTGGGGAAACACCTTGGCGCACCTTTGTTAATTTCTTCCATGACTGGCGGAACAGAACAAGCCGCAATGATTAACCAACGTTTGGCCCGAGTCGCACAACACTACAAAATTGCAATGGGTGTTGGTTCTCAGCGAGTAGCCGTGGAAAAACCCCAGGTGGCTGATACTTTTGCTGTCCGCAAGTATGCCCCTGATGTTCTGCTACTTGCAAACTTGGGGGCTGTGCAACTTAATTACAAGTACGGCTTGGATGAATGTTTGCGCGTAGTTGATATTTTAGAAGCTGATGCCTTGATTTTACACATTAACCCTTTACAAGAGTGCATTCAACCCAAAGGTGATACAAATTTTCGCGGTTTGCTTGACAAGATTTCTACATTATGCTCAAAATTGCCAGTACCAGTGATTGCGAAGGAAGTTGGTAACGGCATTTCAGCAGCGATCGCCGAAAAACTGATCGCGGCGGGGGTAGCAGCAATTGATGTCGCGGGTGCAGGGGGTACTTCTTGGGCAAAAGTAGAAAGCGAACGAGCAGAAAATCCCTTACAACGTCGTTTAGGGAGGACATTTGCCGATTGGGGTTTACCGACAGCAGAGTGCATTACAACTATTAGAGCGATTGCCAAAGATGTGCCTTTAATTGCTTCAGGAGGTTTGCGTCATGGATTGGATGTTGCAACTGCGATCGCCTTGGGAGCAGATATAGCTGGTTTAGCAATGCCTTTCTTGCAAGCCGCAGCAATATCAGAGACAGCAGTTGCGGAACTCGCTGAGGTATTAATCGCTGAAATCACCACAGTCTTATTTTGTACTGGCAATGCCACCTTGTATCAGTTAAAGCACTCTGGCAGTTTACAGCGCATAGAATAAGTAAATAGGTCATTAGTCATTAGTCATTCGTCATTTGTCCTTTGTCATTTATAAATGCCCAATGCCCAATGCCCAATGCCCCATGCCCCATGCCCAATGACTAATAACTAATGCGTAATTTTATCAAACAAACTTTTGCTAGTTTAGTTGGCACTTTACTAGGACTAATTATTTTCGCTGGTCTGGGAACCACTGGACTGTTCTTGCTGATATTGGCTGCTAGCTCGTCTAAAGATACTGGGCCAAATGTAAAAAATAAGTCAGTGTTGGTTTTTGACTTGTCAATGAAAATTACTGATGGCGAACCTAGTTCAGGCGAACTGTTTCAAAACACAATCTCAGGTGTGGATGAAGATAGAATGGCACTCCGCAAAGTTGTGGAAACTTTGGAAAAGGCGCGGCGCGATCCGCGCATTGTCGGGATCTATGTGGATGCAACGAACACAAGCCAAACTGGTAACGTTGGCTATGCTTCTCTGAAAGAAATTCGGAAAGCGCTGGAGGAGTTTCGCGCTGCGGGGAAAAAGGTTGTCGCCTATGGCAGTGATTGGAGTGAAAAGGAATATTATGTTAGTTCAGTGGCAGATTCCATTGTCCTTAACCCTCTGGGAATGATGGAAGTCAACGGTTTGAGTTCACAACCAATGTTTTTAGCGGGAGCATTACAGAAGTATGGCATTGGCGTTCAAGTCGTGCGAGTCGGGAAATTTAAGGGAGCTGTTGAGCCGTTTATTCTCAACAAGTTGAGTCCAGAAAACCGCGAACAAACTCAGAAATTGTTGGATGATGTTTGGGGAGAGTGGCGCACTGCTGTCGGCGCAAGTCGGAAAATTGAACCCAATAAGTTACAAGCGATCGCAGATAATCAATCGTTACTAGAAGCCACACAAGCCAAAACTAGCGGTTTAGTCGATCGAGTACAATACCCCGATGAAGTTGTCGCTGACCTGAAAAAGTTGACAAATAGCGATAAAGAAGATAAAACATTCCGACAAATTAGCCTGAATAGCTACGCACAAGTTTCTGGTAAATCTTTGGGTGTAGAACGTAACTCCAAAAATCAAATAGCTGTTGTTTATGCTGAGGGCGAGATTGTCGATGGTAAAGGAGAAGATGGGCAAGTAGGAGGCGATCGCTTTGCGAAAATCTTCAACAAGCTGCGACAAGATAAAGATGTGAAGGCTGTTGTATTACGAATTAATAGTCCTGGTGGTAGCGCTACCGCAGCCGAAGTCATGCAGCGAGAAGTGAAATTAACTCGTGAGGTAAAACCAGTTGTAGTGTCAATGGGTGATGTCGCCGCCTCTGGTGGTTATTGGATTGCTAGCGACTCTAATCGCATTTTTGCAGAACCAAATACCATTACAGGTTCTATAGGAGTGTTTGGGATCTTATTCAATGGGGAAAAGCTGGCTAATAATAATGGTATTACTTGGGATTCAGTGAAAACCGCACGCTATGCTGACAGTCAAACAGTTTCGCGTCCGAAATCGCCTCAAGAGTTAGAAATTTATCAGCGCAGTGTTAACCGTATTTATAATATGTTTCTGAATAAAGTTTCTCAAGGTCGGAAACTCCCAGAACAAAAAGTAGCAGAAATTGCCCAAGGAAGGGTTTGGTCGGGTGAAGCGGCCAAAGAAATTGGTTTGGTGGATGAGATTGGTGGTTTGAATACTGCGATCGCTTATGCTGTCAAGGAGGCGAAACTAGGAGAAGACTGGGAAGTGCAAGAATATCCTCGCACTAGCAGTTTTGGAGAACGCTTTTTTGGGCGTGCAACAGAAGAGGCGCGGACTGCTTTCGGGATTGAGTCAGCGCAACTCAAATCAGCCAATCCCCTCACCACCGAATTCCAAAAATTACAACAAGAAGTTGAGATTCTGCAAAAGATGAACGATCCACAAGGGGTGTATGCCCGCTTGCCTTTCAACTTGAAGATTGAGTAGATATTTTTTTGAGCATCAATCAACAGTTCAGATCAACCCAAAACGCAGATTGTAGAGACGCGATTCATCGCGTCTTGAAAAACCAATTATCTACACCAAACCCTTAACCCAAGCCTATGAGGCAAAACTTACCGAATACTAATTTGTGAAACTAGCTTTGAGGCTTTGTAGTCAGGATTTTAGTACTGAGAAAATAAAAACCAAAGTTCTTACTACAAAATTCTTTACCCATAATTTAAAGACAGACCAGTACGGCGAAGCCCATGAGTTTACCTCGCCAGCCATAAACCAGCTGACATTTGCTGCTCGGATGTGTAAAGTAGTTGAGAGTCAACTACAATTTCCAACCTTTGACAGAATTTTAGATTTGGAATTTTGCTGAAACAGCCCGATTAAACAGTGGCTCAAGTACGGAAAAATCTAAAATCTTTTATCCAAAGCAAGTGTATTTACATACCGAGCTAATTTAAAGTCTAAAATACAAAATTGAGTAAAACATCCATCTATGGCTAGAAAAACACAACGTCTTTTACTGCTAATTGTTTCTTGTAGTATCACTGGTGTAATTTTAGGAGGTACTGCTGGTTGGGCAGAAAGTAGTCTCTGCCTGGAAGACAGTAAGGTTACAAGTGAGTGCCTAACTCAAGATCCATTCCAAAAAACTATCCAAGGAATGAGTACTGGATTGTTAGCTGGTGCTGGGGCCGCTTTTGGTGCAGTCTGGCAGTTACGAAATGAAGATTGAGTATGAACTACTACTAACCCGGAGTTCCGGGTTAGATTAGGTTTCTGTACTAATTAGCCAGTGCCTTCACTTTGACTTTCACCCAGCATTAAAGTCATGTGAGTCAACTATCCTAATTTATGTGGCTTTGGAAGAATAGCGATCTATTAATGCACGAGCAAATTTCT
This sequence comes from Nostoc sp. DedQUE07, assembly GCF_034530975.2. Classification (NCBI taxonomy): domain Bacteria; kingdom Bacillati; phylum Cyanobacteriota; class Cyanophyceae; order Nostocales; family Nostocaceae; genus Nostoc; species Nostoc sp. DedQUE07. The sequence goes on along the minus strand of NZ_JAVRCC020000008.1, from coordinate 209,459 downwards.
GGTGTTGTTCAGCTAGATATTGAGGAGAGATAAACTGAGCATTACCCATGAAGCGATACACCCAGCGACAAAACTCCTCCAGCGATCGCTCAGGCAATTTAATAATGTAATCTATCGCTAAGTGTGCCATCTTTGCAGAGCTAAGGAGTTCCTGAAAAGCTTGCGGCTGCAACTCTGGGCTAATCCAAGCCAAAACACTAGCAGTCTGATATGAAGAAGCTAAATCTTTGTGCAATGCTTCTTGTGCGTTTGCTCAATAATTCTATGTTCACTTTAGTTCTCCGAACAGCGTAGATCGTTAACGCAGATGGATTGACAATGAATTAATCATCCCTTGCTGTAATTTTCTTTCCTTGGCTAGCAATGCCGTTAAAGTGCATAATAATGATTTAACTTTACGCATATTCAACCTTGGGAGTCGGTTCAGTTTCATACATTAAGCTACTTTTGTGCCTTTTATAATTGCAGGTCGAGGCAGCTAGTAGGTTATTGTCCTTGAAGCGATCGCGTCCTGCTGCCTTTGCCTGATATAATGCTCTATCCGCTGCTGCAATTATTTCTTCAAAGTTAGAACCAAGCTCAGGAATTATTGTGACCAACCCACTACTCATCCAACTCTATAGTAGTTTGAGTTTCGCTTTAATTATATTAATCCGATGCACTAACTCTGCTTGATTCGTCTTCAGCAGATTCAGTATTCATTTTTGGGTGTTGCATAGTCAGGACTGAGCAGGGAGCATTGTGGAGTACGTAATTGCTGACACTACCCAAGGCTAACTCACTCCAACCAGATAGACCCTGACGTCCAACTACGATTAGGTCAGCACCCCAAGTGGAGGCTAATTTACAGATGGTTTGACCAGGATTACCAGGGGATTGGATGAATTCTGTACTCACGCCTGTTAGAGTTGCTTCATTTGTACACGATTGTAGTAGCTCTAGACCTTGCTTTTCCAAAACCTCCCACTGCTGTTGATTGAACTCCAAAGTTTTTTTACTCATCACGGGATATGGATAGTAATCCTGCCTGGGAAGTATAGGTATATTTACTTTGGCCTGTTCTTCACCCGACAGAACGTGCAACAGCATAAGGCTGCCCTTGCTCGCTTTTGCTAAGAATAAGGCTTTATCAAAGACATCTTTGGCGGATGCAGAGGTGTCAATTGCAACTAGAATCTTGTGAAACATATAGACTTCCTCCAAACTGTTGTGACTCCATATAAGAGCTGATTTATAAAGGTTCTCTTTAGGCAGCAAGGCGCTTCAACATCAAGCGCACCATTGCCGTTTCGCTCATCAACTCGCTCACGCCTGACAATAGTTCATAGTCCGTGGCTTGTGCGATGCAACCAGCGAAAGCACCCAAATGTACACTCGACAACCCAGGTTTTGGCAACACCTGAAATTATGCTTCGGTTCGCTTGATAATTTCAACTTTGGCACCACAAATCTGCAAAAATGCTTGGGTGAACTTCTCCTTACTGTAGCCCTAGTCTATCTAAATCACAACTAACATAGATCAATCTTAGTTCCTTTCTTTTTATCTCCTGTCTCATCAATAATTAAAATGATTTGTCTACCTTTTAGTATCTATAAAATTAATTAGTTCTAAACACAAAGCTCTTAACTTCTCTATATCCCAAGATGATTTGTTAAGAAATGATGTAGCCCTTAATACTTATCTAATCCAACAATCTTTGCTATTTCTAGAGGCTTTTCGTTTTAAATCAGAAATACATCCTATATTCCTATATGTAGATACTTAAATGCTTCAAAAAGCCTAACATCTAAAAACAGCTTTTTATACAACAGACAATATTCGTCCACAAAGTTAATGGTTTGTACGGGTGAGCGAGGCTCTCCCATACTTTGTATATTAATTCTACTTTATGTATATTATTATACTATTTCTCAGGTGACACAACAGGGCTAATAACCCCTCATTCCCTAACGTATCTTTCAAAAAGATTGTCCCAGTGGGCTGATGCGTGCCTACTGTTCTCTAGATTAAACCAGCAATTAAAGCCGCGTTAACTCTTTTTAAATTTTGGCTATTCAGTATGTTCCAGGAAGTAGAAGACGAAAGCTTACTAAAAAAGATCCCTCTCCCCATTCAGGAAATCCCAGAGGATAGGGAATTAACACAAACGGTAATTCTTCCCACAAATCTGCCTATTAAACTTTCCAAACCGCAAATTCGCACAAGTCTCAGGGCATTAACTCTCGAGAGTCTTTTTGCTGCCGTTTTTTACAGTATCATCGGTTCAGCGTTGCTCAGTAATTTCTTGCTAGAGCTGGGTGCCGGGCCAGTAGAAATTGGTCTGCTCGCCTCTATTCCTCAGCTGGTGAATCTGCTCCAACCACTGGGAGCTTATTTGGTAGAACGAAGTAGCAGCTTCAACTGGTATTGCATGAGCATTTTCATCCCGGCGCGGCTACTGTGGATAATTCTCGTGCCAGCGATTTGGTTGGTCAGCTCATCTAACCATATCACTAAGCACCAAGTGGTGCTGTTGACATTGGGAATTATGTTAGTGGCTAATATCATTGAAGCTTTCGCCCGTGCTCCCTGGATGACCTGGACGGCTGTGTTAGTACCTGGGCGGTTGCGGGGGCGGTATTTTGGCTTTCGCAATAGTGTTCTCAGTTTGATGAATCTCATCGGTGTGCCGTTGCTGGGTCTAGCAGTATCGATCTGGCCTAGTGGAACGCTCCAAGGCTACGGTGCAATCTTGGTTCTAGGAATTGTGCTTGGGCTGCTTAGTCAAGGCTGTCAGTTCTGGATGAGCGATGTGAACCCGCAGCTTTTAAAAGTCGTGGGGTCAGAGCCACCCCAACCATACCGCAGCGGGATACATCTTCGCTTCCTTAATGATGCCAATTTTTTGAAGTTACTGATTTACCTTGCCATCTGGTGCTTTGCCGTTAACCTCAGCGCTCCCTTCTTTAACCTCTATATGCTAGATAACCTGGATATAGATGTCAGCCTAGTAACAATTTATAACGGCTTAGGAGCTGGTGCTAATATGCTACTGCTGGTTTTCTGGGGCAAACTGTCTGACCGGATTGGGAATCGCCCGATCATGTTATTAGTAGGAATCTTGGTGGCGGTGACGCCTGTATTATGGTTAGTAGCTGGCAATGATTCAATTTCCCTTTGGATATGGTTACCCTTTTTACACGTGTTGGGATCTGGGACGTGGGCGGCCATAGACCTGTGTACCAACAATTTGATGATGGGAGTGGCACCGGTGACTAATCAATCCACTTACTTCGCGATCGCCGGGGCGGTTGCTGGTGTGACTGGAGCAGTGGGAATCATAGCTGGTAGCTTTCTTGCGACTCTGCCTGGTGCCGGTGGCTTACTGGGACTGTTTGCTCTTTCAACCGTCCTACGGACGGCTGCTCTCTTGCCCTTGGTTTTTGTTCAAGAGCAAGGCTCTGTACCTCTGGGTCAGCTTTGGCGAGTCCTATTCTCAGTCAAGCAGCAAAGAGTACCGATTTAACAATATTGAACGTCAACCACTTGAGGCTTTGTTAATTGCTGTAGTTTTCATAATGAATCAGAAGATGGATTTACGCAAAAAAATATTACTTGGCAATATATAAGGAGTGGTATACAGAAAATCCAGATATTGCCAAGGAAGCTTTTAGTCAATCGGCTTGTGAGGTAATTGACATTCTCAAGAATATCGAGAAAGTTCTTGCAAAGCATTAAAAGATAACATATCACCAGAGCCGAACAGCGAGAAGTAATTGCTTGATATTGATTTGCTACTTGTGTAGGCTCAGTTCAACCGTTATGTGGCTTAGTCCGTTGGTGGGAGGCTACAAATGGTACAAAACCCAGGATCATTGTCTAACTGTGCTATCCATTACAGCTAACGCTTCGCTGCAACAGACTGAATCGATATCTGGGTTGGGATACAAAGAAGTAAGCCTATGGGTGCATTTGCTTTCTTGGTAACTTATAGAGAATAATCACAAATAAAGCAGCTTTGGCATCTTCGTGCGAGAGAATAAATATAAAATATGGCGATCGCAATCGATTTTGGTACTAGCAACACAGTCATTGCTCGTTGGAACCCTGTAACCCAGCAGCCAGAAACCCTGACTCTACCAGGCTTGTCAATTAAACAAAGTCTCAATCCGCCACTGATTCCCAGCTTGGTTTATGTTGAAGACGCAGCCCAAAATAAAGTCTTAGTCGGGCAACAAGTACGCGATCGCGGTTTTGACCTCAAAGGCGAAACGCGATTTTTCCGCAGCTTCAAACGCGGTATTGGTGCAGATATTCAAGGTTTCTTACCCGAACTAGATGGGCAAATTGTCACCTTTGAACAAGTAGGGCAATGGTTCCTGACTCAAGTAATTGAAGAACTAGCACCCCTGGAAGGTGGGTTAGATTCTCTGGTGTTAACCGTACCTGTAGACAGTTTTGAAGCCTATCGTCATTGGTTGGGAACAGTATGTCAAAGCCTCCCTGTCGAACAAGTACGAATGCTGGATGAACCCACAGCCGCCGCCTTGGGTTATGGCTTGGCAGATCGAGAAAATCTTTTGGTGATTGACTTCGGCGGTGGTACTTTGGATTTGTCCCTTGTTCGGTTGGATCAAAGCGTGCAGGCTAGCACAAAGCCCTTGGGATTTCTTCTCAAATGGGGTAATAAGTCCTTGGCTGAAGATTCAAAACAAAAAGTCAAAACTGCCCGTGTTCTGGCGAAAGCAGGGCAAAATCTAGGTGGTACTGATATTGATAATTGGTTGGTAGATTACTTTGCTAAAACTCAAGAATTGGCGGTAAGTCCCTTGACAACACGATTGGCTGAACGGGTAAAAATTCAGCTATCAACTCAAAACCAAGCTAGTGAAGTTTATTTTGACGATGAGACATTTGAAAGTTATGAACTGGAACTAAACCGCGACACTTTTGACGATATCCTCAAAGAACACGCCTTTTTTGAGTTATTGGATGAGTCGATGACCACACTGTTGCAGCAAGCAAGACGGCAAGGGATAGAACTTCCAGATATTAGTGCAGTTTTGTTAGTTGGTGGGACAGTACAATTGCCAGCAGTGCAGACATGGATCAAACAGTATTTTGAGCCAGAAAAAATCCGTTGCGAACGTCCCTTTGAAGCGATCGCTCAAGGTGCATTACAGTTAGCACAAGGGATACAAATCAAAGACTTCCTCTATCATAGTTATGGTATCCGCTACTGGGATCGTCGCAATCAGCGCCACAAATGGCATTCTTTAATTAAAGCTGGACAAGCATATCCGATGACTCAGCCAGTGGAATTAGTCTTAGGTGCTTCTGTAGAAAATCAACCCAGTATTGAACTAATTATGGGAGAATTGGGAGCAGATACAGGTAGTACTGAAGTTTATTTTGATGGCGATCGCTTGATTACTCGCCGTATGGACAATAATGAAACCAACGTCAAACCCCTCAACGATCGAGAAGGTGCGAAGACAATTGCCCAACTCACACCAACCGGATATCCTGGAAGCGATCGCATCAAAATCCTCTTTCAAGTTGATGAACAACGCTTTTTACGAATCACTGTTGAAGACTTGTTAACTAATGACACGCTGTTGGAGAATCAACTTGTGGCACAGTTGAGTTAATTAAGTAAAAGGATTTAAAAGTGGGATACCGCAGCCATCGAAATCCCAGATGTTGCCCGTTACTAAGAGGATGTCTGAAAACTTTTTGGTGTTGTATTCGAGACTTGTAGATCCCCCTAAATCCCCCGATAAATTGGGGGACTTTGATTCCAGTTCCCCCCTTTTTAAGGGGAGCCAGCGCGGTCTTGGGGGTTTCCCCCATGAGCGACTGGCGTGGGCTAGGGGGGATCAAGCGAAATATTGAATACTTCTCAGACATCCTCTAAGGTCAATTGATGAATTTGAGCAGTAGCAGCAATCATCATATCTGCTTGGGTGTGTGTTTTCCCACTTAATCTTAGTTGACCTCGCAATTCACCGAAGCGCTTGGCAATTTCAATGGTGATGGGCAATACTTGACAGTTATTTTCTAAAAAGTTATCAAACCATATTTGAATTCTCGGGTTGGGTTTAGATGTCAGCCTATAAAATATTTCTTCAACATTGATGGCACTCAGAACTATTGATAAATCTCCTTCTGCCCATTTCACTACACCAGAGTTAGGTTTAAGTTTTACTAATTCGCTGATAATATTAGTGTCACAAAGACAAAGTCATCTATGGCATCAGGGAAAGAGCCAGCGCGGTCTTGGCGGGAGGGTATTTCGAGGATATAATCTTCCTCAGCAGCTATCTGACGTACTTCTTTGAAGGCATCAGCTAAAGAAAACTTTTCACGTTGCTTGCGCCACGTCAAGAAATCCTCAAACATTTCAGCTTCAACAACAACAGCCACCAGTTCATTTCGGTTGTAGATGAGTTGCGGTTCTTTAGTTACAGAATGAATTAATTTGGAGAACCTCTGTTTCGCTTCTGCAATTCTCCAGTTCATTCTCCTACCTCTTTTATTCATAATCATGTCTATAATAGACATGATTTATATCTATATTTGCTATTCGCCAGAGAGCTATGTCTACGATGGGGTATTTGGCGCCGCACCTTATCATTCCAGGCGAGTTATTTCTAACCACCCATCTTTAACCATCCAAAAACTTGATTGACGGTTAGTGCAAGTTGAATTTCTGGTAATACAGGCAAAAAATCTTCTCCCTGGAGTAATACTGGTTGTTGGTCCGAACGGAAAACCAAAATTGAGCGATCTGTTGGATCAATTAACCATCCTAATCGGCAACCATGTTGTAAGCAGTAAAGGATGTTGCCAATTACTCGGTTTGAACTCTGTTCTGGAGAGAGGATTTCAATTGTCCAATCTGGCCACAACAAAAAATCGTTGGGAACTTCCCCATCAACATCAAATGGAATTCGTAACCAGTTAAAAACTGCTACATCAGGCACAATTGAGCGGATACCAAAGCTACAACGCAACTCTGGAAATGCATAAGCAATTTTTTGGCTTTCTGTTACTTCGTTAATAGTATTACAGAGTCTTAGCTGCAATCGACTATGCTTCCCTTTCGGCATTGGCTTAGGAATAATCTCACCGTTAATATATTCATTTGCAGGCTTTGTTTCTGGGAGCTTCAGAAACTCATCCAAGGTAAGTAGTTGAGTCGTTGGGTAGCTCATAGCTCCTAAATCCCTCGAAGATGTGTTTTTAGTCTAGCAGTGATGTAGGGTGCGTTACATTCGGTAAACGCACCTGTCAAAGGCAGAATTGCAACTCTTAATTACGTTAGCGCAGCGTTAGCGAAACCTTGAGCGTCATTACGTAGCTTGCTTCTCGCCAGAGGCAAGTATTACGAATTATTTCCGCACCACTACTAAAGTTCCATTCTTAGCCCAGTTGTAAAGATTGCGAGCTTGTTTAACAGGTAAATTTACACAACCGTGGCTGACTGGAGTGCCAAAACGATTATGCCAGTAAGCGCCGTGGATGGCGTAGCCTCTGTAGAAATACATTGTGTAAGGAACGTCAGGAATATTGTAGCCTCTGCCTCGCATCCGATGAGTGCGATACTTAGAATTAATCCGAAATCTACCTATGGGTGTAGGAGTCGATCGCTTACCTCCAGAAATGCGATATGAATAAACAAGTTTATGACCTTCCCATGCACGTAAACGTTGCTCTGACAAATCAATTTCAATCCAGCGAGGTTGGCTAATATTATTAGTGCTGTTTTGATCGACTGAGGTGGCTGTTGCTGTAGTCGAGTTGGGTATACCTGTTAGCGGTGATGACCAAGAGAATAAAGTCACCACCATCAGCGCTACGCCTGTACAAAAAGTTCCTGAAGAACGAATGCTACCACTGCGAATCCAAGTTTGCATTATGCCTCACCTTTTAAACTACGCAAAAATTATGAAAAGAAGTAATTTTCTGGAAAACTACAAATTTCCAGAGTGACTACTTGTTTTCTGTGGAGGATTTACGCAATTCATCCGCTAAGGCTTCTCAAGACAAGTCCTAAGCTAATCCGCATTCAATTGGTATATTTGTCCTTAATTAAATGATGAGTTCTAACTAATGACCGATCGTTAATTACAAAGGACAACCTTTACAAAAAATCTGTCATTTAAATGCCTAAATACAAATTTTCCCCAAATTCATATTTGCATTTGTAATTTCACACAGGAATTGTCAGGATTTACGCTTATTTTTTAGGCAAGTCTTTAATGCCCTTTTCTATATTTTATTTCAATTTCAGTAATTGCAACTCCGAAGATTCCCAGCATAAAATATTGCTGGGAATCACTTAATTGTCTTGATTTGTTGTTATTTATAATTTTACCAAAATTGCTTTTTGGCTGCTTCAACTATCATTTATGAATGACTATTGGTGTCCCTACCGATGCCCACTCGAATAGCCATTTAGCATGTTTAGGTGCAACATTCACACAGCCGTGGCTCACTGGAGTGCCAAATCTTTTATGCCAATAAGCTCCGTGAATAGCGTAATTACCTTGGTAAAACATCGCATAAGGAACGTTGGGAACGTTGTAGTTTTCTCCCTGCATCCGCGTAGTTTTAAATTTGGATTGAACCTTAAAAGTACCGATAAGAGTAGGAGTGGCTTTTTTACCAGAGGAAATAGCACTTCCATAAACAACTTTGTCACCTTGCCAAGCTATTAATCTTTGCTTGGAAAGATCGATTTGAATCCAGCGCTGATTTGATTGTTGTAATGTCTGGATTCTTTGTGCAATCACTTGAGTTTTGGAATTCGCCCAAACTTCAGTGGTTCCAGTAGTAGTAAAAACACTTAGGGACAGTACTGTACCAGTGAGGATTATTTGTAAGCGACGCACCCAGTCAGGAGAAATTTGTTTTTTCATTTTAGATACACTCACACTCAAATCATAGGGTCTTGAGAAACTGATCGGGTTTCACCTTTATTTCCCTATCTATTACTTTAATAGACGCGAATTTTGATGATTTGATTCTAAGTTAACCTAACTGTTGCATTAGGTTTTTTGCCTGAGTTGCGATCGCTGACCAATTTCCCTCTATGACAAGCTTTTTAGGAAATAATTCCCCGCTCAAACCAACAGCGATCGCTCCGGCTTGCAAAAATTCTTTGGCATTTTCTAGAGTCACACCACCAGTAGGAATTAAGGGAATCTCACCCAGCGGCCCTTGCAAACTTTTGATATAATCAGCCCCTCCCACTGCCTGCACGGGAAACACTTTTACACAACTAGCGCCTTGACTCCAAGCGGTAACAATTTCTGTAGGAGTCAGCGCTCCTGGTATGATAGGGACATTTTTTTCTTGTGCTGCTTGAATCATTGCCGAATCAACGTGGGGTGTGAAGAGGAATTGCGCCCCAGATGCGATCGCATTTTGTAACTGCTGCACATTAAATAGTGTACCAGTGCCAATAATACAAGCTGGTAATTCCGAACGTAGTTGACTGATTAATTCCCCAGCGCGATCGCTATTCCAGGTAATCTCAATTAGCTGTACTCCCCCAGATGCTACAGCCATTGCCATTTGTTGTCCCAGTTCCATTTGAGGGGCGCGGATAACTGCGATCGCTCGGTGTTTTTCCAACTGTGATAACCAAATTTGATTAGGCATTTTGACTAGAGATTGGAGACTAGGAGTAGGAATTGAGACTAGAGAATAGTTTTCAATCTAGTAAATACTAATTTTTAATACTAATGCCCAATGCCCCTCAAGAGTGCTGAGTAATATTAGCACAACTGTTTTGCCCTATTCCCAATGCCCTTAAAACTTGCTTATTGCATCAAGCTATGAGATATTAAATATAAACAACATAAAATCTATAGTATTACCGTAGTTTAAAATTAATACTTCAGCATTTGGGTTTAAAGGAGTAATTAAAATGACAATTGCACGACCAAACACAGTAGCATCCTTACCAATCACCATTCACGATTCTGAAAGTGCTGATATAGCAGCTAACTTATGGAAGGTTGTGCGACTAGGTGCGAATGGCTTTTGGTGGCGCACTAAGGCATATACAACGATTCTGGGCGTTATGCTGCTAATCTTAGTAAGTCTGATTTTTATAAGTATGCATTGGTCTTACCGCAGATTGTTGCCTTTTATCAACCATCAAGTCATTGGTAGCGATCGCGAGATAAGCAATTAAAAGTTAAAAACTAGACATGAACTTGCAAAGGGATAGGCGATCGTCTCAATCGCCTGATTTCGCTTGCTTTACATTACTTTAGAAGCAGTCTCTAAAAACTCAGCTTAATTCTTCTAGTAGAGGAGAGAGTTAATTAAAAATGCATATACTGCAATTACCAAGCAATAGTTTATATAAGCCCCTAGTTAAAGACCTACTAGGAGCTTTTTTTTAATTGACTATCTACCTCAAATGGGTTATTTAGCAGCGATCGGACAGCTTAGGACATTGGCAAATCCTAAGAGAACGGCTAGTCATACCTATCCATAGCCGACTTATCCTAAGTAGGATGGTAGCCGCAATACAATATATTAAAAAATCTAGTAGCAATTAAACTATTCCTAATGGATATTCATAATTAATTCTGATGGTAGATTAAGTCAAAAATGAAGATCGTTAATATGTACTTGTAAGTCAAAAACGTTTACCAACTTAACAACAATGAATATTCTTGCTTGGATTGTTTTAGGTCTAATTGCTGGTGCGATCGCGAAAGCTATCTACCCTGGTCATCAAGGTGGCGGAATTCTAGGAACCATATTGTTAGGAATCATCGGTGCTTTTGTTGGCGGTAGTTTAGGTGTATTTTTCAGTACGGGAACTTTATCTCTAGCAGCTCCTAGTCTCAGCATTCCAGGTATTGCAGTAGCAGTTCTTGGTGCAATCGTCGCAGTTTTCCTGTGGAATCTATTAACCAACCGCAGTGCTGTATAAAAAATTGCGGTAAATCAATGACAAAGATTTAGCAAATTCATTTAACTATTTTTAACTGTGAATTAAATTAAAAAAATAGCGCCAGTCTGTAATAAGTCTGGCGCTGTTTTGTAATTATAAAGGTTATCAGTAGAGTCCAATACAGACTTAAACCCCAAGCAAGCCCCTTCAACCTCTCTATACCGTCAGATTAGAGAGGAATTTCTGTATTAGGCTCGATTTGGGGACAGATATTGGTAAAAATTTTATAGGAAGATTAGCGATCGCTAAGTGTAAAATTATCTTAACAGTCTTAACTAGCTCTAAAAATTCCTATACCAGCTTCTCTTTCAATGTAATCTGCTAAGTTGATAAAATCTTCACGCGGGTAGCATCTTCCGCCAACTAGATCAAAAGCTAATCTACTGGCAGGATTTTCTGGATTTTCGAGTATATGTATACCCCAGTAGTAAAGTAGGTCGCTAGTCCGAATGCAAACTTCTTCTGGATCTATACAATGAAATTTTTTATCTATTTTACTAATTTCTTTATAAGTATTAGAATAGACTTGTTTAAGAAGCCTTAAGCGTTTAATACCAGGATCTTTAAAGTTGTTAACTAATACAAACAAATGAGCTAAATTATTGATTTCGCGTATTTCTTTAACAGTATCTTGAATAACTTTACCGTGCTTACTTATTCCCAGTGGATTGAAGGTTGTTGGGATAATACAATAATCTAATCGCTTAACTAGCTCTGGGGGATTACGCTCTAATGCTGGTGAGCAATCGCAAATTACTATCTGACAGTCACGGGCAGCATCTTCATCCCAATCATTTCCATCAAAAACTTGAATAGTTGTACCTACCCCTTTAGGATTGGGAACAAAAACCCCATCACCTACTAATTTTTGCAGATTTTGTTCTGGGTCTAAATCCACAAGTGCTACATTAAATCCTTGCAGGGCTAATGCTCCTGCTAAATGACCTGCTACAGTTGTTTTTCCTACTCCGCCTTTACAAGTAAAAACTCCAAAATAAACTTTTTTTGACGTAGTTTCTTCGGAATTGTCAGGATTACCTCTGCCACCAATGACGTAATCACCATCAATTCCAACCAGCTTATTTTCATGGGCAATCCCACAGCGAATTTTAGTATCTTTACCCCAGGTTCTCATTAATGCCAATGCTGGGCCGCCAAATCCTTTTGTAGTTATAAACCAACCAAAATTAAATTTTTTGCCTTCGTCAGAATCTAAAAAGTCAGCAAACTTTAAAAGCTGTGGCGCTGTTACGTTACTTTTTAGCCATTTAACCTGAACAACACCAACTAGGTTTCCTTTTTTAACTACTAGATCGTAGCCAGGTTGATTGGTCTTTGCAGTTTCAACTGTCCAATCTGCTTTATGGATTAGTTTTGCTACGTGTTGCTCAAAGTGGGTAAAATCCTGGATGAATTGTGGCTCTAATGATGATGACATAAACAACTTTAGGTGTTTTGCTTCAAGGCAGTAGTACGTAACATAGTATACCCAAATAAATAAACTTTGTCCGTATAGTTGATTTATATACGTAACATGAATTACTATCCCCCTGATTTTCACAGAAATGCACTATACTCTGACATAAATTAACACCAAACTTATGTCTGATTTAAATAAGTATAAATAAGCTAAAATCCACAGGTTTCATAAAATTTTCAACAACTTGCACTGGTCGCTGTACACGAACTGACAATGTTTCGTTAAGCTGTAAGCGCTATGATTGAAGTTTATTAAACGTCTTATGCATTGGTTGTTATCTGGGCCGTTGAGTATAGAGAAATTGACGGTTAACATTGCAGGTTTGCCTGCATTGTTACAAGGTAAGAAGCTAGTGCAGTTGTCAGATTTTCACTACGATGGTTTGCGACTGTCGGAAGAGATGTTAGAAAAAGCGATCGCACTTACTAACGAAGCTGAACCAGATTTAATTTTATTAACTGGTGACTACGTAACTGACGAACCGACGCCAATTCATCAACTGGTACTTCGACTCAAAAATCTGCAAAGTTGCAGCGGTATCTATGCTATCCTTGGCAATCACGATATATATAAACACGCAAAAGCAGAAGTTACAGAAGCCCTTACTAGCATTGGAATTCACGTTCTTTGGAACGAAATTGCCTATCCATTAGGAAAAGAATTACCACTCGTTGGACTGGCTGATTATTGGTCGCGGGAATTCCACCCCGCACCAGTTATGAACCAGCTAAACCCCGACACACCCTGCATTGTTTTATCACACAACCCAGATACTGCGGAGATATTACAAACATGGCGAGTTGATTTACAATTATCTGGTCATACTCACGGTGGTCAAATCGTGATTCCCGGAATTGGCCCTGCGGCGTTGTTTTACGAAAAGCTTGTAGAAAAAATACCCAGAAAAGTGCGGCGTCGAGTCCCATTTTTGGAAGAAAATGTTTCTGTAGTCAGACATTGGGAATGGGCGCAGGGTTTGCATCGGCTAGGAAAAAATCAGCTATATGTCAATCGTGGTTTGGGAACTTACCTCCCAGGACGCTTATTTTGCCGCCCAGAAGTTACTATAATCACGCTACAAGGTGAGTAGGTAATTCCAAATTTAACAAAAAAGAACGCAATTTCAGCAGCTACTCTGGCTAATGAGTGCCTGCAAACTTAGGCATAACCTGCTATTTTCATCGCCAAAATTTAAATCCAAAATTTAAATCAATGAATTAATTGTATCTGAAGTAGATGACATAAATTCTTGCATTTTATCAAGTTACATTCTTATTTTTGGTAAGCTGTAAGCGCTGGTATGAGGAGTATCGGTTAACTTATGCATTGGTTGTTTACAGGACATTTAAGAGTAGATAAAATAACGGTTAAGATTGCAGAACTTCCTGCATCTTTACAAGGTACAACATTAGTACAGTTGTCAGATTTTCATTACGATGGTTTGCGACTATCGGAAGAGATGTTAGAAAAAGCGATCGCACTTACTAACGAAGCTGAACCAGATTTAATTCTATTAACTGGTGACTACGTAACTGACGATCCCACACCAATCAATCAATTGGTGCTTCGACTCAAACATCTGCAAAGTCGCTGTGGTATCTACGCTGTACTTGGGAACCACGATATCTATTACAGCCACTCCAAAGCAGAAGTTACACAAGCGTTAACCAGCATTGGGGTGCATGTACTTTGGAATGAAATCGCCTATCCATTGGGAAAAGAATTACCATTGGTAGGACTAGCTGATTATTGGTCACAGGAATTTTACCCCGCACCAGTGATGAATCAACTAGACTTGCTTACACCGCGCATCGTTTTATCTCATAATCCAGATACAGCCAAGATATTGCAACAATGGCGCGTAGATTTGCAACTATCTGGTCATACCCACGGTGGTCACATCGTCATTCCGGGCATTGGCCCTCTAGTACTCTATTACAAAAAGCTACTTAAACAAATTCCCAAAAAATTGCGGCGTTGGGTAACATTTTCATTAGGAGACTGCTCGAAAGTAGTCCGATATTGGGAGTGGGCGCAAGGGTTTCACAAGGTGGAAGAAAATCAACTATATGTCAATCGTGGTTTAGGAACTTATAAACCAGGACGTTTATTTTGTCCGCCTGAAGTGACTGTAATTACTTTAATTGGTCATTAGTCATTGGTCATTGGTCATTGGTCACTTGTACTGAGCGTAGTCGAAGTATTGGTTATTAGTCTAAATAAATGACAAATGACAAAGGACAAAGGACAAATGACAAAAATGCATAAAACTCAAAGCAGAAACCGCCTGAAGCTACGATGGATAAATCTCAATAGCTTGGGGCGGTTCCTTGAAGATTGGAGAATTCAGAAATGGCTAACTTAAAATAAGGTGGACAGTATTTGCGATCGCTTTACTCAGAATTGCACATCCTTAATATTCCAACTAGGCAGGCATTTTCTGGCTGTGCGTCTTAAAACCTCCAAAACGAACTCATTGAACTTAAGGCAAAAACACATTCAATGGATGTCACAACTTCAGAGCGATCGCAATAAGATTAGAGCAGGAGGCACAGGCTCTAACTTGAAAGTTTTTGTTTAACTTTTAACCTGTTTGTACCTTGGTCTTAATCTAGCATTGTGTTTGTTTAGCTACAAGACACCTTTACTAAACTTGAATACCATTAATTTATCGCAACAATTCAGAAATATTGCTTAAAATTTGTCCCAGTTGGTAATATTGGCATTCACACCAACATTACCAACTGGGCTGAAAGTTCAGTTAGAAAGCGTTATTGACCAGAACCGCCTGCGGTAGAAGAATCGCTATTAGATGTACTGTTTGACTGGTCTACTCCTTGAGGTGTAGTACTTTTAGAGGTGTCACTTTTTGTACCAGGAGCAACAGTATTAGTAGAACTATCGTTCTGCGAAGCCGGACTATTAGTAGTTGGACTCGTCACCGGACTTTGTGTCGCTTTAGGGGCTGGCTGAGTTACAGAAGGTGCTTTTTCTGCCGCAGGCTGCTGGGGTGGAATAGTAATGTTAATATCCGGTTGGCGAGGTGCAGACGGAGGTGTAACTTGCTGTTGGGGAACAGGAACAGGAACAGCAACAGGTACAGGGACTTCCTTAGTTGTTTCGATTATTTTCGTTTGTGGTTGAGGAGATGCACTGGGAGTTGGATTACTCTTACTCGGTACAGGAACCGCAACCGGCACAATATTGTTAACCGCTGCGTTATTCTGCTGGTTGAAGTACCAGACCCCACCTATAACCAAACCAAGCAGGGAAGTAATGATAATACCCAACAATAAACCACCACTAGCATTGTTTTCATCACGCTGGGCTAAATCTGCTTGCTGGTAGCTACGCTCAACATTTCGACCATGTACGTAACCGTTAGTGTAAGAGTTGGGATTAGTTGTGTTGTTCTTAACTGTTTCAGTGGTTCGTGTCAAGTCAGTATGAGTATTACCATTAATATCAGTGTAAGATTCTTGCCTAACTTCACTGTTTTTGATTTCGCGTTCATTAGGAATAGACATAACCGTTGATTTAACTCCTCAGATACGATATTGACAAACTAAAGCTTTGTGAAAACAAGGGATTTTAATGAACTGAAAATATATGTTGCTGATAAAGATTGAGTCTTATTTGCTACTCAACTGTTGGTAATCTCAGAATAACCTCTGCGATTAAACAACTGGCTCTATCTCCAGGGAGTTAATACTTAATCTTTAGAGAGTTAATACTTAATCAAGAGAAAGAGTATCCCAAAGATAGATGTTATTAAACTGTCAGATGATGGTTTGATAAAAAATCTAGCAATTTACTAAAATCATCTAAATTTTTAATTTGTCGTTAAATATCGCAGCGCCAAAGCTTGGTTGTCATATCTCGACTACCACTAACTAAAGTTTTGCCATCAGGACTGAAAGCGACAGAGTTAACCCAATCTGAATGGTTATCCAAAGTGTAAAGATTTGGCTCTTCCGTATTTGTATTAGCTTTTTATCTCCAACGCCGATTTAGCCGCAGGAAACTTTTTATCCTCTGACAAAATCTTTCTACTAGAGGTCTAGGTTTTGATACATATCTAGGCGATCGCGATCTTTGCGTACTCCCCGGATTTCTTAACTCTTCTTCTATTTGTGCAGCTTTATTTAAATCTGAAGCAGCTCTATATTCGTATCCCAGTTGTGAGCAAACTAGCCCACGATATTTATACGCGTCAATATAGTGAGGATTGAGCCGAATTGCGTGGGTAAAATCTGCGATCGCATCTTCATATCTTCCTTGAGTAGCATTTTCTACTCCTAAAGTGTAGAAAGTTTCTGCATCCCAACGATTGACAGATATTTTTGGGGGATTTTTAGGCGAAGATGAAGATGGATTTTCAGCAATAGGAGGCTCAGATGGAATTTCGGATTTGAGCCTGTTGTAAGCTGCGTTGATTGATTTGATTTTTTCTTCAGCTTCCTGTTTTTGTCTTTGCTCGACAAAGCGATCGGGATGCCAAATTTTCACCAGTTTACGGTAAGTTCGCTTCACCTGTGCTTGAGATGCACCGGGTTTTAGCCCAAGAATTTCATAAGCATCATTGATATCAAAGCGATCGCGCATACTGAAAAAATCGGCAGTTAGATAAATCTATGTTAACTATTCCCAAAAATCCTCTCCAATCAACCCAAACGCCCCATTCTGGTTATCACTGGGATGGCAGTAGCCGTCGCTTCTTTGAAGGTTGGTATTACCGCGTCACGTTACCGGAAATTGGGCAAACATTCGCCTTTATGTACTCCATTGAAGATCCCATCGGCGGTAAACCTCACAGTGGCGGTGCAGCCCAAATCCTCGGCCCGGATGATGAGTATCTCTGCCGTACTTTTCCTGATGTCAACAAATTTTGGGGTAGTCGGGATGTTTTGGGTTTAGGTCATTGGGGTAAAAATAATTTGCAAGTTTCTCCCCTATACTTACTCCCAGCAGAGTTTGAGTATCATGTCCAAGAAGGCTATCAAGCCACAGCCACCTTAAATCAGGGAATCATTCGCGATCGCGCCACCAATAATTATTGTCGTTGGCAGTATGAAATTCAACCAGTATACGGTTGGGGCAATCAAAATGGCATTCAGCAATCAACCGCCGGCTGGCTGTCATTTTTGCAGATTTTTGAACCTGGATGGCAAATTTTGATGGCTCACGGTTTAGCCAGTGGAAAGATTGACTGGAATGGCAAAATCTACGAATTCACTAACGCCCCAGCCTACGGCGAGAAAAATTGGGGTGGTGCTTTTCCTCAGAAATGGTTTTGGATAAACTGTAATTGCTTCGAGGGCGAACCCGACTTAGCATTAACTGCTGGTGGTGGACGGCGAGGTGTGCTGTGGTGGATGGAATCTGTAGCGATGATTGGACTGCACTATCAAGGCAAGTTTTATGAATTTGTTCCCTGGAATTCCCAAGTTGAGTGGGAAATTCAGCCTTGGGGTAGATGGCAAATGAAAGCTAGCAACACTAATTATGAAATTGAGTTAACAGGAACCACAGATTTATCTGGTACACCTCTACGTGCGCCGACAGCAGAAGGTTTAAGATACTGTTGCCGGGATACTATGCAAGGAAAACTAAACTTAGAGTTACGAGAACTAAATGGCAGAAAATCTAAAGTAATTTTAAAAGCAAAAAGTTTTCTTTGTGGTTTAGAAGTAGGCGGTGGCTCTTGGGATAATTTTTGGCAGTCTACCTAAAACTACTGCTATCTAATGCTATAATTATATATGCTTCGCAGTTGGGGTTGTAGCTCAGTTGGATAGAGCGGACGCCTCCTAAGCGTCAGGTCGTGCGTTCAAGTCGCACCAGTCCCGTTATCTTTAGACAATTCATATATACAGCAATTAATATGGTAAGAGCATTGCTGTACCCATAAAAGTAGTACGCCAGTTCTTACAAGTCGGGATATGCGCCCATGCTACTGGCTCCTGTATTCCGTGCAATTGAAAACTACTATATAAAGTGGTTAAAAACCCTTTGATGAATCGTCCGATATCGGTTAGGATAATCCATCAATTAGAGGAAAAACTCCAAGCACGCTTAATCGCGCTGTTACACAAAAACCAACCAAATTTATATTTGGGCAGAATTTGTGCAGATTCTTGGGAAGTTTGCTACTCTACTATCAATTGTTTTTTCTTATAGCCAGAGAAAATTGTGTACCAAGTAAATTAAGTTATTGAGCCTTGAATAAGCTACTCTTTACAAATAAATCTTTTCGTTTTATGGCTTTTGTCCTACCAATATTTATGTGGTGGGGATACAAAGAAGTACAAAACCAATTTGTGCAGCCGCAAGCAGTCGTAGTGTTAGGTGGTTCAACGAGACATTTAGAGCGAGAAAAATTTACAGCAAAATTCGTTAGCGAGCATCCAAATATACCGATTTGGATTACAGGCGGCAGTCCACGTACATTCACCCAAAGAGTGTTTACCAAAGCTGGTGTCGATCCTCAACGTTTACACTTGGATTATGAAGCAGTAGATACAGTTACTAATTTTACTACTTTGGTAGATGATTTGCAAGCTCGCGGCATTAAGAGCGTTTATTTGATTACTTCAGACTTTCACATGCGTCGGGCTTGTGTCATTGGCGAAATTATTTTGGGTAGTCGGGGTATTTATTTAAAACCAGTGCCAGTTCCTTCCGAAAAACCCCCTGAATCTATCGAAAAATCTGTTCGTGATGGAGCTAGAGCGATAATTTGGTTAGCAACTGGTTACACTGGTGTGGGTGCCGCTAAAAATAAACGGTAAATCAAACTGATTTTGGATTTTTAATCGGTCAAAATCCAAATGACTAATGACAACCGTCACTAGTCACTTATATGGTTAGGGAAAAAACGCCCCAAATTTCCCCACAATTTGATACCCTAGCTTAAACAGATTTGAGTAAAGTTAAAGCGTGGAAATTCAACTTGGGCGGGGAAAAACAGCTCGCAGAGCTTACGGAATAGATGAAATTGCTCTAGCCCCTGGTAATAGAACGCTAGACCCCAGTTTGGCAGATACTAAGTGGCGTATTGGCAATATTGAGCGAGAAATCCCGATAATTGCTAGTGCTATGGATGGCGTAGTAGATGTTCGTATGGCTGTACGTTTGTCACAGTTAGGAGCATTAGGTGTCCTCAACTTAGAGGGTATTCAAACTCGCTATGCCGACCCAGAGCCAATATTAGATCGGATTACCTCTGTGGGAAAAGATGAATTTGTTGCCCTCATGCAAGAACTCTATGCCGAACCAATAAAGCCGGAATTAATTGAACAACGTATTCAGGAAATTAAACAACAAGGTGGCATTGCAGCGGTGAGTGCGACTCCAGCCGGTGCAAGTAAATACGGTGAGGCAGTGGCAAAAGCTGGGGCAGATTTATTTTTTGTCCAGGCTACGGTAGTTTCTACTGCACATCTATCACCAGAGTCTTTAGTACCACTCGATTTAGCAGAATTTTGTCGTTCCATGCCCATCCCCGTGGTGTTGGGGAATTGCGTGACTTACGAAGTCACGTTGAATTTGTTGAAAGCTGGGGCGGCTGGGGTACTGGTGGGAATTGGGCCTGGTGCGGCTTGTACTTCTCGTGGGGTATTGGGTGTTGGTGTGCCACAGGCAACTGCGATCGCAGATTGTGCCGCAGCACGAGATGATTACTATAACGAAACTGGCAACTATATCCCCATTATTGCTGATGGCGGTTTAATCACCGGTGGCGACATTTGCAAATGTATCGCCTGTGGCGCTGATGGTGTGATGATTGGCTCCCCCTTTGCCAGAGCCGCAGAAGCCCCTGGAAGAGGTTATCATTGGGGTATGGCGACTCCTAGCCCAGTTTTGCCCCGTGGCACCCGCATTCGCGTTGCCACCACTGGTAGCCTAGAGCAAATACTCATTGGCCCAGCAGGGCTAGATGATGGCACTCACAATCTTTTAGGAGCCTTAAAAACCAGCATGGGAACTTTAGGAGCCAAAAATATTAAAGAAATGCAACAAGTGGAAGTTGTGATTGCACCTTCTTTATTAACCGAGGGTAAAGTTTACCAAAAAGCTCAACAATTAGGTATGGGGAAATAGAATTGGGGCATAGGCATAGGGCATAGGGCATGGGTTATTAATTCTTCTTCCCCTGCCTCCCCTGCCTCCCCTGCTCTCTACTCCCCACTCCCAAATTCTTCAATAATTTTTCCAGCCCCTAAACAATTGCTGGAAAAATCCGATATGTCGCTTACAATAGAGATAGCGGAGACGCATGTTTCCGTTCACTCCTCACACCACACTCCGCCCGGACTACTGTTCGGGCGGTTCCTTATGTTTGTAAATAAAATAAGAGAGCTTCTTTGCAAATGTACATCCTTGCACTCCCAAGCTGAGGTTTTTGCTATGGTAGAATTTTCACCAAGTTCAGATATTATTGGCGAAGGTTTTAGGCATGTCAACAGCCGCACAAGTTACCGATTCTAGTTTCAAGCAAGAAGTACTCGACAGCGATGTACCAGTTTTAGTTGACTTTTGGGCACCCTGGTGCGGACCATGCCGTATGGTAGCTCCTGTTGTCGATGAAATCTCCGAACAGTACAAAGGTCAAATAAAGGTCGTAAAAGTCAACACAGATGAAAATCCTCAAGTTGCTAGTCAATACGGCATCCGCAGTATTCCCACATTAATGATTTTTAAGGGTGGGCAAAAAGTGGATATGGTGGTCGGCGCTGTGCCTAAAACTACATTAGCTTCCACTCTCGAAAAGCATCTTTGAAACTCAATCGGTAATAAAATCCTCTTGAGTTATCCATTTTGTTCTAACTTTAAGTTAATTTTCATAAACAAGTTTGAGAGCCGCGAATTTCTCGTTTCTCAAACTTGTTTACATTTGTATACAGTTTCAGAATATTTTAACGCGAGTTCGACAAGCCCTTTTTTGACCTCTCCCCCAACCCTCTTGGACACGGAGAGGGAAGTTAAAACCCTAATTTCTCGTTGCTCCTCCCTTTCTCCGTAGAGGGAGGTTGTCCGGGAGAGGTTCATCGAACTCACGTTATTTTAGGAGTTTTCTACCTCAAAAACAACTCCCTAATTCCCGTACTACCAATTTCCACCGCTAACGCCGCTAATAGAAAACCTAAAAGCTGAGTCACAATCACTCCACCTTCTGCACCAATCCACTGGTCAATCAGATTTGCTAAACGCAAAATCAACCAAGTGCTAAACATTGCCCCTAAGATACCCACCGCCACAGCAATATGCGGACTCTGTGATTTCGACATCAGCAACATCACCGTTGTTAAAGTCCCCGGCCCCGCTAACAGTGGTAAAGCTAGTGGAGTAATTGCGACATCGCGTCCTTCTTCAATAATTGGACTATCTAATTCTCCCCGCAGCATTTGCAAAGCAATTAACAGCAATAATATTCCTCCTGCTATTCGCAAAGAGCCGATACTGATTTCCAAGTAATTTAAAATTATTTGCCCTGCAAAGGCAAATAGCAAAAGAACAGCGATCGCAATGATAATTGCTTTATCTATAACTTTGTTTCTTTGGTCTGGCATCATGCCTTTAGTCAAAACTAAAACAATCGGTATATTGCCCACAGCATCCGCCAAGACAAACACAGCGATAAATGTTTGAATGAGAATAGAAATATCCACAGTAGACAGTTTTTATCAAGGTTTGATCGCAATCTAATCTTTATCTTGCTCAGTTTGCTAGAACCCAGAGGAAGATTAAGATCGGCAATAAAACCAGTGTGTTAAAGAAAATCTTGGCTGACGCATTTCTAATTAAGTTCCACAAATCTTGAAGTAGCGATATATTTTGATAATCTCTTTTCCATAAATCAACTATTCGTTGTTGAATCTATGAAGTCTTATTTAGCCGCCGCTATTCAATTGACCAGTGTGCCCGATTTACAGAAAAATTTGGCACAGGCAGAAGAATTAATAGAGCTTGCCGTGCGTCAAGGTGCTGAATTGGTGGGTTTGCCAGAAAACTTTTCCTATATGGGAGAAGAAAAAGATAAACTCGCACAAGGTGATGCGATCGCTCTTGAAAGTGAAAAATTTCTCAAAAAAATGGCTCAACGCTTTCAAATTACCATCTTGGGCGGCAGCTTTCCACTTCCGGTAGACAATACAGGCAAAGTTTATAACACTACTCTACTCATCGACCCTAGCGGTCAAGAGCTTGCGCGCTACTACAAAGTACACCTATTTGATGTTGATGTCCCCGACGGCAACACCTATCGCGAATCCAGCACGGTTGTGGCTGGTACGCAACTACCACCCGTCCATTTTTCAGAAAAACTCGGTAATTTAGGGCTTTCCATTTGTTATGATGTCCGATTCCCAGAACTGTATCGTCATCTGGCAGATAAGGGAGCCGATATTATCTTTATTCCCGCCGCCTTTACCGCCTTTACAGGTAAAGACCACTGGCAAGTACTACTACAAGCCAGAGCCATCGAAAATACCGCCTACGTCATTGCTCCCGCCCAAACGGGGAATAACTACGCCCGTCGTCTAACCCACGGTCACGCGGTCATTATCGACCCTTGGGGTGTAATTTTAGCCGATGCTGGAGAAAAACCGGGAATTGCGATCGCAGAAATCAAGCCCACTAGGCTAGAACAAGTCCGCCGTCAAATGCCTTCCTTACAACATCGGGTATTCTAAGGATTGGGGAAAAGGCAGGGGAAGCAGGGGAAGAAGAACCATTGATTATCGACCAATGCCCAATGCCCAATCCTTATGAATAAAACAAAAAACCGGGTAAACACCCGGTTTCTGACAACATTAAAATCCTCAGTTTTTTAGCAGCATAGAAAAACTATGCCCATATTTATTTGCTGTCAAAATTAAACTTTAGCAGCTGATTTGGTAACAACGTTAAGTTCACCTTTAGCATACTTAGCAGCAAAATCTTCCAAAGAAATTTGCTTAATCTTGCTTGCATTGCCAGCTGTGCCAAATTGCTGATAGCGTTCAGCACAAACCTTTTGCATGTATGTAATGGAAGGCTTGAGGAAGTGACGGGGATCAAACTCCTCTGGCTTTTTAGCCAAAGCTTCACGTACAGCAGCAGTAATAGCCAAACGGTTGTCGGTGTCGATGTTTACTTTACGTACACCACTCTTGATGCCTTTTTGGATTTCTTCTACAGGTACACCGTAGGTTTCAGGAATTGCACCACCATATTGGTTAATCAGTGCAAGCAAATCTTCAGGCACAGAAGAAGAACCGTGCATTACCAAGTGGGTGTTAGGCAAACGGCGGTGAATTTCTTCAATACGGCTGATAGCCAAAATTTCGCCAGTCGGCTTGCGAGTAAACTTGTAAGCACCGTGGCTTGTGCCAATGGCAACAGCCAAAGCATCTACTTGGGTTGCTTCTACGAAGTCAACAGCTTCATCGGGATCGGTTAGTAGTTGAGAGTGGTCGAGTGTACCTTCAAAACCGTGACCATCTTCAGCTTCACCAGCACCAGTTTCTAGAGAACCCAAACAACCGAGTTCACCTTCAACACTGACACCCAAAGCATGAGCTACGTTTACAACTTCGCGGGTGACACTGACGTTGTATTCAAAGCTAGCGGGAGTTTTAGCATCAGCTTCTAAAGAACCATCCATCATCACGCTGGTGAAGTTGTTCTTAATTGCTGAGTAGCAGGTAGCAGGCGCATTACCATGATCTTGGTGCATGACAATGGGAATGTGAGGATAGGTTTCTACCGCTGCCAAAATCAGGTGGCGTAGAAAGTTTTCTCCTGCATAATTACGAGCGCCGCGAGAAGCTTGTAAAATTACGGGGCTATCTGTCTCGACAGCAGCTTTCAGGATCGCCTGAATCTGCTCCAAATTGTTAACGTTGAAAGCTGGGATGCCGTAACCGTTTTCAGCTGCGTGATCCAACAGCAGCCGCAGTGGTACAAGCGCCATAGATAGTCCTCCTAATGTGGTTGTCAGCTAGTCGGTCTGAGAGAAGCGCAATTATTACGCTAAATCTTAAGAGTTTTTTCAACTTACTTATAGGAAATTATAACTAGTGTGGTGTATCTATGTTGAAAAAGTTTACGCCATAGTTATTAGAAATATGTTCTATACTTGTTCTCTACTGCTGTACTATGCCCTATAGTTGCTCTGTACTGCTGTACATTTAGCTACCCTATAATTAGTAGCTATGGTAGCCCATTATCCCAAATGCTTGTTTGTGCAATTACAAAGAGGAGCGATCGCTTCTTTACATCATTTAATAAACTTTTATATGGGTCGCCCGGGATTCGAACCCGGAACTAATCGGTTAAAAGCCGAGTACTCTACCGTTGAGTTAGCGACCCTTTCGCTGCATTTCGCAACTTTGCCATCATAGCATACACATCTGTAGATTTGTAAAGGGGTTTAGAAAAAATTGGCAGTAAACCTTACAGATGCTGTGTGGCTAGCTCCTGGTGCTAACACAGTCAGGTTATCGCCAGTATTGAGAGAGTTACGGGTGGCACTCCAAGGTTCTAAACAGTAGAATTCTTTGCCTTTGACTGTCCAAAATACTAGGTAGGTAGAGAAATTATCATAATCCAAAGTGAGTTTTAACTTCCGGCTGCGGTCTATTGCAGTGGCCGATTGACTTGTTAGCTGTCCAAAGGCAAAATCAATTTCATCACGGCTAAAGTCAAAATTGCCGTCAAAAGAGTGAATTTCTTTAGTTTGATTATCTTGATACTGCTTAGAAGGAATTTCCACCTCTAACTGAGTTTTATCACCACACAGAAAGTAGGGATGGAAACCAGCCGAAAAGGGCATTGGTCTAGATGACAAGTTTTTATATTGTTGGCGGACTTCAAGGGTATTACCTTGAAGTTCGTAGGTGAAAGCCAGCTGAAAATCAAAAGGATACACAGCGTTAGTTTGCTCGTTGCTATCAAGAACGACAGTGAGACTAGCTTTATCTCCAGTTTCTTGTTCTGTTACTTTCCACGGCAATTCACGAGCGAAACCGTGTTGCTTGAGAGTATATTTTTGACCGTTGTAAATGTAAGTATTATCTGGTAAATTACCACAAATAGGAAACAAAATTGGATTCCCACCTCTGACACTCAACTCAGGATGAGTAAAGCGTTCAGTATCTAGGTAGAAAACTTCTTGCCCTTGAATGCGCCAACGGGTGATGATACCGCCGCGTTCTGGTACGACTTCCAACTGAGAACCAGCGCCTTCGTCAGAAAGAATATAAGTCTTGTACTGTTGCTGTTGAACTGCAATGCTAAACACAAATTTTATTCCTGGGTATATGGATAGTTAGAAGTTAGGAGTTGTGAGTTAGGAGTTAAAAATTCATAACTCCTAACTTTTAACTCCTAACTCCTAAATTTGTTATTCGTCTTCTGCAAACACGAAACGATATAACTCGCTGGGGTCTGGTTCAGGGCTGCTTTCGGCGAATTTAACGGCTTCGTCGATAACATCTTGAATTTTACGGTCAATGGCTTTGATTTCTCCCTCATCTGCGAGATTTTGCTCAACCAAATAAGCTGCCAACTTCTTAATTGGGTCGCGGGCGAACCAAAATTCTTTCTCCGCTTTGCTCCGCATTTCATCTGGGTCTGCCAAGGAGTGACCCCGGAAGCGGTAAGTAAGCGCCTCAATTAATGTTGGGCCTTCACCTGCACGGGCACGGGCTACAGCTTCTTGAGCCACGGCTCGAACTGCTAGTACATCCATGCCATCTACTTCCACGCCCACCATGTTAAACACGCTGGCTTTTTTATAAATCTCTGGCTGGGAAGTGGCTCGTTCGTGAGACATCCCAATGGCCCACTTATTATTTTCGACTACAAACAGAATTGGCAGTTTCCATAAGGCTGCCATATTTAGCGTCTCGAAAAACTGACCGTTGTTAGCTGCACCGTCGCCAAAAAAGCAAGCTGTCACTTGGTCAGCATTTTTATCTCCCAACACTTCGCGGCGGTATTTGCTTTGAAAAGCTGCTCCAGCTGCTACAGGAATTCCCTCAGCCACAAAAGCATAGCCACCCAACAAGCGATGTTCCGCAGAAAACATGTGCATGGAACCACCGCGCCCTTTGCTGCAACCTGTGGCTTTGCCAAATAATTCTGCCATTACCTCTCTTGCTGGTACTCCCGCACTCAGAGCATGAACGTGGTCGCGGTAAGTACTGCAAACGTAATCTTCACCCGGTCGCATCGACTGCACAACACCGCTGCAAACGGCTTCTTGACCGTTGTACAAATGGACAAAACCAAACATTTTGCCTCTGTAGTACATTTCAGCGCACTTGTCTTCAAACAAGCGCCCTAATACCATGTCCTCATACAACCGTAACCCTTCTTCTTTTGTAATATGCGTAGTAGCAGGATTAAAAGTGGGTAAAGTACGCTCTTGAACCATTATTTTTGAGTATCCCTGTTGTACAACTTAAAGTTACGGTCTTAAATAAGTTGGTCTGATAACACCTCGGCTTTTAACAGGCTAGCGTTTGTAAGACTCAACAATCAAACTTTATTTATGCACCAAAAAAGGGTCTTAGGGAATAGCTGAATTTTTAATTTTTGATTTTTAACTTTTCAGCTCATGCCCCGTGAGGATTTGACTCTAAGGGCAATATCTGCCACTTTAGGTTGTCTCTCTCTATTCCCCTTCACAGACTAGCAATCAAGATAGACTGCTTTCTGCATATCCATTAACAATTTTAAAAAAAGCAGGCAAAAATCTATAATACCCAAATAGGTAATTGTAATGAAGGGTAAATTATGATATGATTTTTGTCTCCTGTTATCAGGGTAAAACCCTCAATAGTGGTATTTTTGTTACTGCCTAGTAGGAAAGTACCAAAAAAATCAATCATCAATAGATTCTTCCAGCCACAACAATTATGCCGTGATTAAAAGCGGTAGTTGTGGTTTGTGGTATCGAAGGCTGATAATAGTTGTGTTAAACAAAAATACTAAGAATTAAAACAAACAATTGAGGCTTTCTAGGCGAAAGCAAAAAATTAGTACTAAAATGTGACTCAAAATTTCGGGAAGGTACAAAACAAGTTGTTGCAATATACACTTGTAGAGTAAATTCTATACGGCATTTTTATGGCACGGTTTTACGGCCTGGAACGCTCTAGGTAAATTATGTTGATCGCGGTGCAGGGGAAGTAGGCTGTGCGAATTCCGCTAGATTACTACCGAATTTTAGGACTACCGTTAGCGGCAAGTGATGAACAATTGCGACAGGCATACAGCGATCGCATTGTACAATTGCCGCGACGTGAGTATTCTCAGGCAGCAATTTCTTCTCGTAAACAACTCATAGAAGAAGCTTACGTGGTTTTATCAGATCCAAAACAACGCAGTACCTACGATCATCTGTATCTTGCCCACGCCTACGATCCTGATAACCTTGCTGCTGCCGCAGTAGCACTGGAAAATTCTCCAGAAAGCACCAAAAGGGGTAGCAATACCCAGAGTCTGGGTATCGAAATTACTCAAGACGAATTAGTGGGCGCTTTATTAATTTTGCAAGAGTTAGGGGAATACGAACTTGTACTAAAACTAGGTCGTCCGTACCTGGTAAATAAAAATGGTGCTACAAGTCCAAGAAAGGGTAATAATTTAGCAGACGAAGAAATACACGAAAGTGCTGAACACCCAGATGTTGTTCTGACTGTTGCCCTTGCTTGTCTAGAATTAGGTCGCGAACAGTGGCAACAAGGTCACTATGAAAATGCCGCTATATCCCTAGAAACTGGTCAAGAACTGTTAGTACGTGAAGGGTTGTTCGCCAGCGTCCAGGCGGAAATTCAGGCGGATCTTTATAAATTGCGACCATATCGAATTTTGGAGTTGTTGGCACTACCTCAAGAAAAGACTGCCGAACGAAGCCAAGGTTTGGAATTATTACAAAATCTTTTAGAAGATCGTGGCGGAATTGATGGCACGAATAATGATGATTCTGGTTTAAACATAGATGACTTTCTGCGGTTTATTCAGCAGTTACGCAACCACTTAACAGTCGCCGAACAGCACAAGTTATTTGAAGCCCAAAGCAAACGTCCTTCTGCTGTTGCCACTTACTTAGCTGTTTATGCCTTAATAGCGCGGGGATTTGCTCAACGGCAACCTGCTTTAATTCGTCAAGCAAGGCAAATGCTCATGCGTCTGGGCAAGCGCCAAGATGTACATTTAGAACAGTCGTTATGTGCTTTACTTTTGGGACAAACTGAAGAAGCAACTCGGGTTTTAGAACTTAGTCAGGAGTACGAAGCTTTAGCTTTTATTAGAGAAAAATCTCAAGACTCTCCCGATTTGTTACCAGGGCTGTGTCTATATGCAGAACAATGGTTACAACACGAAGTATTTCCCCATTTTCGAGATTTAGCAAACCAGCAAGCGTTTCTAAAAGATTACTTTGCTAACCAACAGGTACAAGCTTATTTAGAAGCACTGCCAACTGATGCAGAAACAACTAATGAGTGGGCTGTAATTAACCCCCAAAATTTTCCCCAGCCACAGACAAATAATTTGCCTTTCCCTAAAAATTCAACTAGGACTCCAAAGCAATTTAACCACAACAGAACACCTGACCTAGATTTGCCAGACACACCAGAATATTCAAACTTCTCACCACCGATGTGGAATTCATCTGGAAACGTAAAATCAGAGGTTCCTGCTGCTGAACGAACGAGCAGAGGTACAAAGGAGCATTTGAACGGTTCAGTTAAAAGTGCTACACCTGCTCATAACCAAAAGCGTCGGCGGAGAAAACCTGCTCCATCTCCTATCCGAGAGCGTTTACCGGACAATCGCCCCCATTCTCGTCGTCCTCGGCGGCGGCGAACTTTTGCTAACACCATTGAAGGAAAAACACGGCTGGTATGGAGAGTGTTTATTTCTTTAGTGAGTATTTTAGTTTTCTGGGTGTTAGCCACAACAACTTTTGGATGGTTAAAAAATGTGTTTTTTCCTACACGATCTGTACCTGTTTCACAGTTGTTTGTACAAATAAATCAACCACCAATATCTATTCCCGATCCAAATAGTCCACCACAAGGACTAGATGGCTCTTTAACAGATGCAGCAGCAGAGGAAATTATTCGCACTTGGCTATCTACTAAAGCCGAAGCTTTAGGGCCGAATCATGAGATTGATAACTTAGAGCAGATTTTAACTGGTTCAGCTTTGTCTCAATGGCGGGTAATTGCTCAACAGGCTAGGTCAGACAACCGCTACCGCAAGTACGAGCATAGTGTAAAGGTGGAATCTGTAGAGAAAATTGATTTATTTGCAGATCGTGCCACAGTGGTAGCTACGGTGAAGGAAGCGACGCAGTTATATGAAAATGGTCAGTTTAAAAACTCTTCTAACGAGAATTTGCGGGTTCGGTATGATTTGATTCGACAACGAGGTAAATGGCGTATTCAGAGTGCATCTGTTGTGAATCAGATAATTAGATAAGTTGTAATGTTTAGGTTTCCAATACCCCTAACAAAGTTTTCAACATCAAATAAGCAGAAGTCCCTCCTGGATCTTGATGTCCGATACTTCGTTCGCCCAGGTAGCTAGCCCGTCCCTTTTTCGCCTGCATCGGTATGGTTTCTTGTAACCCTTTTTGGGCTGCCACTACAGCCTGTTGCATAGCTTCCAGCGTTCCCTTACTTTCTTCTACAGCTTGCCCAAAAGCGGCTACAGCCGGAGACAGCACATCCACCATTGTTTTGTCTCCTAGTTGCGCTTTACCACGTTGCAGCACCCCATCTAAGCCTGCTTGCAGTATTCCTAAAACATCTTGTTCTGTTAATTCTTGCTTACCAACTACTGCTGTACTGGCTCTTAAAAACCAAGTGCCATAAAGAGGGCCACTAGCACCGCCAATAGAAGAAATTAAGGTCATACTCACGGCTTTGAGAATGCTGCTGATATCCTTGTCTGTAAGAGTTGGTAACTGAGCGCTTACTTTTTTGAAGCCGCGATCCATATTGATCCCGTGGTCAGCATCTCCGATCGCAGCATCTAATTCTGTCAAATAGGCTTTATTCTGCTCTATCTCCGTTGCATAAGCCTGCAACCATTGCAATATCTGCGCTTGAGTCAACATAATTCGTAATTAGTTAAATTCCCCAACGCCAACTTGGCGTTTTTACTGGTGCATCCCATAGCCCGATCATTTCATCATCTAATTTCAGCAGGGTAATGGAGCAACCTTGCATTTCTAGAGATGTAATGTAAGGGCCTATCAAGTTTCGCACAATTTGCAATCCTTGCAGTTCGCAGATTTGGGCGAGTTTGCGGTAAACAATATACAGTTCGGAAATTGGGGTTCCACCCATACTATTGACGAAAGCTAATAAGCGATCGCCTTTGGCAAATGGTAGACTTGTTAGCTCTACATCTACCCATTCTTCTTTATCTTCGTCCCATTCGCGGAGCGTGCGGGTGTATGCTGCATCCTCAATGAGCGATCGCGTTAAAATTTCGGTAATCTCATCTACTGATTTGATGGCTGTACGTTCTGTTCCTGGCTCACCGTGAATACCGATACCTAATTCAATTTCGCGATCGCTCAATTCAAATGTCGGCGTTCCATTAGCGGGGACTATACAAGATGTTAGAGCAATTCCCATACTCCGCCCATTCAAATTTACTCGGCGACACAAATTTGCTATTTGTGGCAAATCATACCCTGCCTCAGCCGCCGCACCACAAATTTTTTCTGCCAGGATTGTTGTTCCTACACCTCGCCGTCCTTGGGTATAGAGACTATCTTTCACTGCTACATCGTCATCAATCAAAATATTTAGCGATCGAATGCCCTCACTACGGGCTAACTCCGTTGCCATTTCAAAGTTCATCACATCGCCACTGTAATTTTTGACGATATAAATAATACCAGAGCCTCCATCTACAAGCTTTGCTGCTTCTAGCATTTGGTCTGGAGTTGGTGAAGTGAAAACCTCACCAGGACAAGCTGCATCAAGCATTCCTTTGCCCACGAAGCCAGCGTGCATTGGTTCATGTCCACTGCCACCACCTGAAATAATTGCTACTTTACCCGGAATAGGTGCATTGGCTCGATAGACAAAAGCGGGATCGTAGTTCAGTTTAATTAAATCAGAATGAGCCGCCGCCATACCTTCTAGACTTTCGCGCACAAAGTCTTCTGGCTTGTTGATCAGCTTTTTCATAATCCGTGTTTGGTTAAAAGAGTGCTAAAACTCAGGTTATAGCGATCGCTGGTTTGTATGCAATAGAGGCTGACCTCTCTCTAAATCTCTCTCCTAAAAGGAGAGAGACTTTGAAATTTCCCCCTTCCCGCGACGAGTTGGGGGTTAGGGGGTTAGGTTTTTCTACATGAGGTAAAAAGTCAGTTCTTTAACGTCAATTCACAGATTCCATCCACTCAATACACTTGTGCATCTGCTGGCGTATGGTTTCCTTATCAGCATGAAACCTTCGTCCATGACCTGGTAGCACCCACTCAAAAGAGTAATTAGCCAAGTTACGCATTGATTTAATCTGTTCTGACCAAGAATACCAGCAGAAATCGCGGAATGCAGCCAGTTGGTGCAAGCTTTCTGACCAAGCGAGATGATCGCCTGTGAACAGAAACTTATTTTTGTAGAGTAGTACGGTTTGTCCTTTGGTGTGACCCGGAACTGGGATAATTAATAAATCTGGTGTCAAGGTAAATGGTTCAAAACCAGTTAGCTGTATTTCTACATTGCGAGTATCCGCAGTAATATCATCAGCATGGAGGATGCGATCGCACTGAAAATGCTCGGCAAATTTTTGATGATCTGCCACATCATCCTTATGAGTTAAATACATATAGCGAATTGGCCCCAATTCTTCTAAACGCTTGACTAAAGGCGGCGTAAACCGGGGAGAATCCACCAAAATATTACCTTCTGGAAGTTGAATTAAATAGCTAGCAGCACCGTAAGATTTTTCAGAATGGTAGCCGCAGTGGTAAACATTTTCCGATATTAGTAGCGGAAACTTTTCTTGAGCAACTTTGATATCTTTTGGTTTCTCAACTGTGCCAATAGAACTAGTAGGACAAGCCAAAAGAGCTTCAAGCGCTGCTAATCTTTCCGCCTCATTCGTTGGTTGATGATAAACAGCCGATTGATCGTCAACATCATAAAATACTTCAGGAGCCATCCAGCGACAGGTATCACAATCAATACAGGTACTATCTACATAAAAATCGCCGTTGACATTTTGGGGACGACGCTGATTTAAATGAGCCATATTAATCCTTTTGCTTCCACGCGCTTACTGGGGAGCGATAAATTCTATATCACTACGCTAGCAAAAGTAACTTGAGACTGTAGACTCCTGAAAGTTAGATATAGGCTATCTTAAAAAAGACAGCCTATCTGGACTTAAAGTTAAAAATTAATTGCACCTCTAGCCAACGGCTAGGATAATATAGGCGCAATCACTTTATTTCAGGAAATAAATGAACTTCGTCTAGATTACTAACAAAATTCAATCGGGTTTACCATAAAAGGAAGTTCTTTGGTATCATCCACAGCCATTTTCCTCACCCAACTCTTAAGTTCAGGAATCCATTTAAAACCTGCCTTTTTTGCAAGTTCCCTATTGTCATAGCTTACAAGAGCTTTAAACCAAGCTTTGGGTCTTAACGCCATTTGAAACATGGCGTTAAGGTTCTCCATCCGATCAAAAAGATATGCGATCAATTGACAGTCTGTTAATGCCCTATGATTTCCAAAAATACCAATATCATGCGCTGCTGCTAATTCAATAAGAGATTGGCCAGATCGAATTTGACGAGGCCATTCAAATTCAGTACAGGTACAAACCCAACGAAGTGGTTCATTTTTAGAGTTCAATAAAACAGGTAGCAGACTTTTCCCATTATTTGAAGAACCAAACCACTTCTGATCAAACTCAGCATTGTGTGCCACAATAACTTGCGCCTTCTTTGCCATCTCAGTTATCATCCACACACTTTCAGCCACTTGTTCTTCTGTTATTTCCATTAACGGTGCTGGCTTAATCCGGTTTATATGCTCTGCCGGATTATTCTGTGCTGGGAGAAGAGTTGAATATTGTTTTATAGTAGTTTGGTGCTTCACCGAATACAGAATAGCTCCTAGCTCTATAACCTGCCCTGTCTTAACGTCTAAGTCTGTGGTTTCTGTATCAAGGATTAGAACCTCATCGGGTATAGGAAACTGAGCATTGGATGAAACGAAAGAATTTTGGGTCATAATAGAAGTAGAAATAAATAATTGAAAACATGCCTACCAAGTTGAAAGCTTGAGGGCATTTTTTTTGGCAATTTTGTTGCCGAATATATACACGTTACTTTGCCCGTATTGCTTTGTCAACACTAGCGGGCATATTATTTTTAGCATGCTATACGATAGCGAAAATAGCATTCACTAGTGTAGGCTAATGCATACCTCGTAATTAAGTCTTAAAAAGTGTTTATGAGAAAGATTAGCTGTAAGTTAAAAGACTTTATGGAAAAACGGCATTTATCCCAGTACCAATTAGCTAAAAACACTGGTATTAGCGTCAATGCTATTGGGAGACTTTACAAAGAAGAGTTTGATCGAATTGACTGCAACACTGCCGAAGTTTTGTGTAATTACTTTGGCTGTGACTTGGGTGATTTGTTTATTATGCAAGCTGAAGGAATGAAAGAGGATGAGCTTATAAAGCGATATGATGCAGGAAAAAGGGATTTTTCTGGTGTAGACTTAGGCGGGGCTATTCTAAGTCAGGTAAACTTGACAGGAGCAAATCTAACAGGAGCAAACCTGACAGGAGCATACTTGTGTCAGTCAGACTTGAGCAAAACCAATTTAGATCAGACTGACCTAAGAAGAGCTGATCTTGAAGGAGTAAACTTAAAAAAAGCAACACTCAGAGAGGCAAAGCTCCTTTTTGCAAAACTAGTATCTGCGAATCTATTTTGTGCGGAACTGACTGAAGCAGACCTCAGCCAAGCTTCTCTCCAAAATGCAGAGCTTGGGTGGGCAAACCTAAGTAGGACTGTTTTAAAAGAAGCAAATTTAGATAATGCAGAAATGGTTAGAGTCAACTTGAGAGGAGCAAACTTGACAAATGCCAAAGTCAGAAAAGCGAATCTCAAGTTTGCAGACCTGCGTGAGACAAAACTGATTGATACCGATATCGCTGACGCCAACTTAGAAGCAGCTTGTTTAGTTAGGGCTGATCTGAGTAATGCTAACTTCAGTAAAGCCAGACTAGGAAAAGCTGATCTGAGTACTAGTAACCTGAGATGTATCAACTTGACTGATGCTGACTTGACTGATGCTGACTTGACTGATGCTGACTTGACTGATGCTGACTTGACTGGTGCTAACTTGACTGGTGCTAACTTGACTGGTGCTAACTTGACTGGTGCTAACTTGACTGGTGTCAGTTTACGGATTGCTGATCTAACTAATGCTAATTTGGACGGTGCTAGCTTGAAGGGAGCAATTATGCCTGATGGTAAATTGTATCAATCTTTGAACAGCGAGGAAGACAGATTCCTTGAAAACTTTTAGCTTTTAAGCTTAAATTGGGTTGCA
Source organism: Nostoc sp. DedQUE07 (assembly GCF_034530975.2). Classification (NCBI taxonomy): domain Bacteria; kingdom Bacillati; phylum Cyanobacteriota; class Cyanophyceae; order Nostocales; family Nostocaceae; genus Nostoc; species Nostoc sp. DedQUE07. The sequence goes on along the minus strand of NZ_JAVRCC020000008.1, from coordinate 174,420 downwards.
CTGCGAGAACGAGAACATTTATTTTTGATAGCTTTACAAGGATTAGGTAACTTCGTCATCAAGTAAAGGTAGAGTTTGATCCAAACGCAATCCTAGTACAATCCATCCTTCAAGAGTATCTTGCAAATCTTCCTGTCAAGCTTCTAGTGTTGCAGCGTTTGCCCAAACTACTTGACATTCTGGAATTTCGCTATAAAAAGTTCCATCCTCAAGTAACTTGTAGGTTGCTTTGTGCAATGCTGTACGAATGTAATTTGTCAACATTTAGATTTTTACAACTTCATTTAGCTTTTTGATCGATTTGCCTATGACTGAAATTTTACTTGTAATCGCAAATCCGCCAAACTCTAATTATTATGTATATTTTTTAATTTCTGAAAATGCGATCGCGCCCCTTTACCAAACGCGATCGCTAAATTTTCCATCCCCTATCCAATAAAATGCAGATGATTACTCACCGCACTAATTAAATTATGGGTAACGGGAAGACTATCAACTACCATCCCCAGACACAACAGCATCATGTAGGAGATGGAAAACAGAAACAACTCTTTAGCTACAGCGCGATCTTCTGGATTTTGCAACAAACGCCAAGATTTGTGGATAAATAATCCTCCCAGACTTAGGGCGATCGCAGCATAAAGAATTCCACTTGCGCCCAAAGGATATACCAATAACACGGTTGCAAATACTGTTACCAGCGTATAGTACCAAATCTGCTTCACGGTTGCCGTATCACCTTCAATCACAGGTAGCATTGGTATCCCAACTTTTGCGTAATCATCCCGAATCATCAGAGCTAAAGCCCAGAAATGGGGCGGTGTCCACAAAAAGACGATGGCAAAAATTAACCATGCTGACCAGCTTAATGTGCCTGTGACAGCAGCCCAACCCACTAACGCCGGAATTGCCCCAGCAGCTCCACCAATAACGATATTCTGGGTGCTGTGGCGTTTTAGCCAGTGGGTATAAACCAAAATATAAAAAACGATCCCAGAAAATGCTAGCAGGGCGGCTAACAGGTTGGCAAATACTGCTAGGAGTGTAAAGGAAATTGTCGCTAGTGCGATCGCAAAAATTAGAGCATCGCGCGGCTGTACCTTACCGGATGGCATCGGACGATGGCGCGTCCGCTCCATATCATAATCAATATCTCGGTCATAGACACAGTTAATCGTCTGGGCGCTTGCAGCAGCCAAGGTGCCACCAGTGAGAGTTACTAGCAACAGCAATGGGTCTACTTCACCCTTAGCAGCAATCCACATACTCCCAGCCGTAGTAATCAAAAGCAACGGAATAATCCGAGGCTTGGTTAGCTGGTAGTAACTTTGAATTACCTGTAAAAATGTTCCGTGGTGGCGAGAGACATTAGTCTCAATCATTTTGGCTCTGGTTCCTTATTTTTCAACAACTTATATGCAGCCCCCGCTCAAGCTGGCTCTTATTAAGCAAACGAAAACACAGATTTTCTGCACCTGCATAGGTCGCAATACTCGCCGTTGCGGCTTTCGTCGTTTAGTGGAGAGTGGGGAGCAGGGGGAGATGAGGGAGCAGGGGGAGATTAAGGAGAAGAACCAATGCTCAATGACGGCAGTTGCTCTACTTGGGGAGACCCCATCGCCCTTGGCGTCTCCCCTTGGGAGAAGACCGCACTGCCTCCCCAATGCCCAATGCCCCATTCCCTACTCAGCACTCAGTACTCGTGACTCAGCACTCACAGAGTCACGCAGTGCGAGAACTGTGAAAACCACCAAAGTACCCAGCAAAGTAGCTCCTATAGCTTGGTGAGAGACGGTGAGAGGCTCTACTTGGAGATGTAATTTGAAAGTGGCGAATCCCAACAAGATTTGTAAGGTTAGCAACGCACCAGCCAAATTTGCCAGTCGCCGTAAGGCTGGATGTAGTGCTGGTGTCCGCCAACAGATAAATACTATTGCCAAGGTTGCCAAGGAAGGCGGCACCAAACCAGCAATATGACTGTACATTACAGTACAAAGTTGAGAACCGCCGAGGCATTGGTGTAGCGCCCAGCGAGAGCCTACCAAAGCACCCAAGAGACTTTGCAGGTAAACCAGAACAGTGGCAGTTAAACCGACCCAAGGCAACTTACCAACGGTTCCATTCCCCTGATAGGGAGTAAGTGCCGTGCCGATAATCAGCAGGGTGCAAAAAAATAACAGCGCCGTTCCTAAATGAGCGGTAACGATATCAAACCGCAACAGTTCGGTAACGGTGAGTCCCCCCAAGATGCCTTGGAAGACGATTAGAAATAGGGCGAATGTAGATGCCCAAGGCAGCCAAGAGGGTAAGAAACGACGATGCCACCACGACAAACCGAAGAGTGCGATCGCGCTTACACCAATTAAAGCTGCATCCAATCTGTGAAACCACTCCAAAAACACTTGGAGATTCATTTGCTTGGCTGGCACCAGTTCGCCATAGCATAAGGGCCAGTCTGGGCAAGCAAGTCCAGCATTCATCACACGGGTGGCGCTGCCTATTGCCATCAAAATTAAGGTGGCTATGCATATTTTCCACACCAAGCGACGAATCATTTCCTTGGGTTTTTGCTGCTGAAGCGCCGCTTCATTTTGTTGTTGTAGGACAAATTCGCTCATGAAGGATACCTTCTGCCCGCTCTTGGTGAATCTCTTAAAATTTTCAATTTTCTTTTAGTGTCCCATCTCCACCCTAGCGTATAGGCTATGGGTTTATAGATTAGCACTCACTTATACTTTGAATCACTCCAGAAAGGTTTTGCCTGAAGCTTTAGGTATTTTTCAAGATGTGAGAAATTGATTCATGGGAATAAATTTAAACATCCTAAATTTTTCCTTAAACTTTTTCACTGATTTTCATCTATTTTTGGCGTTGTATGATAGTAAACTCATACTCAAAATTAGTGAAATAGCCAAAAAAATTAATAAAAATTTCAGACCTTTCTCCCCCATGTCTGACAGCCTAGACTACCTTAGTAAGTGAGCAGCTTTAAGATAACGTAGTAAATTCAATTAAGTAAGCCGTGAAGATTCCAAGTTCAATCTGGACATTACTCATTGGCATCGTGCTAACGCTCGCCAGCCTTTGGTACGGTCAAAATCACGGTCTGTTGCCAGCAGCAGCCACGGATGAAGCCGTCTTAGTGGATGGTCTGTTCAACGCGATGATGATCGTTTCAACAGGTATATTCCTGCTCGTCGAAGGTGTTTTAATTTACTCTGCATTTAAATATCGTCGGCGTGCAGGTGACAATGAAGACGGCCCACCAGTTGAAGGCAATGTACCTCTAGAAATTCTCTGGACGGCGATCCCAGCAATTATCGTTATCGGTATTTCTGTTTACAGCTTTGATGTCTACAACGAAATCGGTGGCTTTGATCCCCATGCTATCCATGAAGCGCCGATGAATCAGGAGTCGATGAAAATGCCAGGTCATGGGAGTGCCATCGCCGCAACTTTAAGCGATACTCCACCCAGCACTGAACCCAACCTCAATCAAGAAAAATCTGATGAGGCAATGGAAGACCCAGCTACCGCAGAAGTCCGCAATGCTGACCAAATTCCCCAACTGCGGAATGCCCCAGGTGTCGGTAGTGTTGCCCCGACGATTGGGGGAACTCCTGATAAAGCAGGTAAACCAGCAGAATTACAAGTCAACGTCACAGGTCTACAATATGCCTGGATTTTCACCTATCCTGAAACTGGTATAACTACAGGTGAAATGCACGTTCCTATTGGGCGAGAAGTGCAAATCAGTATGACAGCCAACGATGTCATCCACGCTTTCTGGGTTCCAGAATTCCGCTTGAAACAAGATGCGATCCCCGGTAGGCAAAGCGAGATTCGCTTCACCCCTCAAAAAGCAGGAGACTATACCCTGATCTGTGCAGAACTTTGTGGCCCCTACCACGGTGCAATGAGAGCGCCAGTAGTTGTTGAGCCACAAGAAGCCTTTGACAAATGGATGCAAGAACAGCTAGTTGCCAGCAAAGAAACACTAAATCAAGCCGTTGCTGTTAACCCTGCGAATCTATCCCCAAATGAATTTCTCGCTCCTTACACCAAGGATATGGGAATTAAGCCAGAAATCCTCCATCAAGTTCACAAATAGTCATTAGTCATTAGTCATTAGTCATTGGTCATTAGTCATTAGTCATTGGTCATTAGTACTCATACCAATGACAAAGGACAAATGACAAAGGACAAGTGACAAAGGACAAATGACAAAGGACAAGTGACAAAGGACAAATGACAAATGACCCAAGCTCAAGTGCAAGAAACTGCCAACGCCCCTGCTCTTGTTGAGGAGTCAGGGATCAGAAAATGGCAAGACTACTTTAGTTTCAACACCGACCATAAGGTGATTGGGATTCAATACCTAGTCACTACATTCATTTTTTACTGTATCGGTGGCGTGATGGCTGACTTGGTTCGTACAGAACTGCGAACTCCAGAAGTCGATTTCGTCACCCCTGAAGTCTACAACAGCTTATTTACGCTGCACGCCACGATCATGATTTTCTTGTGGATCGTGCCAGCTGGTGCGGGTTTTGCTAACTTCCTTATCCCTTTGATGATTGGGGCAAAGGATATGGCATTTCCGCGCTTGAATGCTGTTGCCTTTTGGATGATTCCGCCTGCGGGTTTATTGTTGATCGTCAGTTTAGTGGTAGGCGATGCACCGGATGCGGGTTGGACTTCCTACCCTCCCCTGAGCTTGGTAACAGGTCAAGTCGGTGAGGGAATTTGGATTATGAGCGTCCTCCTACTAGGTACGTCATCGATTTTAGGAGCAATCAATTTTCTCGTCACATTGCTCAGGATGCGTATCCCTGGTATGGGGGTTCATCAAATGCCCTTATTCTGCTGGGCGATGTTTGCTACCTCGGCGCTGACTTTGGTATCTACACCAGTGTTAGCAGCTGGTTTAATTTTGCTGGCTTTTGACTTATTCGCAGGAACGACATTTTTTAACCCAACTGGGGGTGGCGACCCAGTTGTGTACCAGCATATGTTCTGGTTTTACTCCCACCCAGCCGTTTACATCATGATTTTGCCCTTTTTTGGGGCAATTTCAGAAATTATTCCCGTGCATTCCCGCAAGCCGATTTTTGGCTATAAAGCGATCGCTTATTCGTCTCTCGCTATTAGCTTTCTGGGGCTAATTGTTTGGGCGCACCACATGTTTACCAGCGGTATCCCCGGTTGGTTGCGGATGTTCTTTATGATCACCACGATGATCATTGCCGTACCTACGGGAATTAAAATATTCAGTTGGTTAGCAACCATGTGGGGTGGGAAAATCCGGCTTAATACTGCCATGCTCTTCGCCATTGGCTTTGTTGGCACCTTTGTCATCGGCGGGATCAGTGGCGTGATGTTGGCAGCAGTGCCTTTTGATATTCACGTTCACGACACCTATTTTGTGGTAGCACACTTACACTACGTGCTCTTTGGTGGTAGCGTCTTAGGGATTTATGCAGGCATTTACCACTGGTTCCCGAAAATGACGGGACGAATGGTGAACGAATTTTGGGGTAAAGTTCACTTTGCCTTAACAATAGTTGGTCTAAATATGACCTTCTTACCAATGCACAAGCTGGGATTAATGGGCATGAACCGCCGTATTGCCCAGTATGACCCCAAATTTACCTTTCTCAACGAAATCTGCACTTACGGCGCTTACATACTAGCAGTTTCGACATTCCCCTTCATCATCAATGCGATTTGGAGTTGGTTATACGGTGAAAAAGCTGGTAATAATCCCTGGAGGGCACTTACCTTAGAATGGATGACTACATCACCACCTGCGATCGAAAATTTCGATCGAACCCCAGTACTAGCTACAGGCCCCTACGACTACGGTTTAGAAAAGGCTGACGAAGGTGTACCTTTGTCCGATCCCAATCCAGTCTTATCTGGCGGGCCGAACTCAGTATTAAGAGCAGAACCCGATCCAGCGGTTGCTGCTAATCCCGAAGACCGGAAATAGAGTTAGGAGTTATGAGTTATGAGTTATGAATGATGACTTTAATAAAGTTGTTAGTTCAAAATTTTTAACTCCTAATTTTTAACTCCTAACTTCTAATTCCTAACTTCTAACTCCCATTCCCCATTCCCCATTCTCCACTTATAAAAATTCATGCAAAGTCAAACTATTGACCCAGCTAAAACCGAACTAAATCATCACCATGCAGCGGAAGCGTCCGTCGGTCATCATGAAGAACATCCAGACCATCGGATGTTTGGGCTAATTGTCTTCCTAATTGCTGAAGGGATGATTTTTATGGGGTTGTTCGGAGCCTATTTGGCTTTCCGTGCTACCTTACCTGCATGGCCGCCAGCAGGTACTCCAGAATTAGAACTTTTGTTACCTGGAGTCAACACCATCAATCTAATTTCTAGTAGTTTTGTCATGCACAATGCCGATACTGCTATCAAAAAGAACGATGCGCGGGGTGCGCAAATCTGGTTAGCAATTACCGCTGCAATGGGTGCTATCTTCTTGGTGGGTCAAGTATATGAATATACCCATTTAGAATTTGGTCTAACTACCAATTTATTTGCGAGTGCATTTTACGTTTTGACTGGTTTCCACGGATTGCACGTTACCATCGGCGTTTTGGCAATCGTTGCCGTGTTGTGGCGATCGCGCCTTCCGGGTCACTATAGTAACGAAAAGCACTTTGGCATTGAAGCAGCCGAAATTTATTGGCACTTCGTTGACGTAATTTGGATTATTTTGTTCGGATTACTGTATCTACTGTAAGTATTAATTAACTAGTTGTTTAATCCACGCGGACAACTTAATCAGCCCCCTAATGGGGGCTTTTTTAATTAACAGAATAAAAATATCAATGAAAATGAATATAAAGACGTAGAAGTGCTACCCTTATGCAACAATACGCTTGGGTTAGCTCCAAAAACCTTAGACTTCTTGGCATTGTAGGGAAAAGGGTAAGCGGTAAAGGTTAAACAATTTTTCTGTATTGCCTTATACAAAGGTTATTAATATAAATAAGGCATATTTATTGCCTACCTAAAAAAGTTAAATAAAAAATATATAAAAATCAGCTTCAACTATTTATTCCAACTATTACTTTTGCTAGATGCAACTGAGTGATTGAAAGTGATAAAAAGGCGAGTAAAGTAAAAGGTGGGAAAAGTCGGAAAAGTAGGATGTTTTAGAGAAAGTATTGAAGAACCAGTTAATATACTGTAAATTAATGTTATGAGGACTGAGTAAACCAATAAATAAAGTTCGCAAATTTATACGGATTTATATTTAAGGAAATATAATTCTAATATTTATTTTAGTCATAAAAGTAGCAAGAAACTTGAAGTTATTGGCGAGATTGCAAGTATTGTAATTCGCTTTGCTTTCTCATTGAAGTATTTGATACCAATTCAAAAAATGTTTACGACAGATAACCCAACCTGCGCTGACACGCACCCTCCCCTTGCTAAGGGTAGGTAGGGATGGATTTTTTTTAACAATTGGTATCACATATATTAATTGGGGCATTTTGTGGAAGCGAATACGCATTAAAGATTTGCTATAATTATTAGTAAATTGAGATCGTAAAATGCGTGAGTAATTGAAAAGTTACACCTAACTATCTCAAAAACTTACCAAATCTTTTTTAGTTTTTTCGTCCAACTCACATCGATCTGACAACGCGATCGCAGTTAGTAACGACTAGAATCTGATGACAAAATGGTAGCGAACACTTTAAGTGCTATTTATGCCTTGAAATTTCACTGCTCAACGTTTTGTCAGTAATCAGACTTAACAGTTAAAAGAATTAACCATCTTAACTCATAAATCTTATTCTCTGCCCACAGTTTAAATACTGTGGACTAGTGTTAAATTTACTTAAGTGATAATATTACAGAAGTATTTCATAAATTAATTTTGTATTAAGATACTTGTAAGGGTATTCAACAAAGCAGTCAAGCAACTAAGCACCAAAGGTATCCAAAGCATAGGTCGCGCGATGGCTAACTGCCGCAAAGATCGGCAAATCTAGCAGCAAGCAGTTATTAATAACCTCACTCAAGCTCTGAATGGTCAGTAAATTAAGAAGTAGTATACGCCACATGAGCCAGAACCCTCTAGTTAGAAAAACACTCCGAAGTCGCTTTGAAACTGTCAAAGTGATAGGAAGCGGAGAATCTGGTAATACTTACTTAGTAGGGGGTGCTACACGTAACAGACATCGCTCCTCTTTCAACAGAAAAACACTTCGGAATCGCTTTGAGATTGTCAAACAGTTAGGAAGTGGCGGTTCTGGTGATACCTACTTGGCCATTGACTTGGATTTACCAGGACAACCTCATTGTGTAGTCAAACATTTTCATCCAAAAGATTCTAACCCAGCTGTTCTACCCATTGCTAAAAAGCTATTCGATCGGGAAGCAGAAGTTTTATACCAGCTAGGCAACAACCACGAGCAAATTCCGAGACTGTTTGCTCATTTTAATGAAGACGGGGATTTCTATTTAGTTCAGGAATATATTGACGGTCATGCCTTGACTCAAGAAATTGTCCCAGGTCAGCGTCTCAACGAGAATACAGTCGTAAATTTATTAAAAGACATCCTAGAAGTACTGGCTTTCGTCCACCAACACGATATTATTCACCGAGATATTAAGCCTCAAAACTTAATGCGGCGGTACTCCGATCGAAAGATTGTGCTAATTGATTTTGGGAGTATTAAGAAAATTGGTGCTTTGGGAGCAGGCTTAACAATTGCGGTTGGGACTCCTGGCTATATGCCAAGCGAACAGGCTAAGGGAAAGCCAAAACTTTGCAGCGATATTTATGCAGTCGGGATGATTGGCATCCAAGCTTTAACAGGTTTAATGCCTGAGCAATTACCAGAAGATCCCACTACTGGAGAAGTTATCTGGCGCGACAAGGCAGAGGTAAGTGATGCTCTGGCAAATATTTTAGATACAATGGTTCGCGATCGCTACAACCAGCGTTATCAGTCTGCCACAGAAGCTTTACAAGCACTTAATTCTGATGTAGCGTTATTACAGTCATCACAATCTCCTGACATCAACTACAAGGCTGATGATACCAATTTGCTAACTTATAGAAACTTTATTTTGCTACTGGGTATTGGTCTTGGTGCAACTACGAGTTTGATAGTAATAGTTTTAATCTATACATTTATTAATACGGGGACATCGCTTCCAAACCAACCTACTCCACTAAAGAGTTTTATAGAAAGATTGAGTTCCCGTTATTAACTAATATAAGTAGTCTACTAGCTAAATCAGCAGCTAATAAAAGAATCTGTCAAAGCAATTGCACCATTGCAAAAACTACCAAAGAGTAAATTTAATTTCACTAAATTAGAAAAGTTAATTATCTAGCAGCAATCATCAAACTGGCTATTAACTAGCTATTACAAATTTACTGTAAATTTAAATATTTCAAGATTACTGTAGGATAAATACCTAGATATTCCTGTAAGATAAATACAATGAAACAATATTTAAAAAAATGGACAATACAAATCAAAGAAAAGCTTTAATTAACAGCGAAATCTCCCTCTTTCTGAGAGGTTTGATTATTGGTAAAGTTCTCACACTTATGGTTATTGGCGGATTACTTTGGTGGTTATTGAAGCCAAATTTATTGTCTGGCAACAGCGTTAATTCCTCTAATCAAAATTTCAATCGCGTCTCTAAGAATGAATCAACTTTTCAGACAGTTGCTGATGTTCCCCCTGCATCATTCAACTACGGAGGTAGTACCGCTTGGGCATCTATTCGGCAATTGGTAGATTCTCAGATCCAGAGCGATCGCCCGGAACTACGATTACGCTACGTAAACCCTGTTAATGGTAGTCCTGGTTCTAGCTCTGGCATTCGGATGTTGCTTGATGGGAAAATAGACTTTGCTCAGTCTTCCCGTCCCCTCACAGATGAAGAACAAGCTATGGCAAAAGAGCGAGGCTTTACCCTTGAGGAACGCCAAGTGGGTAAAGATGGGATAGCAGTGGTAGTCAACCCATCACTCAATGTGCCTGGTTTAACTGTTGACCAATTGCAGCAAATTTATTTAGGTAAAATTACTAACTGGAATCAAGTCGGCGGGCCAAATCTACCCATCACAGCTTTTTCGCAACGACCAGAAGACGCAGATACAGTAATATTTCCTAGCAATAGCGACTTAAAGGGGCAAGCATTTGGCTCTAATGTGCAATATGTCTACTCGGCTACAGAGGCAGTGCGCCAACTCAGTAAAACCCCTGGTGGTGTGTATTATGCTTCTGCCCGTTCGGTAGTCTTTCAATGTAGCGTGAAGGCTTTACCATTGGGTCAGAGTTCCGATCGGCTAATTACCCCCTATCAAACGCCGATGGTTTCGCCTGAACAGTGTCCGCGTCAGCGCAACCAACTAAATACTCAGGCGATCGAAAATGGCAGCTATCCGATGATTGCGAATTTGTTTGTGATTATTAAGCAGAATAAAGGACGGGAACAGCAGATTGGAAATGCTTATGCCAATCTTTTATTAACCGATCAGGGACAAAGGGCAATTGAGAAAGCTGGTTTTGTTGGCGTTCGTTAGTAGATTTGCAGGACAATTGAGCAAGCTTCCCAGGGATACCCGACTTGTTTAAGAGGTCGGGTATCTAAAAGTATAGACTGTGTGCGATCGCGGCTAGAACTGGGAACTACCAGCTTGCAGAATCTGTTGAGCAATCAGGTTTAGTTCGGGAAAAATAGGTGATACGATGCGGTCATCGCCTCTAAATTGAGTAACTCGGTATTCACCGTCAACTAATTGGTAGATAGAGATAGTAGGTTGTCTAGGATTACCGATAAACTTTTTACCACCGATAGCTAAATAATCAACAATCCAATATTCTTTTATCCCTATTTGTTCATATTCACCTAGCTTTTTATAATAATCATCCCGCCAGTTAGTACTAATAACTTCAATCACTAAAGGGATAGAATCGGCAAACTCAACCGTAGAATATTTCTGCCAAAGTGGCTCTAATTTTAAAGCAGGACGGTTGAGTAATAGCAAGTCTGGAGAATAGCAAGACTGACTAATAGCAGATTTAACTAATGCTGTTTTTGGGATGAAATAAGGTAGACCATTGCGAACGTACTCAACTGCAATTTTTTCAACCAAAAACCCAACAATATCTTCATGCTCTCCTACTGATTGTGCCATTTCAACAATCACGCCATCATGTAATTCATACCTTCCACCTTCAGGACGCCAGGCTGCAAAATCTTCAAAGGTTACTAATTTGGGTATAGCTTGAGTCATAAATTGCCTCCCTTAGCTTATATATTGCGAACATTTTGAGTCATTTTTATTAGGTTTTTCATCACAGATCGTTTAAATCGCTACTTCCTTTTAATTATTCTGCATTGCTGCGGCAAGTTTCTCTAAATTTTGACGAACAGTAATACTACGGTGATGATTTACACCCCAGACTCGTTCGCAAATATCTAAAGCTTGCAAATAAAGCGGTTCTGCTTCACTGTAACGTCCAGTTTCACGATAAATTTCTGCCAGATTATTGAGACTTTCGGCAACATTGGGATGATTTTCTCCCAATAGGTGCTTATCAAGTTCTAAGGCTTTTATACATAAGGGTTCCGCTTCATTGTAACGTCCCTGTTCTCTGTACATATAACCCAGAGCATAGATCGTATCTGCTAATAGCGGATGCGCTTTTTGTAATACACGCTGCTTGAGTTCTAATGATTCTAAAAATAAAGATTCCGCTTCACTGTAGCGTCCTTGAGCGCGGTATATTAAACCTAAATTGTGCAAATCTGTGGCAACATCAGGATTTTCTTCTCCTAAAAATCGCTTATCTAATTCTATTGCTTGTTGCGACAAAGGTTCAGCTTCACTGTAACGTCCTTGATGATAATAAAGTAGCGCTAAATTATTTAGTATAAGAGCAAAAGAAAGATGATTTTCACCCAGCAGACGTTTTTCGAGTTCTAATGATTGCAAATACAAAGGTTCTGCTTCGTCATAACGTCCTTGTTCATCATATAGTAATGCCAAATTGTTCAGACTAGCGGCAACATCGGCATGGTTTTCTCCTAACAATCCTTTCCTCAGTTCTAAAGCTTGTTGATATAGGAGTTCTGCTTTACTATATTGTCCAGTAGATTTGTAAAGTCCTGCCAAATTATTCAGGCTAGTAGCAAAAGCAGGATGATTTTCTCCTAATAGGCGTTTTCTCAGTTCTAAAGCTTGTTTATATAAGGGTTCGGCTTCACTGTAGTTTCCCGTCGCACGATATATTCCTGCTAAATTGTTGAGACTATTAGCTAAATCTATCTGCAAACCTAATTCATTTTGTAACTCACTCGCTTTCCGCAAATATTTAATTGCTAATTCTTGTTCTTCTTGATAGTTTTGAGATTCACCCCGATCTAATCTGCTGTGGTAAATATCGCCCAATCTTGAGTATAAAGTAGCCAAGGTGGGGTCTTTAGCTCCACGTTCTTGTTCTACTTTCTCGATTAACCTTTGTAAATCTTGAATGGGTAAGAAAAAGCGATTAGTTTCATTAGTATCTGTGCTAGCTAATTCTGTATCTCGAAAAACAAAGCGGATATTTTCTAATTCTTTACCAGGAATAGCATTTGTCTTTTGAGATTCAAACCGAAATACACCGTTGCGCCAACTCCAAAAATCAGGAGCTTTTTTAATTAAGTTGACTAAAATTTGATTAGTTACCCAAAGCACGATCGCAAATGGAAATTCGCGCAATCCTTCCCTTGTCCACTGTAAGTAACCAAACAATTTCTCCTGTTCTGATTGCTCATTTCCCAATCTGAGAAAATACAATTGTTCAGCACCCGTCACAGTGATTACCGCCGGGTTCTGCTGACGGAGATATTCTTCTTGTTGTACCAGTTGGTTAATAGCAGCTTTGAGACTTGGTTCTTGACGTGCTAGAGTTACTCGATATACACCGAAGGCGGGTTGTAGTTCAGCTTCATATTGAGCAATAATCCGATCGCGAAAGCTAGCATCATCGCAAACCGCAATCAGTAAATTTAATCCTCGCTTTTGAGCTTCAATAGAAACAATTAAATCATCATACGCATCTTGATTTTCTCCTTCATCAAATAATTCCTCATTTAACATTAATGGCTCCCTGTCTTCTCAAGCTTTCGATAATAATTGGATGAACATCATACCAAGTTTCATCAGTGCGATATTCTAGAACATACAGCCCATGTAACAAATCTAAAAACTCTGCTTGTTTCGGGTCGTTGGGCATAAATTGTTCATAAACGCTCTGTAAAATATCGATATCAGTTTTTCCTAAGCGTATCGAAAAATCATTGCGAATTTTATTGATTGCTTGCAGAAGAATTTTATCATCAATAATAACTTCGGCTGAGGGGTTTCGCCGGATAGTTCGCAAACATATACGACAACATTCTTTAGAAATCCGAATTAATTCTCGCAATACGCCACCACTGTAAATCACAATTTTTTCAGCAGTTTCTACCGCGATTAATTCACTGGGAATCCGCTTTTGTAAAACTTCACCGAGAATCTTTGTTGCTTCCCGACGAGGTTGGGCATTCGGTAAGCGATTTTTACCTTTATCAAATATTTTTAATACAGGCATTGCCACAACTTGATCGTTGGTTTCAGTGGCAATTATTGTGCTAATAAATGTTTCTCGAAGGACTGCGATCGGGATAGTGTAGATAATTTGAAAGTTAGGTTGACAAAGAGCTTTAATGTTATCTCGATAAATTTCGTTAACTCTGCCTAAATCCAGTTTATCTAAATCATCAATAATTACTAAAACGTTTTGTTTAGTTGCAGCTTGAATTAAAGCAGCAATTTCATTAATTCTCGCAACTAAATCTGATAACTTGCGTTCAAATTCTTGCTTAATTTCATCCCGAACGCTTGCATCGGCTTTTAATTTCGAGCTAATCAACTTTAAAAGGTCAAAACCTATACTAGCTTCTGCTTGCAAATTTAATTCTTCAGTACGAGTGCGGGTAGCAAACCACTTATAAAGAGCTTCTTTAGTCGATTGTGGAATATCAACTCGGCGGGCTTCTGCCTCTGTCATTAAATTAACTGCGATCGCAAACAGTATATTAATATGATTAACTGCCGACATTTCAATTTTATCGGCAATAGAAAACAGAACTACAAAATATTTATCTTGAATTTGTCGGCTAAACTCAGCTAACAAAGTAGACTTACCACATCCTCGATGTCCTGTAAAGACTATTTTGCCATCTCCATTAGGACTATCTTCTACTAATTGGTTCAGGTCTGCAATCAAATCATCACCATATTCGACTCGAAATCTTTCCATTTCGTTCCGTTCCATTAAAGGAAACAGTTCGAGATTGCTGTATGCTTCTTGAAAGGAGTTTAATAAGTCTTGAGACATTGGATAGTGCTGTTAACGTGCTAACTATTCATATGATGGCTCATGATTTTTGCAGCACAAGTTTAGGTCATGTCTAGGATAGAGTATGCCTACATAACTTCTCAAATTCAGTTAATAAATAACTACTAAGTGAGTGGTATGTTATGTCTGAAAAAGAGATGCCCTAATTCCCACATTTCAACCTATCAATGAGTAACAGAGGTTAATAATCAATCAGACTGAATGATAGATTATACATTCGATAATTCAGACTGAATGATAGATTATACAGACAACATCCTAAAAGTTACTTAACATATAAATAAAATAAAATTTTCAGTTATAAAAATAAATTTTTAGTGTGCTTAGTCTCATCCCCCTCTAGCCAAAATGGCTAAGGTGTACACACAAGTCTGAAATAGCTGAAAAACCCAGGGTTTTTCTTCACCCTAACCCTCTCCTTGGAAAGGGCAGGGAACTAGATTTTTTTGTTTCCTCCCTTGGAAAGGAGAGATTAAGGGGGATAATTCGGCTGCGATCGCAAAAACGATCGCCCCTTGTAGAGACGCGATTCATCGCGTCTTTATTTCCCACATTTACATAATGAGAATAATTCCGAGTTTTTTGGGTTGGCAATTACATAAATACAAGGCAATACTTACATAAATTTTTGTATCAATCAAAGATGTAATTATGAATAATGACGATCCTCAACCAAAAAACAACAACCCTAAATACAAAGGTAAATATCGAATTGATTCAACGCGTTTGCCAGCATGGAGTTATACCAGTAATGCTGGATATTTCGTTACTATTTGCACCGAAGGTAAAAAATGCTTTTTTGGTGAAGTTGTGCAGGGTAAAATGCAGCGATCGCCAATTGGAGAAATTACTCAGAAATTGTGGTACGAGATTCCTAATCATTTTTCTAATTGCCAGATAGATTCATTTTGCGTCATGCCTAATCATATTCATGGAATTTTGGTTATTAATCAAATACGACAAGAAGGCGTGATGAATCAAACGCAGGAAGAAGACGCGATGAATCGCGTCTCTACAAGGGGGGATGGGCAACGGGGTGGAGTTACTGGATTATTTAATCCGATGTTGTCTAAAAATTCCCTTTCTAAAATTATTAGGTGGTACAAAGGACGATGTACATTTGAAATTAATCAAATATATAAAGGTTTTGGATGGCAAGAAAGGTTTCATGACAACATAATTCGTAATGAATTCGCCCTCGATCAAATTAGACAATATATTATCAACAACCCAATCAATTGGGAACGCGATCGCGAACAACCACCCCATTCCCCCTTGTAGAGACGCGATTCATCGCGTCTTCTTGTGTTTGATTATTCATCGCATCTTGTACTATTGACGGGTATAACGATGTTTCACCCCAATCGGGAAATATTCAAAATCACCCATTGGCGCTAATGTAACCTGTGGTGTTTGATATTCTACCGGAACATAATTAGCAAACTCGCTATTTAGACGTAACAATTGTGAAAGAATCGAAGATGCGATCGCTTCTTTTTGATCTTCACTACCCTCTACCCCGACTGCTAATTCCACAACTACAGACAAAAATCGGTTTTTATCTGCATCTTCCTTCACCTGCAACACGAATTTACCTGTCACCCATTCTTGAATTCCTGGTTGTTCTAATCCCACCGTCACATTTTCGGGATAGATATTTGCCCCAAAGTAAGAAACTGTAAAGTTAGAACGTCCAAAGACATAAACAAAAGGTAGCTGATGAATACCTCTTGGTGATTCTTGAGTATCAGAACGCAAATTTTCCAGCGGATTAAATCCCCATTCTGCTAAAAATTGCAGCATTGCATCATAACTAATTATCCCGCCAGTATCCAAAATGTCATAACGCACTAAGGGAATGCCGTTATCTCCCGAAAACAGCAATCCGCCATCTTGAGCTTCAAAAAAGCGAGTGAAAGGATCGTATTGTACTAGTGTGGGTAAACGCGATTCTCCAAATAAAGCTCTCGCTGCATCGGGATTTTCTGCTAAAAAACGGCGGATACAGATACTTAACGGTGTTTCATTACCCAAAACTCCTGCATCCGCAGTGCCGTAAAGTGATGCAAAATCATAACAAGGATTTTGCGAACCAACTCTTTGAGCAACTAAACTCCGCCATTCTTCACTAAATACTTCTCCCGCCATCACTAATTTAATCTGATATTGCTGCCACTCCACACCACGAGCGATACCAGTATCAATCACATCTTTTAAAAATGGCGGGTATCCCAATAACACCACTTGCTCAAAATCTGAACCAAGTTCTTGGACAACTCGCAAGATTTCTTCTTTGTTGTTACCAGGAGTAATTACAGTGATGGGATAACCTTTGCTAGCAAGATAACGACAGCAATTAGTGGTAAACATCCCACCTACCCAAGTGCCTAAAGTGAAACAAATCACTGCTAGAGTACGTCTGGTATCTGCATAGAAACTATCGTGAAAAATCTGTTCAAAGCGTGTGGCGATTTGGAGTTCATCTGTGAAAAAACGAGGCCAAAATGTCGGTTTACCACTAGAACCTGAGGAAGCAGCTATCATGTCGCACTCTTGGAGTTGTCCGTTACGGCACAAGTCAGCTAGAGGATAACGCAGTATATAATTTTGTTTAGCGATCGCTGGTAGTTTTTGAAACTCCTCTAAGGTTTGAATAGTCGCGGGATTAATTTCCCTTTCTGCTAAAAACGCCTTGTAGGCTGGTACATTCGCCGCCACATCGTGAAATAAGCTCAAAGCTGCCGAAGTTGGAGTGTTGAGATGCCTTTGCAGTAGAGTTTCTAGGGGGGTAGACAAAAAATCTTCAAATGCTTTAATTACTTGCTGATGTCTTGATTTGCCGTTCATGACACTTGCTTATTTATCCTGAAGTAGAACCAACACCGTTTAAAATAATTCGTAATTCGTAATACTCGCCTTCATGCGAGAAGCAAGCTACGTAATTCGTAGAATATCCGAAAATGAGGGTATGTGCGTTGTAGTCATTAAATAAAACCTTAATTTATCCTTCAGCACCATGCAGCTCTATTGCAGTAAACAACACACAAATAATGGTAGTAACCGCTTTTGCACCCATTGTGGCGAACCATTACCTCTTGCTGTGGGACAGGTTGTGGATAATCGCTATCAAATTATCCGTCATTTAGGACAGGGCGGCTTTGGACGCACCTATTTGGCGGAAGATATCAATAAATCTCATCAAACCTGTGTGCTGAAGGAATTTGCACCCCAAGTACAAGAAAATCAAGATTTACAAAAAGCTAAAGAGTTATTTGAGAGAGAAGCAAATGTCCTGAAAAAACTCCAGCATCCACAGATTCCGCGTTTTCACGCCTCGCTACAAGTGAAGATAGGCACTAAAGATTTTTTCTTTTTAGTGCAAGATTATGTGGATGGTGATAACTACTACCAGTTATTAGAACAGCGTGAAAGTCAAGGAAAAACCTTTAGTGAAGAGGAAGTAATCATCCTCCTGCAACAAATTTTACCTGTATTATCCTACATCCACTCACGAGATGTAATTCACCGTGATATCTCTCCCGATAATCTCATCTGGCGGCGTTCTGATAATCTACCAGTGCTAATTGATTTTGGTGGCGTCAAGCAATTGCCAGCTTCTCAAGGTTTTTGGCGTACCAAGTTGGCTGAAAATAATACTTTGCTGGGTAAAAAAGGCTACGCTCCGGAAGAACAGCTACGGCAGGGAAAGGCATTTTTTAGTAGCGATCTATATTCTTTAGCGGTAACATCACTGGTGTTACTCACAGGTCAAGAACCGCAGAAACTATACGACAGCTATCAGGGAATTTGGAGGTGGGGAAAAGAAATCCGAGTTAGTCCCAAACTAGAAGCAGTGTTAAAAAAGATGCTGGCTTATCGACCGAGCGATCGCTACCAACGAGCCGAGCAAATCCTCAGAGATTTACCATCGCCAACCGTAACTAAATCTTCAGGCAATTATATTACCACCAAGATCAAGACGATGGTAGTTGCTCCGGGAAGACAACGCGCCAGTGCTGTTGTAAGTAGATTTCAGAGGCAAACACAAGCAATTGTGAAACCGGCATCTTTCCCTGTTTGGATTCGCCCTTTTGTGATGAGTTTAGGGGGAACGGCTTTAGTTGTTTTAACTGGTGCAGGTGCTTGGGCGGTAGTAAATGCAGTGATTAAGAGTGTAACTTCAATTACTATCCCATCAATTTCATTACCGCAAATCCCCCAGTTTCCCAATCCTAGCGGTAAACCAGTCGGTAACAAAGGAAAAAATAGCGACCTCCAGAAAATTATCAGTCGTCGTCAAGAGTTAGAAATTACTGAAGGATTTTTTATTCGCACAGTAGATGATTTATTTTATACAAAAAAACCAGAATTAAAGGGACGTAGCCTGACATCTAAACCTGAAGACGCTGGTTTACGAGATGAATGGTCTGATATTGCCGATAATTTATTGGATAAACTAGAACAGGCTGACCTCAGTACAGCAGCTCGTAGGAAATTGGGTAACTATAGTCAAAAAGATTACGATACATGGAGACAACAAGCGCGATCGGGGCAGTTTGGCAACTATACAATCGATCAATTGACTAAAGACACCAATGAAAAATTCGATCGCTTGTTTCCCGATCAACAGCGTAAGAAACTCAATCAACAGACTTTTGGTCAAATTTGGTATGCGATCGCAGCCGATCGAGTCAGTAAAGAACAATCTGGCAAATAAGGCGACTGGGGAAGAGTAACTAATAACCAATGACAAATGACAAATGACAAATGACAAAAATATATTGTTCTAAAGGACATGAAAATTCCCCAGGTAGCCGCTTTTGTCTCCAGTGTGGTGAGAATTTGTTGGATACGCCCATGAATTATAGTATCCAACCAGGAATGACTTTAGGCGATCGCTATGCGATCGTGCGTCAAATTGGCCAAGGTGGCTTCGGACGCACTTATTTAGCTGAAGATATCAACCGTTTCCGCGAACTTTGTGTTTTAAAAGAATTTTCCCCCCAAGTTCAAACCGCTTACGTTGTCCAAAAAGCTGAAGAACTTTTCGAGAGAGAAGCGAGTGTTCTTTATAAACTGCAACATCCCCAAATTCCCCGCTTCCGGGAACTGCTGCGGCTGAATTTAGGGGGCAAAGAATATCTATTTTTGGTGCAAGATTATGTAGAAGGGGAAACTTACAATTCTTTGTTAAATGCCCGGATACAACAGGGTTTGCGCTTTACAGAGGCGGAAATACGCCAATTGTTCTTTTCAATTTTGCCAGTGTTGGAATACATTCACTCACTAGGAGTAATTCATCGAGATATTTCCCCAGATAATTTAATGCTTCGGACTGTTGACAAACTGCCAGTTTTAATTGATTTTGGCGGTGTCAAACAAGTAGTAGCAACCGTAGCTTCTGAATATTACCAACCCGGTATGGTTGCACCTCCGCCAGCACCAACCTTATTAGGTAAAATCGGATTTGCGCCCCCAGAACAAATGCAAACTGGGTTAGTATCCCCCCACAGCGACTTGTATGCTTTGGCCGCAACAATGTTGGTTTTACTGACAGGGAAACAACCCCAAGAATTAATTGATACCTATACTCTCAGTTGGCAATGGCGACGGGAAGTTAATCTGAGTCAAGATTTGGCACAGGTATTAGATAAAATGCTATCTGCTAGACCCAGCGATCGCTATCAATCAGCCCGTCAAGTACTCCAAGCCCTCAACTCACCTCCAGCAAACTATCCGCCAACTCAATATCCCACTCCACCACAACCCACATCCGCCACCGTCGCCGTCTCTCCACCTCCCCCACCTTCCCCAACCCCTCCATATCCCTCATATCCCTCATCTTCCCCCTCTTCCTCGTGGTGGACGCCAACAAAAACCTTCCTGGTGGCGGCGCTAGTCGCTGGTAGTGTGGGATTAATTTGGTGGGGATTGAATGGCAGACGAGATGTGGGGCAAGTCGATCCTAATCCTACAGCCAGCCCCATTCCAACCAGCGAACAACCAACCGATCCTCTAGCGCAATATTCGCCAGCAGAACGAGAACGCAAAGAAAGATTAAGCGATCGCCGTCAACAGTTGGGTATTGACTCTAACTTCTACGTGAACTTGGTGAATCAAGTTTTTTGGGACAGAAATCCCAGTTTACGGGGACGTACTCTCAGCAATGGCCCTGAAGATGAGAGTTTGCGCGCAGAGTGGGATAAAACAGCTTCGGAATTACTAGAAAAGCTTGCACCACTGAGTAATAATGCCCGCCAAAAACTGGGAACTTACACAACTGCTGAACGCGATCGCTGGAAAGCAGAAGTCAACAAAATCAACGTTGGTAGCCGTTCTTTGTATGATTTGGGAGATACTGCTTTTTTAAGTGTATTTCCTGAGCAGCGGGGTAAAAGTTTCCAAGGTCAGCCCATTGGACAAGTTTGGTATGGATTTGTTAGCGATCGACTCAGTGCAATCCTTGACGGTAGCGCTTTTCAGAAACTTGTCTTCGATCCTGGGGCTACTGGCAAAACAGTCAATGGTACTCTCCAATCTGGTGGTGGGAAAGTATTCATTGCTGGACTTGCCAAAAACCAATCTCTAGACTTGAAGCTAGAAGCAAATTCCCAAGTCTTGTTATCAGTCTATTCACCCTCTGGCAAAATTCGATTTTTAGAAGATTCTACCAAGCGTAGTTTGTCAACTAAATTACCAGAAAATGGATTTTATGAGTTTGTCGTAGTTTCCACAGCAACGAAACCAGTAGATTATCAACTCACTATTACAGCAGAAAATCCCACCGCTCCCCCACCACCAACACCCACGCCCACGGAAACATCCACGCCGACACCAACACCCACAGCAATCCCGACACCCACACCAACACCCACGCCTACAGAAACCTCCACACCTGAACCGGAACCTACACCAATACCAACTCCTGAGACAACGCCATAGTACCGCAAGGCGGAAGTCAAAAGTCAAAAGTTTGTATATCAAGGCTTTTGCTTGTTTAAAATGGTCGCTTGATTTCCGCCGCGCTGTACTAGTATTGGTGTTTAGACTAAGAAAGGACAAAATGACCCAGTAGTGCTGAGTTAAGGATCTCAAAATGTATATAGTTAAAAGTCGAAGATTTAAATTAACTTTGAGGCTTATTTCCTTTGTTTAATAGTGCCTTTTTTAATAATACTTATAGCTAAGACCGCAAAAAAAGTGATGAAATGGATAATTTTTTATATAACAAAACCATTAGTAATCTCAGCAATCATAGGATCAATCATAGGATCGCTCTGGGCAATATTTTATCTACTGTATAGCCAAAATATTCAAATAACTCTCAAATTATTTTTCTACTCATTTTTGGGAGGATTGCTTGGTGGAATAATTGGTGGTTTTATTGGTCATCTAGTTGGTTCGAGGGTATCTGAAGAATTTTCAGGTGATTTCTTTATTACCTCTGAAGGCGCAAGTTGGATTATTTGGCTTTCAATTTTCTGGATTATAGGCATTATTGTGGGAGCAGTTTTAGGAGGATTGATTTTTATCAGATTTTATTCATAATCCGTTCTGGATAAGTACGTGTTTATAGATCCTATTCGTGCGTATTTTTTAGTTTTTTGTCGAATTTCCGTCTTTTATGTTATGTGTTTAACTATAAATTTTTCCGGCTCATACTACTATACATATATTATAAATGAAAACTCAAAGTATTATTGTAATCGTAACGATTCCAACAGTTATTTTAGGAATGCTTGGAGCAATTTGGGCAATATTTTATTTCAGATATACCCAAAATATTCAAGCAAGTTTTGAATTGTTTTTCTACTTCTTTTGTGCCGGTTTGATTGCTGGAATAGTTAGTCTAATTATTGGTATTTTATTTAAGTCGATACTTTATTAAAGTATCAGGTTTGGGATGGACATTATTAGAAGGTTCTTTGAGAGAGAGTACACTAGTAGTACTTTTGTATACCTAAATAGTAATAGTTAATGTTTCGCTCTCTAGTGGTCAAACTTTAGCTATTCTCATTGCTGCACCTTTATTAGAGGATGTTTGAAAAGTCGTATTGTCGGTATAAAAAGTTATAGATACCCCTAAATCCCTCGATATATTGGAGGACTTTGATTCCCGTTCCCACTTTTTTAAGGGGAGCTAGGTAAAATACTTTTCAAACAACCTCTAAAGTCTAGCTAGTAGTCTCTCAAGTTTAAATTGATAGGTAAGTAAGTTCGTAGTAAAGACTTTAGTCCTTAGTTTTCTAAGCACTAAAATGCTTACTACAAACTTTTCATTACTAGCTTAGACATTAAACCTCTTGCAAAAATCCTTGAATACCCCTCCCCAACCCTCCCCGATGTGTTGAGGAGGGGGCAATATTTCAAGTTTCCCCCCTTATAAAGGGGGGATTAAGGGGGGGTCTATTCGACTTTTGCAAGAGGTCTATTGTAGTAGTACAACACGGCGGAAATAAACATACCATTTCAAATCAACAAAACGCTTATGCTGCATTAATTTTGAATTTTGAATTTTGAATTTTGAATTCCGCCTTGCGGTAGTAGTATCTTTCAATCTGTTTGCACTACACCTAAACGCAACGCAATTCGCTGGTGTTTGGTTGGATCGTAAGGTCTACCTCTGTGCATCACTTGTGAATTGTCCCAAAAAATAATATCTCCTGGCTGCCAAACATGGGAGTAAACTGGCGTGCAGTCTAGAACAGTCGCAAACAAATCCTCCCAGAAACGTTTTGCTTCCTCTGCCCGATCTTCCATACCAACTGCGATCGCAGTGTCCGAACCTAAATATAATCCCTTTTTACCAGTGACTTTGTGAGTGGACACAATGGGATGCAGTTTCTTCGGTATATCAGTATCTGCATTGGGTTTTTTAGAAAACATTGGTGGCGAGTGATACATCGACATCTGCTCTAATTGCTGCTGATGTTGAGGATCTAGGTTATTGTAAGCTTCTACCATATCGAGAAACTCAGTAGTGTGAGGTTGTCCATCTACACCTTGCGGCACTTGTATTCCATAAAGCATCACAACATATAGTGCGTTCATATCCAGTCCCTCTGTACTAGGGAGACCATCTTTATCATGATGCCATTGCCATGCATATTTCCCGGCTGGATCGGGAACCGGCCCCTTCGGATTGCCCAATATATAAACATATTGGCTTTGTAAGTCTGGATTAATCTCAGGATCTAATGTTTTCGGAGGGCCGCCAAACATAAAATCGCCAAAAATCTGCTTGGCAAATTCTTTTAATTGTTGTGCAGTTATCTGTTGCTGTCTGACGACTACAACGCCATGTTTCCAAAGTGATTCTTTTAATTCACGCGACTCTATTTCTGTGAGGCAGTTAAGATTGCAACCGCGCAGGACTTCAATTCCGAGTCTTGGGTGGTGCTGGATTGTTTGTTGTTGTTGAGTAATTTGAGTCATTGCTATGCATTTATTTTGGAAGCAAACTATCGGATAAAACTATATAGTTAATTAGTGTAGATAGGAAATTTCTGTAGTATCTTATCTAAAAAAGTTGCCCAAGTATATTAAATATTGAAGGGGCTATAGGACTCATATTTGATTTCTGAAAAAACTCAGTACACCTTTATTCCTATCTTCCCAGTCCCCATTACCCCTTATCCCCAGAGGGGGCCCCACCATCCCCAGTCCCTAGTCCCCGATCTTTACGAGTAATCAGGAATCAAATAGGATTGCTATACTAATCAAAGTCTGTCGGTAAATTTGGTTGGCGATAATGTTGAAAAAGTCGATTGATTTGTGCTGGTGTCACACGTCCGAGAGAAAGTTCTGGTAACGCACCTTCAGAAAAAAAACCTACTTCTTCAGTTTCAATACTTGATGATGGAGAACCACCAATAAGTTCACAGTGAAAAAACAACTTGTAGATATAAAACGGTAATGGTGGATGTCCCTGTTTGTTTCTGTCATAGACTGCTAAAAGTTTGATAGCGCGTGCTTGATATCCCGATTCTTCATATACTTCTTTCACAACTGCCTCACTGGGCGACTCGCCGACATCAGCCCATCCACCAGGTAAAGTCCAGCAGCCGTCTACTCGTTCCTTGACTAACAATATAGTATCGTCACGGAAAATAGCTGCCCGCACATCAACTTTAGGAGTTGCATATCCGACTTCACGGCTAAATAAATCGAGGACATAGCTGTGTTCTACATTTGAGTAACTCGCCATGATTTCCGTGGCGATCGCTCGTAATTGTTTGTAACGTTCTATATCAAAAGGGTTTTCAGAATAGGTTAGACCATTTTGAGCGATCGCTTGTAAATTTTGCGCCCATTCCAGCCATTTAGGTTGCATATATTTTTCTCATGTTGAGGATTGGGCATTGGGCATGGGGCATTGGGCATTGGGCATGGGGCATTGGGCATTGGGCATTGGGCATGGGGCATTGGGCATTGGGCATGGGGTATTGGGAAGGGACAAGGAAGAAACTTGTTCAATATTTCTCCCTTATCCCCCTAGTCCCCAGTCCCCAGTCCCCAGTCCCCAGTCCCTACTTAAGCATCATCTAAAGCTGCAATTCCAGGCAATACCTTCCCTTCAAGTAACTCCAAGCTAGCGCCGCCGCCGGTGGAGATGTGGCTCATTTGGTCGGCTAAACCAACTTTTTCTACAGCCGCTACTGAGTCACCACCGCCGATAATGGTAGTTGTGCCAGTTTTACCGATTTCAGCGAGGGTATGAGCGATCGCTTCCGTACCTGCGGCAAACTTATCAAACTCAAACACACCCATTGGCCCGTTCCAAATTACCGTTTTGGTATCTGCAAGGGCATCTTGGAAAACTTTTACTGAGTCTGGCCCAATATCCAAACCCATACCATCATCGGGGATGTTCTCAATGCTGACGGTTGTCGCATTAGCATCAGGAGCAAACTTATCTGCTGATACTATATCTGTAGGTAACAAGAAGGTAACACCCCGTTCTTTAGCCTTCGCTTCCAAAGACTTCGCTAGTTCTAGCTTGTCCTCTTCTACCAATGACTTGCCAACACTCAAACCACGGGCTTTGTAGAAGGTGAAAATCATCCCACCACCGATGATTAGCTTGTCGCACTTCTCCAGCAGTGTTTCAATCACACCAATTTTACTGGAAACTTTGGAACCGCCAATAATTGCCGCCAAAGGACGTTGGGGATTTTCAATGGCGTTTTGCAGATATTCCAATTCCTTCTCAACTAAATATCCAGCTACGGAAGGACTGAGGAATTTTGTCACACCTTCAGTAGAAGCATGGGCGCGGTGTGCAGTACCAAAAGCATCATTTACATAAAAATCAGCATTAGCTGCCAATTTTTTGGCAAATTCTGGCTCGTTTTTCTCTTCTTCTGGGTAAAAACGGACATTTTCGAGTAACAGCACTTGGCCATTTTGCAGGGCGCCAACTTTAGCTGCAACTTCATCGCCAATGGAATCATCAGTTTTAATAACTTCTTGCCCCAGTAACTCCGACAGACGCTTGGCAACGGGAGTTAGGCGTAATTTGTCATCTACACCCTTGGGACGGCCAAAATGACTTGCGAGAATGACTTTAGCACCCTTCTGCGTCAAATCTTGGATGGTTGGTAGAGCGGCGCGAATGCGAGTATCGTCAGTAATGTTGCCTTGATCGTCGACAGGCACATTAAAGTCAACCCGCACTAAGGCACGTTTCCCAGAGATATCAGCCGAAGATAAACTTGCTAAACTTTTTTTGGACACACCAAACTCTCCTGATTGCCTTTTTGTTATTGTTTTGAAAGTAGAACCATCAAGATTTTACCGGAGTCAGGGGTACCCAAGTGACAGATATATTTAAGACGGTATTATTTCCTATCGATCAAAGCCGGGAAACGCGGGAAGCTGCTGATGTTGTCACCAACGTAGTCAAAAAATACAGCAGTCGCTTGGTACTGCTGTCTGTGGTAGAAGAAGCGCCTCCAGACGCACCTAGCGCCGACGATCCAATGGTGTCGCCAGAGGTAGTTGCGAAACTACTGGAAAATGCCCAATCTTTATTTTCTGGGCAAGGAATTCAATCTGAAACCTTGGAAAGGAAAGGCAAACCAGCTTTTACGATCTGCGATGTCGCTGATGAAATTGGGGCAGATTTAATTATCATGGGCTGTCGGGGGCTAGGTTTGACTGAAGAGGGAGCGGATGATAGCGTTACCACTCGCGTGATTAACCTTTCTCCTTGCCCAGTGTTGATTGTGCCTTAGCAGTGTGTTGCTCAATACTAGTTGTAGTGCGATCGCTAATAAAAAGTTCTGCGGTTGTTGTAAAAAGGGGGCTGAGGAAGGTTGTCCTAGATTTAGTAGTGCTAAATAAAGGCATCAAGTTTTAGCCTTAAGCAAGCATTATTGATTCCTACCTCCTGCCCCCTGCCTCCTTAAACCTTAGCATTCTGAATTTTTTGATTATCTAATTTTCTGATTCCTCCAAAAACAATTAACCAAACTACTACTACAATCCAGTGAATTAAAACGATCGCAAATAAAGATCCTGTGAGGGTATATGCAACAGTACAGATAATTCCCAAAAATGCTGCTAAAACAAGAAAAACACGATCAAAAAATGTAGTAATTCCAGCTTTAAAAAAAGTTTTAGCATTCAATGGATGATACAGAACAAATAATAATAAACTCACTATTGCCCACAAAGACCATTGAAGCCAATTGGTGATTTCGCTAGGATGAGGAAGCAAAAAAACGCGAAAAAAGAGTTCTTCAACAATTGCAGGTGAAAATAAACAACGCAATATTAACAAACATTTATCAATCCAATTTGCAGACCAAAGTTCTATCTGTAAAAATCCAAATTTCCAACCATAAGCTAGAGCAACAATACTATAAATTATCAGCAGTACAGCGACAACTAACCAATCTTTGAACCTCGGAACTACTAAAGACGCTAAAGTGCGGTTTAAAAGAATTGAAAATGGTAAAATATTAGTAAAAGGAATCTTAATTTGCCCCAAAAGTACTGTTGGGGCAATGGGTGTAATATTAGGTTCCCAACCACCGACTTGATTGGTTCGCAATACTTGCATAGTTGCGCCATGTTTTAAAAATATTGCGGCTAGGTCGTCGTGTGCAAGTCTAGGCATTATTGTTCGCCATGTTGTCAAACCAGCCCAAATACTACGATCTTGAAATGGTTTCGTCGTTTTTCCTCTACCCGTACCTGCAAGTATACCTGCTTGACTTTGCCAATCAGCGCGAACTATACCCAAGGGTGCTAATTGTTGTTCCAAAGATTGACCTAATTCAACTAGCTGCTGAAAGCGTAATGTTTGCGGGTGATTGGGGTTGGCGCGTATCCAAGTTTGAATTTGAGGAGTTGTAGTAACTTGGTTTTTAATTGCTAATATCGCAGCATAAAGTGCTTGGCTTGAGTCTTGGACGCATGAGGTAGCAGGTGATACCATTGCGCCACCAGTTCCATCACCAACTCGATAACGTGCCATTGTTATCTGTAATTGTTGCTGAAATTGTTTTAAAGGCGAAAGTTTAACACCATCAAAATCATAATCCTGCGTTACAGGGTCGAATTTGATGAGAATATCTGATACTGGACGTGTTGCCAGCCAACCACGTTGTAAATTACCCATATAATCAGCCCATGTATGCGTTCCGGCAATAATTCCATCGGGGTTATGGGCATAAATTTGGTGGTATTTAGTCTCAAAGCGTAATTCGTTAGTAAACTCGTCACGGACAACTTCTGCAATTCCAAAAGCAAAATGTCCGGTGATAGTATAAGGTACTCCTAATGGTTCAGCTTTACGTCCGCCAATTCCACCAAATAGGTGTAGGACAATAGCCTTATTACCTTCTTGCCATTTTGATATAGATTGATTATGTGAATTTTGTATTTCTACAGGCTTTAATAATACAGTATTGAATTTACCTTTATTTTTCTCAGTATTTTGCCAATTTACATCTTGGATGTAATTTAGCCCTAATTCCTTACCAGTAATAATTTGACGGGGTTGAATTTGCAACAGAGAACGAGGTGCAAGTGCGCGTACCGTAAATACGCCCTTTGCATCGGCAGCACCATAAATATACCACCCATCTTCACCCGCAGGCGATCGCTCGATTTGCTGCGAACTTGAAGGAGCAAAATTTCGCGAATCTATTACTTGTTGGGGAATGCGAATAGTTTCTTCAATCCCATTAAATTGATTTGCATTAGGATTATAATGTT
The DNA here is from genome assembly GCF_034530975.2 of Nostoc sp. DedQUE07. Lineage (NCBI taxonomy): Bacteria > Bacillati > Cyanobacteriota > Cyanophyceae > Nostocales > Nostocaceae > Nostoc > Nostoc sp. DedQUE07. The sequence continues at coordinate 145,738 of NZ_JAVRCC020000008.1, read as the reverse complement.
GTACTAAAAAATAATCGTTAAACTGCTTTTGATTTGAAAATAAACTAGTTTTATATTGAGATTCAATCGGTTTAATTATTTTTACCAACCCATAAAATCTACCAGTTGCCAAAACAGGTTCGTGTTCAATTTGCAAAATAGATTTTTCTTGATTTGCATCAATGATTGTAGTTGAATCTAAAACAACAATTGTTTCATCATCAGGATTTGCACCAGCCAAAGAGCGTAAAATCCCTACCTGACGAACTCCATTTAGTCGAAAAGGATGAATATTTCCTTGTTTTTGGCTTTTAATCACTTCAGGAGTGAAATTTATATCTCGCGTTACAACTCGTTCTAAAGCCAGCAAATTTTTATTCTTTTTCCACTCCAAACGTACAATTTGACCAACCAAATTTTGTGCTGTAGGTGGTGCATATTGTACTTCCATCCATACCCAATCTAAACCATCTTGTAATTGCTGTTTTGTTGGTAAAATTAACCTTCCTACCCAATCGCCAATAGGTTTATAAAGGTTTGTAGATGGAATTTGGGCAATGGGATAAAAAGCAGATTGATTAAAGTTTTGTTGAATATGGATTGCGTAATTACTTTTTTGTACTAACTGAGGTTGGGTTGGGGAGAGTTGGCACAACGCAATTACTGCAATGAACACTAGCAGTAAAAATTTCGTAAATCGTAACCTTGCTTTTCGACTTAATCCCCGGAAAATCATATATTATCAGCAAGTTTTATTTGCTGATAATCTTACTATAAATACACAATTTTGACTTTTTGCTCTAATTTAGGGCTATTTCATTCTAAATGTAGGCGATATATAAGACATCTGGTGAAATTAAATATGCTTTATCTAGAATCTTTGTAGAGACGTAGTAATGCTACGTCTCTATATTCTTTTTCAGCAAATATCTAATGACAAACAGAAAATTCTGAGCGTGGAAAATCAGCGCTTAGAACTTTAGAGACAAAGCTTGCATATTTACACGCTTTGCCTAACAGCTTAAAAACGATAGTTGCGATCGCGCACCCACATACTAACTGGCACTGCCTTTCCTTGTGGATCTACTTTCGCCTTGACCACAATGGGTGGTACTTGTCCTCTGCGGGCGCGTTGGGCTTGTAAGTCGTTGCGAATCTGCTGCCGTTGGTTTTCTGGGATGTAATATGTTTCCAAGCCGTAGTTAACAGAACCATCCTGATAAACACCTTTTAAGGCTGCCTGATTGGCTCTAAGAGTTGTGGGGCGATCGCTACTTACTCGTAACGGTCTCCAAGCTCTAGGAACACCGCGACCAGAAGATAATTGCTCTTGCAAAGTCACGTAAATATTGGTTCCTTCAGGCAATCTTCTGCCACTTCCACGACCTCTGCTGACTAATGTTTGCCAACCAGGTAGTCTGCTCAAATTTGAGGTACGGGATATGTTGTAGTCTAAGGCTAAGGTGTTACCTTCTAGCACATTGTTAGGATCTACAGGTACGGTTTGCAAAATCACCGTCTTACCTGTGACATCTGTATAAACCGCTTGGGCTGGTACTGCCATAATTAGCCCTGTTTGCAGCGCCAGGGGAGCTAGTAACCGCCAAAAAGGTAAGGGCTTATTCGATTTTTGTTCAGTAGCAATCAAGTAATCCCGAAAAGTCACCTTATTGGAAAATTCGGCTTCGGGAGACAAGGGTTTATTTTTAGATTCAGAAGAAGTATTACTCATGAGCGTAGTCCTAAAAAGCAGAGGTCTTGAGGAGGTTAAAAGTAACGAAATTAGGACTGACGCAGAGAAACTTTAAAAATTTTGAAGTACAGAGATTTCTCAATTTTTGATTTTGGATTTTGGATTTTAGATTTTTTATTCAATCCAAAATTTAAAATTCAAAATCTAAAATTTGCCCTACTTTTTACTTGTAGAGCTACCACCAGGTAGGCGGCGTTCAAACCAGAGTCCAGCGCTAATTAAAGCAGAACCGCACAGGATATAAACTAGCGACTTAAAAAGTAAGTCGGTGTCGTACTCCTGCACGCGACTGATAATTTGCAGTGTTACTAACAGCATACCGCCCCAAAAGGAACTTCTGTTGCTTAATTTCAATCCTTCTTGAATTAGTCCCCAGGCTAATGTTGCAAGAAGTACATTGAAAATAAAAATGCCAAGTTCATCAATCCGGCTGATAGTTTGATGCCAAAAAGGTACTATTGCAATAAAGACCAGAAATGTACTAATGACAGCAGTTGTGAAAATCACTTCGCGGCGCGGAGGATTATTTCTTTGGCGCAGTAGAAACAACCATTGTAATACCGCCAAGCCGCTGAGAATCCCCAAATCGATAATCGGCAGAGACTCAAATAAGTTTGTCAAATTCGTTGGCTGATTATAACTATAATTTGGAGATTCCCAGACCCAACGAAAAGACAGAACGTAAAAGACAACGCCGAAGCTTACTAACGCTAAATTACGGGCTAGATATTGAAACAACCTGTAATTTATGGTTGGAAACAGTAAATCATCATAACTCCAGAATAATGCAGGTGGGAGTGCAAAAGCAAAAGATGCCACCCAAGGGGCTATATCAGCATAATTTAGCAGTGGCAGTGGATTAAGGTTAGCTTGTAAGGAACTAGCAAAAACAAAGGCTGCTAGACCAAAAATCCAACGAGAGCGACAGAAGTATGCTAAAGGTACAAATACCAGCCATGCCAACAAAGGCAGATGCTGCACTACTAGCCGCGACCAAGTTAACTCTCCTGTTGCGTACCATAAGTCTTCTAGTCCAGTCCAGTAGCCGATTTCCACGAGGACAATTGATAGAATTCCTAAAGAATTTAAGGACAAACTGAAGGCCATGACTACAACACCGAATCCCCAAGCGAGAAACAGTTGGGAAGCTGAACCGACAATATTGAACATCTGGGCCATCAGCAGTAAATTTGCACCGAAGATGAAGGCACTTAAAATTAGCAACCCTTCTCCCAGTAGGCGTTTGCTTCGTTCTGGCTTCTTCCCTTCAGGTGGCCTCCAGTTGTAAAATCCAGCGATCGCGATCGCAAAAAACAAACTCATCATCAGAATAATTTTGATTTCTCGCGATCCTCCCTGCCAGTTTCCTGATACAAAGGTAATTATGCCTAAGCATAAAAGTATGCTACCAATAGCGATCGCGATTGCTTTGTTGCGATCGCGTGCAGCAGCTTCCAGGTTTTTAAATTGATAACGTTCTGCTATCTGCTCATACTGCGAAGAACTAATTAATCCTTCATCCCTCCATAATTGTGCTTGTTTGCGTAATTTGTCCTGAAAACTATCTAAAAACATGACCTTCTCCGGTGCAGTGGGGTAGCTTGGCCATTGCGTTCCCAATGGCGGTCATTATATTTTGAGTATGAAGCCAAAAGCCTTAATTACATTGTTCTTGTGTAACAGTTTGATTTTGATTTAGATACAACGGACTAATTCGTAATTCGTAATTCGTAATTCGTAATTTATAATTCATAATATTGATGGAAAAACCTTCTAATTTATTACTTAAAGTTTCGCGGCGTTTGTTCGCTAATCTAGATGAACAAGAAAAATTTATTGAGGCTTTAATGAATCCTCAGCCTTTTTCACCTAGTATTCTTTGGTGTCAAGAAAAGCCAGATATTTCACCTTTGACAGTGCAAACACCAACAGCTTGGCAACCACAATTTATAGACCGCTTATCTCTGGGAGAAAAACCTGGTAAGCATCCCTTGCATGAAAAAGGATATTTCTATTGTTTAGATTTTTCTTCGGTATTTGCAGCTACTACTTTGTTAGCTATTCCTGAGTCAGTGCGTTTAGTTTTTGATATGTGTGCCGCACCAGGAGGTAAAAGTATCTTTGCTTGGAAAGCTTTAAAACCTGAATTGCTCATCAGCAATGAAGTAATTGGCAAACGTCTGGGAATGCTAATTTCTAATTTGAAGCGTTGCCAGGTTAGCCCTAGCGCGGTGGTTAATCGAGATTCGAGCATATTTGCTGAAATGTTTCCTGGCTCTAGCAATCTAGTCATCGTAGATGCTCCGTGTACTGGACAATCTTTACTTGCCAAAGGTGAAAAAGCACCCGGATGTTTTCACCCAACTGCTATTAACAAGAGTGCAAATCGGCAAAAGCGCATTATAGCTAACTCCGCTAAAATTGTTTCACCGCAAGGCTATCTGGCTTATATGACTTGCACATATTCGCCCGAAGAAAATGAGCAAGTTTGTGAATGGTTTTTAGAACGGTTTCCCTCTTTTAAAGCAATAGAAATTAGTAATTTAGCTAAATATCAATCACATTTAACCACGATGCCTTGTTATCGGATATTTCCTCAAGATAGGTTAGGTGCTGGTGCATTTACAGTCCTGTTTAAAAATACTAATGAAGATGAAGATGAAGATGAACCTAAAGAAGCGGATTTAAATACAATATCTTCTCTATATATCTACCAAAATTTGAAAAATTCAAATTCTATTATGTCCGTATAATTAGTTAGGACTTAGTTGGGGAACTATATTTGATTAATCGTAACCCTTCTAGTCTGAGAGCTTCAGGATAGAGAGCTTTGTAAATATTGCAATTTGGAGATTGAATATCGTAACGACCTGTAGCTTTAAAGGTTGCTAGAGGACAACCACCTGTACACCAATATTTCCACTCACATGTACGACAGCCTTCTTTTTCTTCAACTGAGAAATTCTGAATACCTGCTTTATCTTGTCGCACAAGAGTTAAAGGATCTTGAGTTTTAAAGGCAGATATAGTTTTATGTAGCTGCATCTGGCATTTAGCAATTTGCCCTTTGTAATCAAATACAAGATAGCTTTGCCCAACTCCACAAGTTCGTTTATGAGGAGATGCTAAATTAGCACGATCGATCAATGAACCTAGCAAACTTCGATTAGGTAATTTCAATTCGATAACTTTGAATGCTGCCAACATTCCCTCAATTAACCGAGATTCTTCTAGTTGCAAGTCTTCATAAGAAGCTGACAGTTCATTTTCTCGATAGAAATTTAAACTAAAGGGTAGATTATATTCTAATATCCATTCCAGAAGATCGGGTAATCCTTCTGCATTCCGCCCACTAATTGTAATCGAAATATCTGGTATTAAACCATTTTGCAAAGTAATCTTAATACCTCGTTCAACATCTGCAAACGATCCCTTTTTGCTTGTATAAGAACGTTGAATATTGTGGAAATTTGATAATCCATCTAGTGAAATCATTAGACGCAGATTTAATCTTTGTAGCATCTCAATAATTTCAGGCGTAATCAATGTTCCATTACTGAGAACAACTCCATCTAATATAATGTCTGTTTCTTTGCTAAGGGATTGAGCGTACAAATGGAGATCCTTAATTAAAGGAGAGCAGAGTAATGCCTCTCCTCCTGCATATTTCAGTTTGACGCGGCGGTAATTATTTAAGGTTGCAGAGCGAAATGTAGATTCAATAGCTGCTTTACCTATATCGATTGACATATCTTTTGCTTCGTGCGGAAGATAGCAATAGTCACATCTTAAATTACAGCGATCGGTGATATGCAACCATGCTGTTAAAGTTTCTGGTATTTCATTTAAGTTAAATGAGGAATAATTATTGGGTGCTATTAAACGTGCTTGATATAGTTCTTGAATAGCTGTCTGTAAGTCTATTGGGTCAATCTCAGAATACTCTATTGCAATCTCATCTAATTTATGAGGATTTGTAAATTTTTCAAGTAAAAATATCGCTGATTGATTCAGAACTGCTACTTGATGATAAGTACCAAAACAGATAGAATAAGTATCATCTAAATTCATCATCTGCGAGTTAGGAACTCTCACAAATTCTGTGTCCAACATCCCCAGAGGTAATCGGATATTTGAGCTTAATTCTGTTAAAGGGGATAAGTCACAGGCACAATCTCCTCCATCACAATCGCATTGCCCAGTTGGTACGTAGGTAGAATTAAGAGAAACTAAAATTTGGGGTCGAGCAATTTTTTTACTAAGCATGAGAAGATGGCTGTTTTGTGGCACGTATTCTGGTCAAAAACATTTGTTGATCGCACCATTCCTTGAGAGCTTTATGATCTTTCCACTGAGATTTTAGTTGCTGAATCAGAGTTTTAGAAAGTTCTATAGGCAATCGTTCAATTTTCTTTTGGAGCAGATTTAGCTCATGTTTAATCGAATACGGGCCGAAACCTCCATGTTGAAAGATTTGGGGTATTCCTTGAGCATATTTACTAAAAGCCAAGTTGTAGTTAGCTTGTTGAAATGCAACATCACCTTCTATGCGTAACATGCGGCCAAAGTATAGTGTGTGGATATTTTGATATGATTGAAAGCGATCGCTAAGTTCTTGTGCATAATCGGAAATATACTCGTAGGCTTTTGCATAATAATCAAACTCAGCTTTACCTACCAGGCTATCGATGGCATACCGCATGTCATTGTACTCTAAACTAGTCTGATAAGAGCGATCGTTGAGTTTTAAAGCTTGGTCTTGTAGCGTGCGATCGCCTGTTTGAAACCCAAGATGCCAATATACACTAGCAATTTGGTGCAAAATTCCAGGTAATTCCTCTTCAAGTCCATATTTCTCTGCGAGTTTTAGGCTTTTTTCTAAAGCATTTTGAGCAAGACTTAGCACATTGAGATCCCACTGCACCTGTGTCACATCCCAAACAGCTTCATTTATTACCTCAGCACTAAACCACTGATTTAAGCCTAACTGAAAGTATGCCCTACACAGTATTTGATTATCGTTTTCTTCATTGTCACAACGGCTTAATGCTCGTTCAAGTAGTTGTTTCGCTTTAACATAATTACCATTATCTACCAAAATAGTAGCAGAGGCAATTTCGGCGTTGGCTATTTCGCGTTCGCTCTCAACACTCGACCACATATCAATAGCAGCCTTAAAACACTGTTCAGCCTTGACATAATCTTTTTGTTGTCCGTATAAAAATCCCAAATTATTCTGAATGCTAGCCATAACTTGAGTTAAACCTTTGTCAGGAGTATCAATTTCCATAGCAGCCTCCCAACCTAGTTTGTAATATTTCTCAGCTTCCTGAAAGTTGTTGAGTTGTCTATGCAGATAACCAACTAGGTTAGCTACAGCAGGAATAGCGTATGATAGCTTTTTGCCTTGAACTAGGGATAAACACTCTTGCTGATATTTTAAAGCTTCTTCATAAAGGTGTAACTTGGTATTTAGCATTCCCAAGACATTGTAAATATCCGCTTGATGAGAAGAATTAGAAGATTGATCGGATAGCATTCCCTCCAACTTTACTAGTTCATTTTCTTTTGTACTCTTATCTTTAAGAGCATGAACAATCTTTGATTCAAAAATAATCATTTTAAATTTTTGATCGGGATTTATTTCTGTTTCAAACTGTTTGGCAATTGCCAACAATTGATTTACAAAGCCAAATTTTTTGGATTGGCGGCGTATCCTATCAGTAACTTCATGCCAAGTTTCAAAGCCTGTTATCGGATCGGCATATAAAGCATTCCAGAGCCATCGCGTAGTATTGAATTCTCGCCGTTGCTTAACTTCTTCAATCAGAAACTCGATACTAGCAACTTGATGAGAATCATCACAATAACGTTGAACCTCCAATATCCTTTTTTGTGGGCCTAAATCATAATCTTTTTGCTCAAAATATTTAGCAGCAATCCGACTATCTCGTTTTCTCCATTCCAAATTGGGGTCAATATCTGCCCATACATATTTTTCAACTAAGTCTCGCACAATATCATGTAATGATATTTGAGAACCACCGATTACTGGTTTTATAAAAAAGTAGCTTTGTGCATCAAGAAATAATCTTTGAGCATCTTCTGTAGATAGTTCTAATAAATTAGCAATATCACAGCTATCTAATGGGTAGATACGTGAAAGTAACAGAGTTAGCCGATCCATTGATGTCCGAAGCTGTGTAATATGTCGAACCATCTCAGCTTCAAATCCACCAGTTTTTTCTAACCTGCTGGGAATAGTTTCTATATTTTCACTTTCTAACCAATCTGGTATGACTTCCCGATAAGCATACTCTACTCCAAATTCAATCATGATCGGGCTACCACCAGAAAGAACTATGATCTTTTTAACCAATTCTTGTCCGAGAGTAAAGTGAAGTTGTTCCTCCTTGCAACGAATGTATGTTTGTACATCCTCATGAGTAAATTCATTTAATTCTAAATAAGTTAATTCTTCTTCTTTGAATGATTTTTCTAAAATTTGATGAGCAATATTAGGACGACCTGCTAAAATAAATACGGCATTCTCTAGTTGATGGCATAAATTGCCAATACACTCCCAAACTTGCTCTCTGACATCTGCTTGTCCTAACTTTTCAACCGTATCAATTAGAAAGACTAGTCTCTGTTGGCTGGATTTGCGATTAATTTCATCGACCAAGAACTTTTCAAGTTGTCTGCGTTCTTGTTCGTATGCACTTTGACTGAGGCGGTTTTCATCTTCTCGCAGTTGTCGTAACCGCAGCAACCATTCTTTATATGTATGGTCGTATAATTGTTTGGCGATTTGAGTGTATAAATCTTCTGCATCATTAAAAACAGGGATATCGCAATCAATAATTTCACTTGTGCCAATTTGAACTTGGTTTAGACGAGATTTTAATGCATGAAGCAACCAAGTTTTGCCAATTCCACCTCTACCCTCTACTAAAACTACACGCAGTTTATTAGATTCCTGAACAAGAGAAATAATTCGATTTAGATGTTCTGCACGACCAACAAACTCTAATTTATTTAGTTCAGACATAATAGACTCCTATTTAATTGTTAGTTATTTTGAATGGCTTCATCAAGCTTCTGAATTAAATCTCGATAGGGTGCGTCATTATATTCATCATTGTGTAGATAGTAATTGACAAGAAACTGAAATTCCCAGTCATTTTCTACTTCAGATTTAAGGGTATAAATAAATTCATGAAATTGCTCTCGATCTGTATTGCGAAATATTCCCAGAGTTTCCTCAACGGTTTTATCAAAGAAATCATTACGGAGTTCTTGTCGATAAGCCAGACTATTTGGGCCATAATTGATGAATCCAGCGTGTTTCTGAAGACTTTGAAAAAAATATTGCATAGACCAAGTACCCGCAACAGCAGAATTATTCTTTGATTTCAGTTCGTGAATATATTCCCAACAGATTTGAGCCGCTTCAGTACAAAGTTCTTGAAAGTTATCAGGCGAGGTTTCTCGGAGTAGACCAATAACTAACAGCCGCCGTGTCATCCCATCTTTAATAATCGTTTTATCACGAGTAAAAATAGATGTCTTTGTCAGTTCAGCATTTAATTTAAAACTATCGTCACTGAAAGGTAACTTAAATCTCCGAACAGCTTCCTTTAATATCCAAGTTCCATTGAGTATAGGAAATATACTCAATTTTTCAATAGATTCGTATAGATGATTATTTTCTTTTGTCAAGCTTTCTTTAATCTGATCTCTACACTTTTTGAGGTTTTTTTCCCATAATTGGTTTCCATAACTGTTTAAAAGCCAACTAACTGTGTAACAACCATCTCGATAAACTTTTAGCGCTTCAGCAATTCCCCCTGGATGTCCACCAGTTAAATACAATAAGTGTCCTGCTAGTAAAGCAAGACTTTCAGAAGTCATCTCTATAGGTTTGAGATATTTTGTTGCTGTATCCTGAATTACTTCCCAGTTAAAAGGAGAGAGTATTAGTTTAGGAAAAGTCCGATCTAATGGAAGATCGATCAAACAACGAGCTGCTATCACAACTCGAAGTCTCCGCGAATTATCTTTAAAGAACTGTAATTCTTTTAAACATTTTTCAATTCTCCAGGCAAATTCCTTAAAGTCATTAAAAAGTTCATTTAAACGTTGCTTTTGTGGGGCACATCCATCCAGATCGATTAGCAGCACAATACCTTTTTTGCCCTGTGATTGCCATTTAGCCCAATTTCTATGCAATAGTGAACCTAAACGTTCTCCCCAACTTAAATCATGTCCTTCAGGAAGCTTAAGTTGCAGAGAATTTGCTAATCGGTTTTCTAAGTTTTCAATAGTTTCATAACCAGAGATGGGAGCGTAAGCACAACACCATTGCAATTCTTGAAACCGTCCCAGGATTTGTTTGAGAAATTCTGTTTTCCCATAACCTTCAGGTGCTGTCACCAGACGATAAGGAGGAGAATTAATTGCTGTAATTTCATTAATTGCAGCATCGCGATTAGTGAATGGAATATTATCAGATTCAACTTGCACTAAAGATTGTTGATTTAGCTGGTTTAACTCTGATTCGATTTTATACATTTCCTCGAATTTATCATCAACTTGTCTTTGCAATTTATTTTTATCTACATCATTACTCGTCCGAGCCATTTGCTTGCTGAGGCTTTCAACCTCAGTTTTTAAATTGGCTATTAACTGTTCTAGATAGTTTTTTCGTAAATCTACAGAGCTTTTCATTTTATTTAGGTATTAAATTAATTGTTTATAGTATTAAGTTCGCTTTCTACTCGCTCTAGTTCTTGTAAAATGCTATCAATTTGGCGTTGAATGATATTGCGATCGCTTGCACTAAGTGTATAGTTGAGTTGATTGTAAGCCACCTCATAATCACTACTTAGAACGTCAAAGCGTTGTTGCAAAGTTTTGATTTTGAGTTGTTGAACTCTACTAGAAATATTCTGGATATGCGCATGAGATGAAATAGACAACCCGATTTCATCCCATGCTTCAATCAATACATCCGCAGGAATCATAAAAGCAGTTTTGATATCTTCTCGCCGCATCTCTGCTGCTACAGCCATCCCAACCACTCCTACAAGAGTTTCATCCCATATCGGCGCACCACTAAAACCCGGTTCTATTCTGTAGCCAGTTACCTTACTATCTTCCAGTTGCACCCATCCCTTTCCTTGGCCATCTCGCAACACGCCTGTAGCCCAAACGCCATCATTATGTCCGTTAGGAAAACCGAATATGCGGAAAGGATGCTGCCAAATATTGTTAGCTCTTATTAGTTGGATAGCTTGAGTTTCTTTAGGCAACTGCCCTTCTATTTGTAACCCGGCAATATCTTCAGGCGCAGAGGTTGATGCATTGCTGACAACAGGTTGCCAAAAAACAACTTTAGCTTTTAGTTGTTGTCCTGATGCAATTAGGGGGAAATCTAAATAAATATCATTATTAGGAGCTTCAACTATATCTTCTGCTAAAGATAGGGCTGAGGTAACAACATGAGCGCACGTCAGGATATAATTTCCAGTTCGCCCAGAGACTAAAAAACCTACACCAACTACCGCACCATTAGCATGAAAAATCCGAGCGATCGCTGACCTAAAAGTTTGAATATAATTATCTGTATTCGCTACCATACTATGCCTTGTCTTGCTTCCATTTCAAGGTAATTTCGTAGTTAGCTTCACCACTTACAGAGGTAAAAATTGCACCCGCCGCCGCATTTAATTTAATACCAAACTTAACCTCTACCTCATTGGCAGGTGTATTAAGCTGACTCAGTTTGGTTATAATTGCTGAAGCGACAGGTTGTATTTGATCTAATACATCTTCAAATTTCTTTTTAGCTTCAACTACCATTTGCCCTGTATCTGGTCTAGCAACACGTACAAGAGCATTGCTATTTTCTGGTTCATCAACTTCAGCTAAAAACTTCGTGCCATTTTTGAGAGAAAACTCTGCGATCTGTTTCTGATTCATAATGAAACCTGTGATTTGAAACTAATAGTTTAATGTGTTGACCATCAAAAGAGTTTGCCGAAAATTTTGTCATTTTATTTACATTTAATGGTTAACTCGTTAAATACTTCTCTAGCAATTACTTACTTTTTTCTCCCATTTCATTAAGCTTCTGCCCATACTCTCCCCACGCATCATTTATTGATTGACAGCTTACTAGAGTCTGTCTCATGAATTTTGCGGGGTTGCAAAATCCCCGACTTATTCCAGAAGTCGAGGATCTCGTAGCCCTTATTTATCAGAATCAATCACATGAACTCTAGTAATCCATTAAGCTAACTTTGCCTGCTACGTAGTAAACACTTAAGTGATTAACACAGGACTAAGGCCTTGACTACAAACTGATTTACCCAGCATCTTTGACTTGGTAGCCCACTAGAAATTTGTGAAGTTTCTAAATAAACTGACCAACTTCCTGCTGCTTGGGCATTACAGCTTGCTTGACTGTCATGTAATAGAGTTAATAATTGTTATATTAGTTATATCTGTAGCTTTAGTTCAATTAGTAATTATACTGACTAAGCTGGAAAATTGCTTGAATCTAAACTAAGTAGGCAAAAATAATACAAGCTATATTACACAATGTAAATTTAATTAAACTTTCTCGTAGTAACGTTATGTAAACTCTGAAAATCCTAATAGCTTCGATCGATGCGCGCCTTATGGTTATCGACTCATGCCATGTCCAGCTAGATCGTCGCTGGAAGTTTCCTAAAGAGCCTACTACAGAGACAGGTTTAATTATGAATATGGACGAAGTTTAGGAATCCTTGCAGGAGTTACGAACAAAAATATCCCCGACTTTTTCAAGAAGTCGGGGATTTCAAGCTGTCGAAATGAGAATGAATATGTGTTGAAGAATTAATTGAATTGCTGGTTTTCGGAAGTACCAAGGAAAAATTCCTCGCGAATAGTCTATCAATTTGGAGAACAGTTAGCGCAAAAATCAGGACTGAATTTGCAGTATTGGCTACCTGTCAATTGGTAAGCTGTACAATAAGGGAAACTTGTAAGTGGAATTTTGGCTGCTTGTAATTTGGAACCATTCGCCAATGTTTCAGTAAGTTTGGTTTTATCAGCCAAAAGGATAGCTAAAATCTTCGGTAACGCTATGCAAGCAACAATATTGAGCAACGTTAGTATTATGCCGTCGATAAAATTCATAGGTAATCATCTCCCGTGAAACATAGGCGATTGCTGTTCTTAGATGCAAACACAATCATTGCTTGCACTCTATGTAAATTAACTTTAACATAAATTTTTGTAAATATAAACGTGGAATTCCTGGAATTATCATACACAGAAAGGAATGTGGATAATAAGGATGGTTATTGTAGCAAAATAACAAAATAAGCTGGAAAATAATCAGTTTAAAATCTTTAAGTAAGGTGTTATGTCAACAACCCAAACCGCGTCTTCTTTTTTATCTAACATCAGCGAGCGAGAACGTGAGGCATTAAAGCGGTTGGTAGATTACACAAATGTGGAATCGCTACCAGAAATTTGGCCTTTGGCAGCTCAAAGATTTGGTGATGTTGTCGCCCTCCGCAATCCTCATGCTAAACCAGAAGTAGCGATTACTTATACCCAGTTGGTAGAAAAAATGCAATTATTTGCTGCTGGGTTACAAGCGTTAGGAGTAAAGGTAGGCGATCGCATTTCCTTAATTTCTGACAACAGTCCTCGCTGGTTCATTGCCGATCAAGGCATCATGACTGCTGGAGGCGTTGATGCGGTGCGTAGTTCTCAAGCGGAAAAAGAAGAACTGTTGTTTATTATCGCCAATAGCGGCAGTATAGCGATCGTCGTTGAAGATTTAAAAACACTTAAAAAACTCCAAGATCGCCTCAAAGATTTACCAATTCAAGTGGTAATCTTACTCTCCGATGAAGCACCACCAACAGACGAAACCCTAAAGGTACTCAACTTTTCGCAGTTGCTCGAAATCGGGAAAAATCATAATTTTGTGCCAGTCAAGCAAAATCGTGACGCTCTGGCAACCCTAATTTATACCTCTGGCACTACGGGTAAACCCAAGGGTGTAATGCTGTCTTATAGTAACTTGATGCACCAAGTAATCAGTTTTGGCACAGTATTGCAACCAAACCCCGGCGATATCGTTCTCAGTATTCTACCTTCGTGGCACAGCTACGAACGAACTGTTGAATATTACCTACTGTCTCAAGGTTGTACGCAAGTTTATACCAACTTGCGCTCTGTAAAAGGGGATTTGAGACAATTTAAACCCAATTACATGGTCGGTGTACCCCGCCTGTGGGAGTCGATTTATGAAGGAGTGCAAAAGCAGTTCCGCGAACAACCAGCAAATAAGCAACGCCTAATTAAATTTTTATTGGGCATTAGCGACAAATATATCAAAGCCCAGCGAACTGCTCAGGGATTGGATTTAAATAATCTTCATGCTTCAGCCGCCGAACGATTAGCAGCTAAGATCCAAGCATCAGCTTTATTACCCCTTCATGCCTTGGGAGAACGACTGGTTTACGCCAAAGTTCGGGAAGCCACAGGAGGACAAGTTAAGCAGATGATTAGCGGTGGCGGTGCGCTTCCCAGACACATAGATAATTTCTTTGAAATTATTGGCGTCCAGATTTTACAAGGCTATGGCTTGACAGAAACTTCTCCTGTCACCCATGTACGGCGTCCTTGGCGGAATTTGATTGGCGCATCAGGGCTACCACTCCCGGCTACAGAAGCTAAAATCGTCGATCCGGAGACAAAAGCGCCTTTACCAATAGAGAAGCGAGGCTTAGTATTGTTGAGAGGCCCGCAGATTATGCAAGGCTATTACCAAAATCCCGAAGCGACAGCGAAAGCAATTGACGCTGAGGGTTGGTTTGATAGCGGCGATTTGGGTTGGCTGACACCACAAGACGACTTAGTGCTGACTGGCAGGTCTAAGGATACGATTGTATTGACTAACGGGGAAAACATCGAGCCACAGCCGATCGAAGATGCGTGTTTGCGATCGCCATACATCGATCAAATTATGCTCATCGGTCAAGATCGGCGCAGCCTGGGAGCCTTAATTGTCCCCAATGTCGAAGCCTTAGAAAAATGGGCAGCAAGTCAGAATCTAACGCTGGATACGCTGGGCGATCGGATGACTTCCTCAGATAGTCAAAAAATTGACTTGGAGAGTAGAATGATCCAGGATTTATTTCGCCAAGAATTGAATCGGGAAGTCCAAAATCGTCCAGGCTATCGACCGGATGACCGCATCGGAACGTTTAAACTCATCCTGGAACCGTTTTCCATCGAAAATGGCTTGATGACACAAACACTAAAAGTTCGCCGACATATCGTCACGGAACGCTATCGCGATATTATTGACGGCATGTTTGCCTGATCATTCCACCTGCTAACTGTAAAGAGTGAACGTGAAATATTTATGGATGTCTCCAAATCTAATTTGCTTCTCAAACGCGTCGTTAACGTCAAAGTTATTGTGACTCCCCTGTGGAAAGAGGAAGTACAACAGCAGCTGCAAGCGCAAATTAATCAACTCGATCAGCAACTGCAACAGCTAGACGTTGAAGGACAAAGAGCGATCGCGGCAATTCAAAAGCAGAGTCTGCAACCACCTGGCCCCCAGACCCTCCAACAAATTGACAATATCCAACTCCAAGTCAATCAAAAGAAAAGTGAATTTCTAGAACAGAAAAATCAGTTGCTGCAAAATCTCCAGCAAGTGCAGTTTCTCCAGCAAGATCAGGAAGTCAACCAATTCCAAATGGAAGGCTTTTTCCGAGTAGAAATCGGTGATAACCTGATTAGCAAAATGCAAGTCGAAATCGTTCTGCGCGATGGCGTTGTAGAAGAAATTCGCGGCGACATTTAAATTTGTCATTTGTCATTTGTCATTTGTCCGTTGTCATTTGTTTTGTGACCAATACAATACTTCGACTACGCTCAGTACAAGTGACCAATGACTAATGACAGATGTGATTTAACTTAGTGTGACGGCTCCCAGCCCAACATTCCACCTGGGAGCCAGCCCAAACGATTTGCCACACTGGAGGTGAACTAATAAAAAGCGATCGCCCAAAGGTTGTCATCTCTGCTCGATATTTAACCGTCCCAACTGAATTATTACCCCGCTTGATTTGCGTAATCGTCACTAACGCCTGATTTGGTTGGGGATAAACTACCTCTATCTTTTGCGATCCTCCCACTGCTATCTCCTCAAAGGCATTCAGGGCAAGGGTAGTAGGATTACTGCCTTGGAGAGATGAGTTAAGTTTTTCTAAAGGTATAGTTTGATAATCGGAACGCTCTGAGAAGGCTGCAACTTCCTGAGACTGATGTATTGCTCCCACCTGCTGGGTTTGCCCATCACTAGTCTCAACAATCGGTGCAGATTGCTGGTGCTGGATAATATAAACTCCAGCACCAACCGTAGCAGAGATACCTAATATCACAATCAAAAAGAATTTCAGCTTTGCCGACATAAAAGTAAACAGGAATTTCAAATAGGTTTATTACCAATTTTGAATTCTAGATTGAACTACATCCCATATCCTCTATCCGTGAGAAGCTCGTGTATCTTAAGTAGTGGTTATGAGAAATATTAAATAGCAAGGGAACAGGGAACAGATGTATACTAAGTTTTTTCAAAAATCAAATACAAGTCCTATAGACCTCTAAGCTATATTTAGGTTCCTAGAGTTATTAGTGAATAACCAATGCCCCATGCCCAATGACGCCACTTGCTCCACTTGGTGAGCGAGTCCGGTCTTGTTGTTTCAACAAAGAGGAACTCGCGAACCCGAAGGGGGAGACCCCAAGACCGCAGTGGCTCCCCAATGCCCCATGCCCCATGCCCAACCTAAAATATAAACAGTCTAAAACTCTCCCACCAAGATACAATTCGATCTGATAAAAACTGTTAAAGTCCATAAACCATTGATTTCCAAACCACCCTATGAGCATTCACGAAGTATTTATGCCGGCGCTGAGTTCCACCATGACGGAAGGCAAAATCGTCTCCTGGGTGAAATCGCCAGGGGACAAAGTGGAAAAAGGCGAAACAGTGGTGGTTGTAGAGTCAGATAAGGCAGATATGGATGTAGAAACCTTCTATGAAGGATTTCTTGCCCATATCATAGTTGAAGCTGGTGAAACTGCCCCGGTAGGATCTGCGATCGCCTTTATCGCCGAAACGGAAGCTGAAATTGAACAGGCGAAATCTCAGGCTAATTCTGGTGGCGCGGCTGCTACTCCTACCTCTTCCCCTGAACCAGTTGCTGCCACAGCCTCAGTCGCCACACCTGCCTTAGCGTCTCAAAACGGTTCTAACCACAAAGAAGGAAGGCTTGTAGCTTCACCTCGTGCCCGTAAGTTAGCCAAAGAACTCAAAGTTGATTTGACTACACTGCAAGGTAGTGGCCCCCACGGACGCATTGTCGCCGAAGATGTAGAAGCATTGTCTAACAAGGGCAAGCAACCCACCCCAGTTGCCCCACCAGCACCCGTACCAACCAGCGCCCCAGTTGCACCCCCAGCACCTCGGACACCAGCACCCGCACCCGTGGTAGCGGCTGTTCCTGGTCAAACCGTACCTTTAACTACCTTCCAAAATGCCGTAGTGCGGAACATGGTAGCCACCATATCCGTGCCCGTCTTCCGTGTAGGTTATACAATTACCACCGATGGATTAGACAAACTTTATAAACAAATTAAATCCAAAGGTGTGACAATGACAGCGCTACTAGCGAAAGCTGTAGCAGTGACATTGCAAAAACACCCATTGTTAAATGCTAGCTACTCAGAGCAGGGTATTGTTTATCATTCTGATATCAACATTTCTGTAGCAGTGGCGATGGATGATGGCGGATTAATTACACCTGTGCTGCAAAATGCAGACACAGTGGATATTTATTCTCTATCGCGTACTTGGAAGTCTTTGGTAGAACGTGCCAGGACAAAACAACTACAGCCCCAAGAATATAACAGTGGTACTTTCACCCTGTCCAATTTGGGGATGTTTGGCGTAGATAAATTTGATGCGATTTTGCCACCTGGACAAGGCTCAATTTTAGCGATCGGGGCATCCCGTCCGCAAGTGGTAGCAACACCCGACGGTTTATTTGGCGTGCGACAACAAATGCAAGTCAATATTACTTCTGACCATCGCATTATTTACGGTGCCCATGCTGCGGCGTTCTTGCAAGATTTAGCAAAATTGATTGAGACAAATCCTCAATCTTTGACACTGTAGTTTTGAAAAAACACCAAATTTAAATGTTAGCGCTATGAGCGAACAGCAGTTTTTCGTAGAGTAGCGCTAACAACAAATAATATTTACACTTCAATACTACAAACGTTTAATTGATTTACGCCTAGCTATTTATCACGAGTGACATACGACAACACCCTAAAATATCTAGTTGAGCAGTATCCAGAAGATTTTATCCGCTACTTACTCGCATCTGAAGCAACGGATATCCAGATTCTCAAAACAGAATTAAATCAAGAACCAATCCGTGCCGATTCTGTAACCTTTTTGCAAACTGCCAATCAAATACTGCATTTAGAGTTTCAAACCTTACCAGCATCCACTCCACCCTTACCACTGCGGATGTTGGACTATTGGGTGCGGCTATATCGACAATACAATTGCGATATCGAGCAGATAGTGATTTTTCTTAAACCGACAACTTCAGAAGCTGTCTTTGTAGATCAATTTACTGCCCGTAATACTAGCCACCGTTACCGCATCATCAGAATTTGGGAACAAGACCCAGAACCTTTATTGTTATCTCCTGGTTTATTACCTCTAGCAACTTTGGCGCAAACGGATTCTCCTCAAAGTCTACTCCAACAGGTAGCAGTTCAGGTGAGTATGATTGAAGAAGAAGCCACCAAACAGAGTATCTCGGTATGTACCCAACTTCTAGCAGGGTTGGTATTCGAGCCAGAACTAATTCGTCAGTTTTTGAGGAGAGAAGATATGAGAGAATCTGCCATTTATCAAGAAATTCTCGAAGAAGGACTTCAAGAAGGGAGACAACGAGGCATTGAACAAGGTCTTGAACAAGGTCTTGAACAAGGTCTTGAACAAGGTCTTGAACAAGGTCTTGAACAAGGAATTGAACAAGGAAGACAATCAGAACTACGGCTAGTGATGCGTTTATTAACTCGTCGGCTCGGTTCAATTAATTCTCAGTTACAATCTCGGTTGCAAGAGTTGTCCTTAGCTCAATTAGAAAACTTGGGTGAAGTATTACTAGATTTCGCCAGTGAGGCTGATTTGATGAATTGGCTTAATACAATAGAAAGTTAGAGTTTGCTTTAAAGCTTCTTACCAGTTACAAAAAAAGTCAAATTTTCGTACCAAGCTCCTTGTTCAGTTGCTTCTGCTTCAGTTTTTTGACTATATTCTGCTTTTAATTGTGCCATTTGCTCTGATGAAACCTGTAACAAGGGGTTTTCTCTAGGATGAAACCATCCACCATTCCATTCTTTAGCTTGCTCTAAATTGCGGTAGAAACCTAGTTGTTGGGTCTTCACTTCAATATTTTGAAAACCAGCTTCTGCAAGCAGATGATGGCATTTTTCGGGTGTACCTGTTGGCTCATTGATGCTTGTCAGCGAAATGCCATGTTTGTCACAGATTTCGATTATAAGTGGCGCTCCACAAGATTCCTCAGAGCAACAAGAAAAACCCACAGTTCCCCCTGGCTTTAGAAAACGATACCATTTACGTAGAGCAGCAGGAATATCTTTAAAATAAACTATTGCTGTAGAGCAAAAAATAACATCGAAACTCTCATCATTGAAGTTGATATACTCAGCGTCGGCTTCAATAAGCTCGATATTTTGTAAACCTAATTCATCAATTTTCTGTTGTGCTTGAGCTAGCATCACTGAAGAAAAATCTACTCCAGTGACTTTTCCTTCGGAACCAATAATTTGTGAAATAGCAATGGCAATGATACCTGTGCCAGTTGCCATATCCAATACTTTTTGTCCCTTTTGCAGTTGAACTAAATCTAGTAGAGGCAGAGCACGATGAATTGTATAATCGTTGTCATAGCTAGTTCTGCTATCGAAGAAATCAATTACTCTTTTCTTATACTGTTGTTCGTATTGGCTATTTTGCATGATATTCTCAATTTTAACTGGACAATTATGAGAATAAATTGTGAGTGAAACTTCTGTCTTCTGAAAACTTGCTTTCAAAATGTTTAAATCTTGCAAAATCCTAAAATTTATATCATTTCTCTATATGCTTTGGGTGTGATTCCTATATGCTTCCGAAAAAGGGTGGGAAAGTTGCTTTGGCTAGAACAGCTAACTTGAAGTGCAATTTCGATAAGAGATAATTGAGTATAAGTGAGTAAGAATTTAGCTCGCTCAATCCGGCATTGAATAACGTATTGATGTGGAGAAAGACCCATTAAACGTTTAAACCAACGACAGAATGAATAAGAATTCATATTCACTAGACTAGCCAGTTCTACCAGCGTTAATTCTAGTGCTATGTTGTCATAAATATAATCAATTACCTCCCGTAATTGACGCTTGGAAAGATTAACCTCAAATGCAATTAGTTGCTGTGTTCCAGAATAAGTC
Source organism: Nostoc sp. DedQUE07 (assembly GCF_034530975.2). Lineage (NCBI taxonomy): Bacteria > Bacillati > Cyanobacteriota > Cyanophyceae > Nostocales > Nostocaceae > Nostoc > Nostoc sp. DedQUE07. Next base: position 125,385 of record NZ_JAVRCC020000008.1, on the reverse strand, counting down.
TTGAGGAGATGGGCTGCTAGAGCAGTAGCAACTGATTTACCATATAGTTTACCAGATGGACATCCGGCTTCAAGCTCTGCTTTGAGCGCCATTCCCAGATGAAGAATTTGGCGATCGCAGACTCCGCGCTGTGGGATAATTTCAATAGTGCGATAGCTCTCAACAATCAGCTCATCTGCTATTCTCTTAAATAGACTGGAATCAAAAGAAATTAGGAGAAATTTTATTTCCTGGTGCCAACGTGCTTGAGTCGGAATCCCCTTTGGAGTGACATTAACCAAACCTCTCCTCATCTGCGTGTTATGTAACCTTCCACCTGCTAGCCGCCAATCTATTTGACATGAATTACCAAGCCAAATATTAATGCTGTGCTGCTGTAAACAAAGCTCTGGACATTCAAAGGCAGGTAAATAATGCTGTTCAAGCACAATCCCGTTCCAGTGATTAGTGCTTGATAAAATAGGAGGTTTGCTGCTCATCGGCACAAGATTTCCGCTTGCCACATGAATGGCTGAGAGTTCTTCAGATTTCATGTTGCTACTCACTTGTGAGCTACTACAAAAAAGATAGTAAGCTAATGCGCGATCAAAGTACATAGTCTCGCATTAAAAGCATCAGTAGCGTATATCTTTCAACTTATTCCACAATTCAAGCGCAGGAATGTGGGTCAGTCCAGCAAATTGTGCATCGGCTGTTTCTATGACTATCCATTCTCCACTTTCTAATTGCCCGATATCAATTGCTATATAAGGAACACCAAGGCGTTCAGAGGCTATAACTGCCAACTTTAATACTTGCGTCTCTTCTTGTTTTGATAACTTGCTCAAGTCATCTTGCCCATCCCAATAATATCCATATTTTAGAATCTGCTGATTATAAATAAAGCATCTAAATTCTCTTCCCATTGGAAAGCCATTTGGGGCTAGGCGTTTATGCCGCAACTTTATTAATTTCCTAACAATAACTCTACCTCGTGAACGATCTTTAAGTTTTAATAACCGCTCTGTCAGTCTGACTAATTCCTCCAGATTATTCGCCACACAAGATTTCCATCCTTGCATTTTTATAGATTGAACTGCGCCTTTGACAAACACAGGAAATCCCAATAATTCGCTAGCCTCAATACATTCGTTTGTTGAAGTAATTACCAAACTGCCAGGTGTCAATCCTTTTAAGTGAGGGTAAAATAGGTCAAACTCTAGTCCTCTCTGGTGTTCTAAAGGAGTATTAAGTAGTTTTATTTCCTTAGTCAGGGCTGCATGATATATAGCTTTGTAACGCTCAAACTCAGGAATATATCCTATCCAGATACCAGCAGTTGCTTTAGGATAATTAGGAATGTGCCATAAAGCATTTTCTGCTGTACCACATCGTTCAAAATCTCGTGGTATATAGTAGACCTTGCACCCTAATAATTGTGCAGCCTCAGTCATGAATTTATTTTCGCTAGCGCTGGCAGATTGCTCTATTTCTTCAGTCGATTCACTTAAAACAATCATTCTTCCTCAGCGTACCTCTGCTTTTAAAAAAATAAAAAAGGTGGGCATTACCCACCCAACAAACTTATCCCTTCACACAAAGAACTTGCTTGAGAGTCGCTACAACCTCAACCAAATCCGCTTGATTTGCCATAACTTGCTCTATCGGCTTATAAGCACCAGGAATCTCATCTAACACACCCTCATCTTTGCGGCATTCTACGCCATTTGTTTGCTCTATTAAATCATCAAGTGTATAGACATTTTTTGCCTTATTTCTAGACATCAAACGCCCTGCACCGTGAGAGCAAGAACAAAAACTATGGGCATTACCTTTACCCTTAACAATGAAAGACTTTGCCCCCATTGAACCAGGAATAATCCCATAATCTTCAGTCTGGGCGCGGACTGCACCTTTACGAGTAACGTATACATCCTCGTCAAAATGCACTTCTTTTTCAGCATAATTGTGATGACAATTAACCTGCAATAAAGGTTTAGTTGCCTTCCCACCTGCTAGATGCTTCTCAACTATGTGCTTAAAACGCGCCATCATCACATCACGGTTGACACGCGCATAGTTTTGTGACCATTGTAAATCGTGCCAGTATGCTTGAAATTCTGGCGTACCAGCGACGAAGTGAGCTAAATCAGGGTCAGGCAATTTATTACCTGCCATTTTTGCTAATTCTCTGGCTGTATGAATATGACACTGGGCGAGTTTATTGCCAATATTACGCGAACCAGAATGCAGCATCAGCCAAACTTGATTCTCTGTATCAAGGCACACTTCAATAAAGTGATTTCCTCCACCCAGAGAACCCATCTGTTTCATTGCTTTACTTTGTAGGTCTTGTACACCGCGATGCAAGTCTTTAAAATCATCCCAGTGTTGCCAATTGCTGACGGATTTTTCAACGTCTTTATTTTCGTTGAATCCAGTCGGAATTGCTGCTTCAATATCCAGGCGGATTTTCTTTAGTTTACCTTCTAGTTGTTCGGCGGTAAATGCTGTTTTGATCGCGCTCATACCACAACCAATATCCACGCCGACAGCAGCCGGCATAATCGCTTCTTTAGTTGCAATTACAGAACCCACTAAAGCACCTTTTCCTAAGTGAACATCTGGCATTAATGCCACGTGCTTAAATACAAATGGTAATGATGCCACATTCTTGGCCATCTTGGTTTCTTCTGGGCCTAAAGAGTGATTTGCCCAAGATAAGACGGGTGCTGGTGTGGTAATTTCTAACTTTTCGTAGGGCATAATTTTTTCTATTTTGGATTTTAAATTTTAGATTGGGTATAGGGCAGTGATAATTATCGGTATGACATATAACCCATTACCTAGTTAGTTGTAGCAATTTATATGTTGTATTGTCTTTCATTTGGCTCCCTGAATTTTTGTGAAGCTGAAGAACTTACTTTTAGGAGTTACATTTTTGTATTATAAATGTAATATAAGTAAATTACAACTGTCAATCTATCACCACAGGGAGAAAGCAAATATTTCTCCAATGTATTAAAATTTGTAAAGAAAATCACTGTGTTTAAATAGCTCCTTAAAGTTCCGACACAATAATATGGCAGTGCGTCAAGATACAATCTGGGAACGTTTTTTATCCCCTGTAGTGCGTCTTTTGATTGATGAAGATGGGTTACGGCGTTACGCTGATAGTATTAACTGGGAGAAAGAGAGCGATCGCTATCGACGAGATGATGTCATAATTCCGTCGTACTACATTAATCAAAACTTTCACGGTATTGCTGGCGGATACCTCAATTCCGATGCAGCAGTTACTTACGATCCGGTTACTCAATACGTTCTACCGCCTAATGAAGGTATTGTCCGTCAAGCTTTAGTTGATGCCGTCCAGGTAAAACCACGACGCATACTCGATTTAGGTTGCGGTACTGGTTCCACTACTTTAATGTTAAAGCAGGCTTTCCCCGAAGCGGAAGTTATTGGCTTGGATTTATCACCTTATATGCTGGTAAGAGCGGAAGATAAAGCTAGAAATGCTGGCTTGGAGATAGTCTGGCGACACGGAAATGCTGAAAAAACTGGTTTGAGGGATGCAACATTTGACTTAGTAACAGCTTCTTTGCTATTCCACGAAACACCAGATGCGGTGTCTCTAGCAATTTTACGAGAAAGCTTCCGGTTGCTGGTAACTGGAGGACAAGTATTAATTCTAGATGGAAATCAGAAGACTCTGCGTCAGTTAGAATGGCTCAATGACGTTTTTGAGGAGCCATATATTCGTGAGTATGCTGCTAGTAGTATAGAAGCGAATATGGGTGCAGCCGGATTTGAAGCAGTGCGATCGCAGGATGTATGGTGGATAAATCAGGTAACTAGCGGCATAAAACCAATAGCAACCGAAAATGTCCGTCATTATACTCCCACATCAGTAGATAATAATGATTTGGAGGGACTTGGTTCTCCAGCGTTTGGCATAATGGCATGAGTTTAAAGGCAGTTCTCTTTGATTTTAATGGTGTCATCATTAACGATGAGCCAATCCACCTGCAACTGATCGATGAGATTCTCATTGAAGAAAATCTCCAACCCCAAAAGGTGAGCGAGCGTCAAGCTTCTCTTGGACGCACAGATCGCGCTTGTTTTGGGCAACTACTTGCTAATCGTGGTAGAGTAGGCGATGAAAAGTATTTAACTCAGTTGTTGTACCGCAAAGCAGAAGCCTATGTGGTGGAATTAGAGAAAATAGAGAAACTGCCTTTATATCCAGGTGTAGAAGATTTAATATTTCAGGTGCGATCGCGGAATCTGAAATTAGGGTTAGTCAGTGGCGCGATTCGCAAAGAAATAGAACTGGTACTCAATCGCGCCAAACTAGCCCAACATTTTAAAATTATCGTTGCGGGTGATGACATCACCAACAGTAAACCAGAACCCGATGGTTATTTACTGGCCGTGAAACGTCTGAATCAAGAATATCCCGAATTGAATCTTCAACCACACGAGTGTCTGGCGATTGAAGATACACCAGCCGGGATTGCAGCAGCGAAGCGAGCGCAAATGCAAGTTGTAGGTGTAGCGAATACTTACCCATTCCACATGCTCCAGCGCTGCTGTAATTGGACTGTTGATTATCTCAGTGATTTGGAACTCGAACGGGTGCAGAAGGCTTATTCCCAAAAAGAGCCTCAACCATCGATAACTGAATGTTAGAATACTATATGGTGATGGTGTATTGAGTTAATGAGTAATATTACTCTTGACTTGACACCGACTAAGGGGAATTAGCTCAGTTGGTAGAGTGCTGCGATCGCACCGCAGAGGCCATCGGTTCGAATCCGTTATTCTCCATTTGTCCTGCTGTACATTCGCAAATTAAATGTCGCAATTCGCAAATTAATGTCGCTTTTTGCAAATTAAGGTCGATTTCGTAAGTTTGTGTCACTAATTTTAGTATATTAGGTTTTCGCAAATTAATGTCGTCTTATTCTGTCATTAGCTGTAAAACTTACCACAAGGAAATTATTTTTCCCTGACATTTGTTCGATCGCAGCACTCCTTTCAACCCTCCTAATAACTTAGTTATACTCTTTAACCATTTTAAAATCTGGTTAGTGCGAGTACATAGTTTTTATTGCTTATTTTTTCAACCCACCCCTAGCCGGGATGGTTGTTGAAACTTTCGATTTTCCCATCACGGGATGCCCAAAATTCTTTCAACCCACCCCTAGCCGGGATGGTTGTTGAAACTTTAGCCAGATGTATTCAAAGTGGGATTTTCACGGCTTTCAACCCACCCCTAGCCGGGATGGTTGTTGAAACTCGACCCGTCTATACCCTTATCAGTACAGGCTTCCAAACTTAAATTTGGCAGCGCAAGTACATAAATGGCTTTTCGTTCCTCTAACTAGAGCTTATCTTCGTGTCTAAAAGACTGAAACTAAGTCTGGACAAAGGTTTTATTTTTTGGCAGGAGGTATGGGGTTTTCACCCCTGCTTCGACATGCCAAACAATATTTAGGAGGGTTCCCCCGACGAAGGGGGTGATTCAGTAGCCACCACTGCGGTAACCCGTACCGTTGCTAGCAACGGCTATTACTTTTTCAAGCTTTACTTCTTATTGCAGGGAGCGCACCTATCCTGTCTTGCGACAGCAGCATCAGAAGCGGGCAGCTACCAGGGTCAGAAAGCAAAACGGTCTGACAACCGTCAAACTAACCCAGATTTTTCACAGTACATTGGCTCTAAAGAACATGAACTGCGGCGCTATTATTCTTATATTATATTTTCAAGGTTCAGTGTTTTAACTAAAGCACCTTAACTTAGCGCTGTTGATAAGCAAACAAAGCTAATTCTCTGGCTTGTTCCTGTTGGCTGTCTCTAATCGGCTGTGAGCCGCTTTCGATATATATTCCACTTTTTGCAGCTTGGGTTTGAATACTTTCGATTAATCGACCGTAGCTCCAACGGTGGACGCTGACACGATAATCTTTGGCATAGTTTTGTTGACCTTCCTTGTAACCTGGAATTTTTTTCTCTGCTTTTGTTTGAATCTCGCTTTGAATGATTTCTCGCATATCGCGGAGTTTGGGTAGAACAATACTGCCAGCAAAGTAAGTTTTTGCGATCGCAACAATCGCATCTGCCAGTAATCTATCAACATATTGCCCTAACTCTGATTCCCCGGATGAGTTTGGCGCATTTTGTTTCTGGGCTTTGTGACGTTCGTGTGAAAGACGTTGCTGTTGCTGTCGCTGGCGGTTGAGAAGATTGTAGTTGTCACCAAGTAGTTGTTTAACGCTGCGATAAGTCAGAACTTTATTGTTGGCAGCATCTACCACAGCAACTGTTGCTGGTTTATCTAGACCCAAACTGACACCAACCAAAATATGAGATTTTCCTTGATACAGAGGTTTACTAGGACGACCAGGAAAAGGGTTGTTAAGTTTGCGCCTCTGAGTTCGTTCCCTTTCTAGACGAGGTAGCTGTGTCTGACTGAGATTACCTTTTTGTTCCATATTCTGAATGGTTTTCTCAGCTTTGTTGATTTTCTCAAGGCGAACTAGTTCTGTTTCCTCTTGTGTCCACAAACGTGTTTCTACAGAGCATTGAAGAATCAAGTGGTGAGTTTCCCACGGCTCCTTTGTACCCTTTTGTTCCTGCCAGAGTAGACGTGCAGAACGTAGAATAAATAGCCCAGAAGAATATGTTTCATCCTCATCATGCCAAATTTGCCAGTCTTGACAGAAGCGTTGAAAATAATGAAACTGGCGAGAATCGCAATAAACCTCAAATTTAGGTTCATCTATTAGTTTATTCAACCCATTAAATTTGACAAAGATACGACCTTTATCGTTTGTCAACCAAGTTAGGTCTGTATTAGTTTCATAATCAACAGGATATGGTATACAGCTATTTCCTTTCAGGAGGATAGCTTGCCAAGATTTAGCTTCATCTTCATTCCGAGGGACTTGATTAACTGCCTCTGACAAAGTTTCTAGCCATTTTTCTCCTGTTAAATCTCGTCCCTTGGGTTTCCGACTGTTGATTTGATTTCTTAAACGTTCAATTTCTATTTCTTTTTTACGCCTACTCTTAGCATATTGCTCGGGATCTTCATCAACCTCACTTACCTGACATTTATTTTTGAGCAGATAGGCAAGGGCGCACCGAGATAAACAGTCTTCTGTTTTTTCGTAAATATCAAATAATCCATTGAAAAGCGTAGTGTTTGAAGAGTCTTTTTTATTTTTTTTAGTCTTATTGCCTTTTTTGATTTTGGATTGCTTATTTTTATCCTGGGTAAATTTGGCAACAAATGAAATCAAAACTTCAGTAGCTTTGGCGCGAATAATATCTAAATTACACTGACTTTCTTGCTGTAATTCTATATCGCTTTTCAACATATTTAGCCAGCGTTCTTTTCCTTTTATTTGGCGCTGTCGTCGCTGTTGTAAGGTGAACCAAGATTTATAAACTTCCTTAACTAGAGTAACTGCTGATGTATAAAAACGACCTGGCTGGTCAGCAAAACGGTCTTGTATTTTGAGAGAGTTGCATATTGTTTTGATAGTGTCTTTAGGCACTTCACCTTTTTCTAACCAAGTCTCGAAATCAGGATGTTGTGCTAACTGTTCTAATAATTCATTAATAAGCGGCGTATATTTATCAGCCATCAGTTCCCACAGGTAGCGAAGAGTTGCTTTATCAGCAACTAGGCGACAGAGAATAGTGATAAGGCTCATGGTGTGTTGTGTGGCGTTGATGAAAGTTGCTCTCTTAGTCTTTGACTGGTTTTGCTACCTATCTTTATTATAAGCGCAATAGCGCAATAGCATAAAAACTTTTTAGCGCAAATGTGCTTTTGTTAAAAGGCTGTGCAACAATTAACCCCGAACTAAGGCATGATGTGGAGATGACAGAAGAAACGAGAGAAGTTCGGGGAAGAATTCCTAAAGAATTAAAAATTGCTTTTGAAATCGCTTGCGCTCGTCTAGAGTTCACACAGACAGCAGCTTTGGAGGAGGCGATTAGGGATTGGTTAAAAAAGAAAGAGTCCGCTGCTAATGAAAAGTAGCAGGACAGTTGTGGAAAGCGATCTCTTTCCACAGCTTCAAAATTGGTCAATAGTATAGTAACGTTGCAGCCCCTAGTAACCTTTTCTATTGGTGGCAGAGACTCGTTACTAATCAGTGTTGCTTTCAACTCATGTTCCACTCGATTAATATTAAAGGGCTTGCTCATGGCTTTTGTTTTGGTTTGCACTTAAGTTTGACTTATAGCAAAGTTGTAATGACTACAAATAGTTCTTGAATAAACTTTCTGAATTCAGTCTGTTAATAAATCTGTTTTGATGCTTTCCGCCTAAATCCTCTAAAGCCTCAATGTATAAGCACTTACCCATTCCCTTGCCGATTAACTCCAACAATGCCTTTGTCCGTGCTTGGAAAAATCCCTCAAAGTCATCTCGTCGCAGAGTTTCGGGATCTATGGCATGAGATCGCAATATTTGATCGAGTCTTTGGGGTGATACGCCAGACATCTCAAGCTCTTGAAGGTAAGCTGAAGGTGGTTTACTACCAATCTTTTTGTTTGTTTTGGCACTTAAAGGAGTGCGGTTGACTAAGCAGTTATATTTTTTAGGGTCGATGCCTTGCTTTCTGCACCAAGCGATGGGAAAGATGTGGTGAGAATCAATCTGTTCTTCAAAATAAAGCACATCATTGATTTCTTCGCCTGTAATGAAATCAATTGCCCCAGAAAGTCGCAGCAGGGCTGATAAACCTTGGTAAACTGCACCATAACGCTTTCTTACGGTCAGTAACCGCTCTGGGAAGAAATTGGCTTCTTGGATTGTAGACGGGAGTGAACCCCCTTTTTGCAGCCATAGTGGCATTTCTACTACATCTCGTCCTGTACGTGTTTCGTGCCAACCCGTATACATCTCACTGAACAGCCCACACCAAAACCAACGTTCCAGCATTGAACGAGACTTAACAGAGCGAGAACGTTCTCCTAAAACAGCCAAAATTGCCGCCAAGGCAACTAGTTGAATCGGATAAGCCAAATCCATTGCGTCAAAAATTTTCTGCCCATGCAGGAATCTGGCTGCTTCCTCAAATCCTGTGGTAACTTTATCAGCCCAGGTAGAGTATTCTGGAATGGAAAGTTTTAAAACATCTCCACGACCGCAAGATACACCAGGCAATTTGTCTAAATTGCCGCCTTTGTTAATGGCTTCCATTCTCCGCACGTAGCCAGCTACTAAAGTTACGGCTTGCACAAAGTCAGTGTTACGGACTAAACGTAATACTTTAAATTGCTGAAAACGAGCTTCCCGCAGTTTCCAATCATCTCTAAGGCTGAAGTCATTGGCGCAATAGCTGGAACTCATCAAATCGAAGTAGTTGAGGTCACAACCGGAGGTGTTGGTATCTTCAAATACTTGGCAGACTGCTTCTTTGGGTAAGGAGTCCCGCAGTTGGATTACTGGTATTTGATAATGCTCAAATTTTTTGAGTACCTCCAGTTCTAAAGTATCGATAAGTTCGAGCTTTTGAGCATCATATTGCCAATATTTAGAATATTTACTTCTCCATTCTGAAAAGAAGAAGATTTTTGATAATGGGAATAGTCCTGCTTCATACTCATTTTCTGGAGTGGAACAGTCTATAATTTCACCACCAAATGTTCGGAGTTGTTTTGATTCCGGGAAAGCAATAATAGCACTGCGGCGGTCGATGTTATGGTCAAGGGATTTGGCCATATCGAGGTAGTACCATTTTTTTATCAGCTTTTGGCTTTTTTGGTCTTTAATGACAACGGGTTGTTCCGACAGCAAAACCATAAATGAAGTAGTTAAGCGTTGCTGACCATCAAGAATTAACAGGTTGGGCTTATCGTACTTTGGCTCTTTAACGTTATCGATGAGGCGGGGTTTGAATTGGACTTGCTGGTTACTTTGCTGGAGCATCATGACTGCACCAATGGGGTATGCAAGAGAGATGCTGGCAAGTAGACGGCGCACACGAGCATCATCCCAAACCCAATCTCGTTGAAAATCTGGTAGTTGGATGCGTCCAGTTTTTATATCTTTTAAAATATCAAGTAAAGGATATTTTGTGATATCAAATGTGCTGATAGAATGCATTTGCTGTTCTGAATTTATTGCCCTTTGTTCAGATACTGCTGCAAGCGCAGGTAAATTAGTTTTATTTTGTGAAATACGAGCAATTTTAGGATGATAAAATGTCACTTATTTTCACGCGAATGAATACAGATGTAGGACAGAATAAAACGTCCCTAGCTGTATGAGCAAGAGGTTTTATCATGAGTTACTCGTAAATCACGAACAGTTAGTTAGTAAGAAAGTTGGTAGGCAAAATTATTTGTTGGCTGATAACCAGTTGTTTAAATTGATTGAGTAAATCAGCCTGTCGCAGCAGGAAAGGAATGTAATGGGGTCGTCTGTCGAAGTTGGTTCCCCAGTCTTTGATGGTGTGAGGACTTAACCCTGTGGCTTGTGCCAGAGCATTGATACAAGCTTTACGATAACCTCTGGCTGGGTCAATATCTACCCACCTACGACAATATTCCATCGGCTCCAAAGGCAGCTGACGGATAGCATCAATCCTCTGCTCTTCTGGACTAGGGGAAAGTCTCACAAGCAATCTTGGCTGGTAATGGATGGGCAAGTACCAGATGAAGGCTTGAGTGATTTTATATTGGCAATTGCCTACTTTCAATTTGTTGATTCAAAAGTGTAGGCAAATGCTGTTGTTCTCAAGCGGCAGTCTAATACAACAGTCTACAGATTAAGAAATCTCTGCCCACAATACCAGTACTTTAGTCGGAAAATCCGATTAAATTATTTTTGCGGATAATCAGGTGGTAAGACTATTTTCCTGATCTGGTTAAGCATATCCGCCATTCTGAGAACGTGTAAAACGTGATCTGGTCGCCTTTCAAAGTTTGGGCCCCAGTCATTAACTGTACGTGGACTTAAGCCTGTAGCCTCGGCTAGAGCCGTAACACAAGCTTTGCGATAACCACGTTCATCTGAAGGTACTTCAACCCATCGCCGACAGTATTCTAGAGGCTCCAAAGGTAGTCTACTGAGTACGTCGATTATATATTGGGTTGAAAGCGTATCGCTGTCTATCACCTTTTGTCGCTGTGGTTGTGGGAAGAGTCGGAGTTCACGACTATACTAATACTAGTGTTCCTGCTTGTGATCGCCAAATAAATAAAACTCCCTAGAAAAACTGGAAGCTTTAGTATTTTTCCTGCTGTATATTTATTCCAGCGTCTTTATTTTTATAGATTTATCTTTCAAACCTTCTTCAACCATCTTTTTGGTGGCTATTGACCAGTTTTTACCGGACTGGCCTCCCATGAGAGACCAGCGAATCCAACCTACAGAAGGGTTTTCAGGGTTGTACCACCCTGGATCGTCCATATCTAGTTTGAATTTCTCAAAAAAATCCACCATTTTATCAATATCTTCAAGGGTCAGAGGTTTTTCTTGTGCGATCGCTTCAGCTAAGGTCAAATTTTTCCCCCCACCGAATTTTTTATGTAATGCAACTCCGCGTAGTGCTGCCATACTTGCTATTGATGGCACGATGAGTTCAATTTCTTTGACTTCACTTTCTTTGATTTCACTTTCTTTGACTTCACTTTCGCTGCATAACAGACATAAATGGAGCATTTCAAGTTGAACTTGAAAAAGTAATGTATTCATTTTTATTTACCGTAATTTTGGAGGGTTAAAGGAAGTGTTAAATTTCTAATCTCCAAACTACCAAAGATTAGAAAGCATTGTCTTGTACAAACTGCTTGTAGGTAAACCACTCTCTACACTGAGTGCGATCGCACTTTCTCACCCTCATGCAGCCCAATCTTTACACAGTAACTCTGCCTGTTGCAAGACTGTCACCATCGCTTTCTCTTGCTTTTCGGGTGGATAGCCGTATTTCCGCAGTAGGCGCTTGACTAAGCGGCGCAGGTTGGCTTTGACGCTTTCTTTTTGTGTCCAGTCAATGGTAACGTTGCGGCGAACTGTATCTACAAGGTCACGAGCGATCGCTTTGAGGGTATCATCGCCTAATGCTTGGACTGAAGTATCAGTTAAATCCAGGGCATCGTAAAATGCTAGTTCATCTTCAGATAATCCCAGGCTTTCGCCTCGCTTTGTCGCTTCCCGGATTTCTTTTGCTAGTTCGATTAATTCGCTCATCACCTGGGCAGTTTCGATGGCGCGGTTCTGGTATCTTTTGATTGTCTGTTCTAGCATTTCGGCAAAGGAACGGAACTGTACCAAGTTACGATGCGATCGCGTTTTGATTTCATCGTTGATTAATTTCCGCAGCAGTTCTAAAGCTAGGTGGCGTTGGGGTAGTTGGCGCACATCTGCTAAAAATTCATCGGAGAGGATGGAAATATCAGGATTTTTCACCCCAGCAGCAGCGAAAATATCTACCACCTCATCACTCACAACAGCGTTAGAGACAATTTGGCGAATTGCAGTATCTAAATCTTCAGGACTTTTACCCCCAGTGGTGGTGTGTTTAACAAAAGCAGCACGTATAGCTTGGAATAAACCGACTTCATCCCGAATTGCGATCGCATCATCTAAAGCCAATAAATGACGAATTAAGGTAAAGCAACTCTTAAATGTTTCGCAAAGCCATAAGCAGCGTAGTCTAATTAAGTTGTTTAAACCATTAGAGTGTTGCTTCTTCAACAATGAATTCAGTCATAGCCATTATTTTAAATCAAAATTATTACTTAATGTCCAGAGTTCAATGACCGCAGTGCTTCCTCAACTAGCTCCTCAGCACCCTTGTTCATGGCTTCTTCTTGACTGTTACGTAAAAGGTTGTATATCCAGTTAAATATTAGTGGATTATTGCAACGGTAATCATAAATTCCGTCTTGTAATTCTCTAGATTCTCTTTCAATTTGATCTGGATTAAGTTTTTTGTTAATGATATCTACCCAAAAGTTTTCTACATAATCCTTTAAGCGTTCTAGAGTTTCTATCGCTTCACGTTGTTTTCTGTATTCACGAATACTCCATAATATGGTAGGAGAAAGTGGCGCCAAAATAACAATAAAAAACCTTTGGATAGTAATGGTATTTGAAAGACCAATAGCGAAAACTAAAATAGTAACTAAACAAAAAGTGCTTACTACCCACACTATGTAACGTTGTCGTAAATTAGAATCCCACCAACAATTAGCTCTTTGGCATATAAGCCTTGCAATAGGTAGCGGAACATTCTGAACTACTGAAGGATACCAATTTTCAATTGTTGCAAGATTAGTGCTTTTTTGTTTAAATTTTTTGGCTAATCTATTTATAGACTCAGCATCTGGTCGATTACCAATTTTAATCTTGTTCCAATCGAGGTGAAGTAACTCACAATCAAATAACTCTTGAACTTTTGCTGCTTGTCTTTTTAAGGATGTTTGAAAATCATCTAAAATGGCTGCATCAATAATAGACACACTAATTCCGTAGAAAGCTGCCCAAATTTCAAATCTAGGAAAAACAGCAACTACAATAGAAAAAATTACTGTAATTGCTACTGACAGTAATACTTGAATTAATAGTATAAATTTTGCCTTTGAATACAAATAGCTAGATGCCGCAATCCGATCAAGATAGCGTACTTTATTTTGTTCTTGTGCTATTGAATTGAGCATGAAATTTAAATTTCAACCATAAAGAGGAAAATAATCACCAAAGATAATTTGCCATTGATAATAGGCTTCTGCTATTTTACCTTGTTGTTCCAACCGCTCTGCTATAATTGCTCTGTTATATGCTGCTTCTAATCTATTGACTACTTCACTTATATAGTTTAGTGTATTTAAATAAGCACCGATATCTCCCCCATAACCAGCAGGGTCTAAAACTGGATTGATTACTTCTTTTCTTGCTTTATCAAACACATACCGAACCCCAGAAGAAAAGCTATCAATTCTTATATTATTTAGTATTTTTAGGACTAAACTTTCAAGATGAAATGAATTCAGCAATTTACTATGCTTTTTATTCCACCCCTTAATCATTTTAATAAGGGGAATGAGATCATAGTTATGAGCTTTATTAGCATTGCTCCAAATTTCTATATGCTTTCTTGGATCTGTAGATATCCATTGAGAAATTACACAATTAGGAATAATATACCCTCCCCCATTCCTATGAAAAGCTGGCACAACATCAACTTTAAAATCAGTAAATCTAATCGTCACGGCTTGACCATTTCTGCTAATTTTTGGTGTTGTAGGATATTTCTTTAAAAGAATATGTCTAACTTTGTCTAAAAGATATGTTTGTCCATTTAGTTTATAGTAAGTTGGATCTAAAATAATAAAGATATCTACATCTGCCTCAGACAAAGGAGAAATCATGGTACTTCTCCTATATGAACCAGTTAAAAATGAATTTATAATAGTCAACTCTGTTTCGAGGATTTCTCTGATATTCTGCTGGCGCTTTGATACGCTCAATTCTTGGATGTCTGTAATTTCAAGATTTTGTCTAAGCTTCTTGAAGCCTTCGATGATTGTTTTTGGCATCAACATATTCTCCTTTATATAAATTTTTCCATATCTTTCATCCGAATCTTACCTGAGAGAAGCTTCAATATTAGCAAATCACGAATATCACCAAGAGTACGAAATTGTTATTAATTTGTGTAAATAAATGAGCTATAAACAACCTGCTTATCCGCACCTAACCTAGAGCTTGTTCAAAGCCTAAAGTCGCCCCATTGCTGTTATTCTGTTCAGTTTTTTTGTAACCACGAGCCACTAAGTACTACTCCCTTAAGTAAAGTCTCTTCTAATGCGAACGATTGCCTGGCTTAAACCTTCACTGTGAATCCAACCGACAAACCCGCCGTAAATCATTTTGTCACTGCGATCGCCTAAAAAAACATGGTCAACACCAACGGGGTTTTTCCAAGTTCTCACTACTGTCCCGTCCCTGAGCCTGATGATCGGATTAGAACTTTTAAAATCTCTGTGGTGTGCAGGAGTCATGCCAGGGACATTCTCTAAAATAGCGATCACTTCTCTTGCATCATCTGTTGTACTAGAGTTAACCACTGTTACACAACCGCATCCGTCAGTTACAGTCGTCTTGAGCCTATCTCTGATGTCGCCGTCAAACAGTGATAACGAGTTAATCTCTTCTAGAAGCTTGCCATGTGGCTCATCCTGTCGGCGTTGACAATAAACTGCTGTGAGAAAATCTTCTAGGCTGACTTTTGCCAAAGCATCTGTAATTAATCCTGTTAGCCCCAAAACTGCAATTCCACCCAGCATCCCCGCAGGCCCGCCCAAAAAAGCTAAAGCAGTTGTAATGGCAGCAGCACCTGTAAACCCTGTAGCTGCCATTGTGATTACCAAAATCACACCAGGTAAACCCAAAGCAGCTACTTTTTTAACGACTTCATCCATACCCTAGCCACCTCAAGTCAAAATTTACTCTGAAGGCTTTTGTAAAACTTACGTTACATAAACTGCCTTTAATGGCAGAAATCCTTGACAGCAGGATTTGAAGCTAACAAAAAATTAGTTAGAATTCTAGCTTCACAAGTATAAGCTCTAAAGTTTTTAATACTAAGTAGTATATTTACTGC
This sequence comes from Nostoc sp. DedQUE07, assembly GCF_034530975.2. Lineage (NCBI taxonomy): Bacteria > Bacillati > Cyanobacteriota > Cyanophyceae > Nostocales > Nostocaceae > Nostoc > Nostoc sp. DedQUE07. The sequence goes on along the minus strand of NZ_JAVRCC020000008.1, from coordinate 109,768 downwards.
TTTTGTTAAAAACTTTAAGCGCTATAGGTTTTAATTTTCAGCCACCAATTAAATTTGAATACGTGCGATCGTACTTGTGCCTGATCGATGACACGTAGATTATTGATAAAAAACAAAGGCGATCGTCCTCCCCGAAGAAAGTGCGATCGCCTTTTGTAAAACCCTATCAATGAGGTTACTCGTATAATTCAATAGTTTTTTGTCAATAGCGCTTTTGACACCTTGCCATTTTTGCAAAAGGTAGAGAACAATGGGTGCATTCCCCTAGCTCCCAATCAGCAGGGATTGGAAATGGTGTCTCACAGTTAGTACATTTTGTTAATAAACCCAACTGATGGCGATCGCACTTCATTTTCTCTTTAAACTGCCACTCAATGCGGTGACAAGGAACTTCTGCATAGCAAGCACCACATAACCGAATTGGTCTGGGTTTTATAGTTACACCCTTTGGTGGCAACATCTCATATAACCTCTTGACCTCCACACCAATCAGCTTACTTAAAGCTTTTAATTCCTCAAGACTCGGAAAGGGATTGAAATAAAACTTCTCCCATCGCGTTGTGATAGCACCAAGACCAGCAATTTTTCCTAAAGAATATCCTGAAGGAAGACTGTTAGCCTTAAATCGGCGCAAGCGTCCCAGATAATGACTGATGCTTTCATTTGGGTATGGCTCAACATAGCCCAACCTTGGCAAAATGTCATAATCTTCATTTATTGCTATTTCTGTTTTCTGGGGGAATGTATTTTCTGCCATACCGACTAGCGATTTTTTCTAAAATACCTTGATCAACTTTGCCAAAGCCATTCTTGAGTGAATGTAAAACTGCCTTAGTGAGTATTTTGACTAGCAGTCCTATCCGCGCACCTGTACTTTCAGCTAGAACCTCAAATATAGGACTGCAAGATAAATTAGAAGCTTCAGGCAGAGCCAGAATATCGAATTCAATTGTACTTAGTGTTTTCTTAAAATCATCGTATTCTAGGCGGTCAAACTCATACAGTGTTGGAAAGCTAGTCAACAAATCAAAATCGACCAAGATTTTATCTAGCTCCTGTCCGCCAACTAAGACGACAGGAACATGACATTCGTCAAAAAGTTGTTTAAGGTCTAGCAGTGCTTCTCTTTGGAGATTTTCAGCATTGTCAATAATGACCTGTTCTATCCCAAATAATTCAAGACTACCAGCCAATCTTGGACGTAAATCTACCCGCTTACCTGTTGGTGCTGCATGGTTAATATCCTTCAGGATTTGCGAAAATAGACGCTTGGAACTCGATGCTGACCAAGCTCTGACATACGAAAGTTTTTTCCTATCCTCTTGGCGATAGTGAAGAGACGCTCGGCTTTTCCCCACATCTCTGGGGCCAATTACTCGACCGCATTGTTTCAGTATCCGCAACTCATCTAACCATCTGAAATATTCTGAAGCACGATCAGTTGGTATGAAGCAATTATTGAATATCTCTTCAACTTCAACGACTTTAGCAAGTTGAGCATTTAAATCTAGCTCCGGAGCTAAGGCTTCTACGGAGGACTGAACAGCAAGTTGCGATCGCGCCATAAATTACCAAATCTTCTTCAAATGTTGTTTACGGTTAGGGACAAGCAGTTTGTGTCTCTCCTGCTCTTGAGTGTCAGCTTGACCAGATAGTTCTGGTTGCAGTTCTGTTTTCGGAAGCTGTATTTCTTCCCTTGAAACTCTCTCTGGCAAGAGTTCCAGTTTGTCATCTTTGTTTGAAGAAACGTTAGCTCTACTTTTCCTCAGTTCAACAACATTTGAGGCTTTCTTGGAAGCTGAACGTAGACGCTTTTGTTCTGAGCGTCTTTTTTCCTTTTTGTCTTCTTTACGTTCCTCTACAAGTTCCTTTCGTTTACCTAATGCTAATAAGGCATCATAGTTAAAATGCTCCTTACGAGCTTGACTTCGCTCTTTATTCAAGGCTTTCAATTCTTCTAGACTCAAATCATGAGTATCCATGTTTACAGCATGAGCGTAACCCAAAAATTCTTCTCCATTATCATTAGTTTCGCAACTGTAGATATATAAAGTCAGGATATGGTCTGGATCGTATCTAAGCGTTACAAATTCACCTCTATATGCCTTGAGTGATTCTCCTCGATAAATCAGGTTCTCAAACTGTATAGATCCATGCGCTTGAACAACTCGTTGCGCTTCTTTCATCAAACAGATATCCAATTCTCGCTCATCCAAAGGTTCAGGTAGTTTTCTTCCCATTCCTATAAACCAGCGCTCAAATCTTGTTTCGCGGGGATCTTTGGGATATGGTTCGTGGTTATAAATATCACAAAAGAAACTAGCTAGGATCTTGTCTATATCTTGTATTGTCAAACACGCTTCTTGCTCTGCATTTTTGGGGCGTTCCTGAACATTTGACCCTGTATAACCAGGTAAATCTTCGAGAACTTGAGTATTAATAGTTCCAAAAAGCCGTTCTACAATACCGCCTTCGGGAGGGCGATCGCGTAGTTCACATTGAAATCCTAGTTTCTTACCAATGGCTTTAAGATGTTTTGAGCGAAAATCTTTTCCACCATCAGTAAAAAAATATTGAAAAGGAAGACCGCATATTTCCCAAACTTTATTGAGCTGATAATCTTCAGGATACTTCTTAGGCAAAATAGCATGTCTTAAGGCTAAAGCCACCTCTGTAGAACCTGGTTGTTTGATCCATAAGTGGAAACCAACAACACAGCTTGAAAAAGTATCTACAATAGTAGTTAGCCAAGGACGGTCAGACAATAAATTACCATTACTATCAACTATGCGAATATCCAGTTTGGTATGGTCGCATTGAATAATTTGGTTACTAAAGTCAGCTTTCAGTAGCTGTCCATCTTTTGTTACAACTTTCATCCAAGATTCCGAACCCGGATTTCTGACTTTTGTCTTCTGTTTATGTTGTGCAATTAAAGGATCTAGAATTCTATAAACAGTAGCTTCATGAGGATAATCTCCTGGTTTGAGCTTAAGCTCAACGCTCGCGTATCGTTTCACTTCGCGAACTATAGATGCTGGTGAAATTGGATGTTTGTTTTTAATACTTTCTTTATAAATTGCTTTGATAAATTCTTGCCAGTCTTCGCTGACTCGATGTTTTCCCTTATCTGAGCGTTGTACTCCTGCTGATTCTGATAACTTGTCATCATGGTATTGCTTGAGGAGACGTTCTACCTGGCGAGTAGAAACACCAAGCGTATTTGCAATAGCCTGCTTCCTCTTAGACTTAATTGTGCGATTCGGTGATTCAGCAAGCCACTGGATCAGATTAAATGTCAGTTTATGCCTATCTGATGTTTCCAGAATAATTTGGGATGGATCTACAACAAAATTACTCTTGTCAAGAAAAATAGCATCTGGAGCTTGCGTTGATTCTTCCGTGAATTCAAATTGTTTGTCTGTCATTGAAGTGAAAAACACTCATGAATAATTAAGGTACTAATGTACCATTAATTGACTAAGAATGCGACATGTAATTTGAAAAACGCCTAAATATTAACAAACGACATTTAATGTGATAATTGGGGATTTACGACATAGAAAATGCGAATTAACCAAATTTATTTTCTGTATCATTAAATAGTTTATAATCCTTACAGAATAAAGGTTTCAGCTATTTGGATACTGTTGCGACACTATCTGCGAATAGCGACATATAATTTGCGAATGTACACCTATGGAAATAGAGGTACTGATACCTTTGCTTTTAATAGTTACGACAATTTTAGCGTTAACACTATTTATGACTTTAACGCAATTAATGAATTAATTCAGGTATCATCTAGTTTTGGCGGTGGGTTATCATCGGGTTCACTTGAGAAAAGTCAGTTTATCATCGGAACATCTGCAACAACGATCGCTCAACGATTTATCTACAATAGTGCTACAGGTGGACTGTTCTTTGACAAAGATGGTAGTGCGTCTGGGTTTACTCAGGTAAAATTTGCCCAACTATCATCTGGATTGTCACCAACCGAAAACAATTTTGTGGTTGTTTAATCTTTATTGGTGCTTTGCGATCGCTAAACAGCAAGGTTGGCGAGTTGCTATGATTGCTCAATGCAAGTCATTTTGGTAATCCATAGCGATTCTTGTACAGATAATTCAGATATTACGATGCCTGCGGCGAGCTACGCTAACGCAGAATCCAGAATATATAATTTCTTTGTGGCTGCGCTAAACCTTTGAAAATAATTGCCTACTCTTACACCGATCCACTATTAGAATCTTCTCCCGATCGAGCCGATTGGGGATGGGAGGTGGATCGGGTTTATGAAGATTTGGGCAAGCCAGACTCTTCTTTGCGATCGCAATTACAACTATTATTCAAAGATTGCCAAACTGAACCAGCAGATTATCTCCTGATTCGTCGGTTGGAAGAATTAGGAGATACTGTAGAGGAAATTAGCGATCGCCTCAATCAACTCGAAGTCATGGGAATCGCAGTAATCGCCACTGAACAACCCTACACTTCCGAAAATTACCCTCTGGGCGCTGACTTGCTGAATTTGCTACACGCAATCCAACGTCAGCAACGTAGCCGCCGCATCCGCCAAGGACACGCCCGTAATCGTCTTGAGGTTGCACCGCCACCCGGCAAAGTTCCCTACGGCTATCGCAGAGGTAAGGGAAAATATACCATTGACCGCAGTACTTCACCAGTTGTCAAAGATTTTTTTGAACACTTTTTACTTTATGGTTCCCTGCGGGGTTCAGTGCGTTACTTGGCGAAAAAATACGGCAAGAAAATCTCTGTAACCACAGGAAGACGCTGGCTGACTAATCCAGTTTATCGCGGCAATACAGCTTACCAAAATGGTGAAATTATCTCCAATACCCATATTCCGATAATTTCTAAGGAAGAAGCAGCCCAAGTTGACCGACTTTTGCGCCGTAACAGCCGTTTACCATCCCGAACTGCTAGCGCACCGCGTTCTCTGGCTGGGTTGGTTGTCTGCGCTGAGTGTCAGTCGCATCTGACAGTTACCCGTGTTACCCAACGCAACCAAGATAAAGAGTATCTTTATTTACGTTCTACTAGCTGCCCCCAAAGCCCCAAGTGTAAGGCTATTCCCTACCAAGAGGTGTTGGAACATACCATTGAAACCGTTTGCCGTGATTTACCTCTGGCGGTAGCAGGAATGAATTTTCCCCAGTTGGATGCATTCAAGAATAGTTTAGGACAAGCGATCGCTCGTCAGCAAGAAATACTTGCTCAGTTACCCGCTTTAATTGAAACTGGAATTTTAGATGCCGAAACAGCAAAGTTAAGGGCTTACAAACTTCGCACAGAAATTTCTGCACTCGAAGCAAAGTTGGCAATTCTCCCTCCAGTTAACTTGCGTTCTGTTGCTCAAGCTGTTTCTATACCACAATTTTGGTTAGATTTATCGGAAACAGAACGAAGATTTTACTTTCGAGAATTTATTAGACAAATTGAGATTATTTGTCAGAATAAAGAATTAAAACTCCAAGTTATTTTTATTTTTTGATTTAAATGAAACACTATTTTTGAGACGGTTGATCCTTAGTATACGCAACAGGTTTTGGCCCTGCATTCCGCACATTGATAACTTTATTCAGGATATCAAACCAAAAAGGCGCACCCATAGCAATAGCAAAACCACTCACTATCCAACCACAAATTAATTTAAAAACCTGTGAAATTCTGATGTAAATTCTATTCGATTTCGTCGTATCTAATAACTCAAACTGTTGATTAATATTTTGCCATCCAATCGGTATAGAAGAATTTCCTAATAGTTTCTCAATATTCCTTCTGTCTACTTCATTATTGATATAATCGATTCTTTGACTTGCACTTTGAGTAATAGTAGAGCGGATAATCGAATCCTCCGATAGTCTTTTAACCAAGTGAAATGTATCAGTATTAGTTAAAAAGGCGACTAATATTCCAATTAAAATAGCAACTCCTTTGGCATTTCGCTTATAAACACCGCTTGCTCGATCCATCGAGCGATCGAACCATGTTTCTACTTCATTTTTAAATTGATTTACTTCCTCTGTGAGATCGCCAATCTTTATCCTGCTACGTTGAGCAATTACACTAAGGCTCTTAATTAAATTATTAGGAACTTCATCAGGTAATTCATTATTAACAAAATCTATAAATTTCTGGTCAATCTCTCCATAAATTTCTTGAATTTTTGTGTAACTTGCACTATTTGGATTATTAATACCTTTTTTAAGTTCTTTATAAGAAGTTAATATCATCTGTAAGTTGGTTTTTGTTTCTTCATTAGGATGTTTAACGTAATTAATTAGCTGAGGAATTTTTAAGGCATCTAATAAAGTAATTGCAAATGTTTCAGAAGGTAGATAGGAAGGGCCGCTTTGTTTTTCTAGCACTATTTTATCAGGCTTTTTAGTAATTTCCTGGAAATGCTTTTCTAATTTACCCTTAGCTTGTTGATTCAAAGTATTAATCAAAGGATCGTTATAAAGTTTCTGCACTAGATGGATTGCATTAATAATATCTGATTTTTCACTTTCACTACCACCTGATAAAAGTAATTCAATTGAAGTTCTTAAATGTTTAACTCTCCATTGTAATAATGTGGCAATTAGTTCTTGGATTTCCGAGGCTAGCAAGCTCAAAATTAAGTAAATAAAAACTAAGCCAAGAGTAATATCTACAACTACAGGTAAATTCATTGACACTCTCCAATAACTTTTAGCTATTAACTGTTATCAAAATCTCTTAAAAAATTGTATATCATAGATTTCAAGATTCAATACTTGCTTAATCAAAATTAAAAAACTAAAATTAGTTTGTTTATAGAGTTTTATAAAAAATATTCTTATTAATTGATTATTGAAGAAATAATTATATTTTTCCTGGAACTAATATTCAAAAATTATATATAAAAATTTTTTAAGTATTCAGTAGACCATTTTATTTTTATAGCAATCAGTTACAAACTTTATGAAATTAACCAGATAAAATTTAAACTAAGCGTCACATTCAAAATAACATACAAGCTTATTTACGGACTATCAAACAGGTAATAAATAATTTATTGCTTGTATTATTTTTATCATTTATTAGTTTAAAATGTTACTTAAATAACCAATATATTTTTTTGAAAAATAGCGCTAATTATAAAAAACTGAGTTAATCTTGGAAACTAGCAATTGTTAAGAACATACGTTGTTACTGGGTGGCAACATGGGAGATTCGCTAGATGTCTCTATGTAATCAAACCAGCAAGTAAAATGATTACCAGAGAATATGCAAGAAGGAAGCTTTATTTGGAGTCATCTGGAAAGACAGCATCGCACGGTTGGCAAATGGATTGATTGGGTATGGCTAATAGTATTGCTGTTGGCAGCAGTATTACTGTTTAGCATCAATCTGGGAGGGTTGCCGCTGCGAGATTGGGATGAAGGTACTGTGGCACAGGTTGCTCGTGAAATTTGGCACGCTCCATCAGGCTCAATGCCTTGGCTTTACCCAACGTTAGGAGGCGAACCATATCATGACAAGCCGCCTTTGATGCATTTGCTGATTGCTTGGGCTTATTCTCTAGGAGGCGAAAATGAGTTGACAACCCGCCTACCTGGAGCAATTTTAACAGCAACATCTGTACCTTTACTGTATTGCATTGCTCGAGAGATATTTCGCCAACGTTGGGCTGCTATTTATAGCGCCTTGATTTACCTAACAATGCTACCTGTGGTGCGTCATGGGCGGCTGGCAATGTTGGATGGGGCGATGGTAAGTTTTTTGATGGTGATGATGTTGTGCGTGTTGCGATCGCGCCGAGATTTACGTTATTGTCTTGGTGTTGGCATTAGCTTTGGGTTTATTTGTTTAACTCAAGGACTGCTAGGTGTATTACTCGGTGCGATCGCAATTGTATTTCTATTTTGGGATACGCCACGACTGCTCACTTGTTATTATCTCTGGATCGCAATCTTAATTGGCATTCTACCTGTAGCTGGTTGGTATGGTGCGCAACTAATTCACTATGGTTATACTTTCGCCCAAATTGGTATTGCTAACCCATCACTAGACCGAATTGGCTCAATTGTAGAAGGTAATTCTGAACCACCTTGGTATTATGTGATTGAACTTCTCAAATACACATGGCCGTGGTTATTATTTCTACCACAAACTGTCCGCTTAACCTGGGAAAATCGCAACCTTAGCTGGGCAAAATTAGTAATGGCGTGGAGTGGGGTTTATCTACTGGTAATTTCCTTCATGATTACCAAAGTTCCCTGGTATTTATTCCCAATTTACCCTAGTTTAGCTTTAGCTTTTGGTATCCAATTATCAGATACGGAAAATTCGCCTTTACTCTCATCTTATCCCCGTGCTTGGGTTGCTGGTTTGGCAATACTTGCTGTAGCTGCTTCTGCTGGTAGTATTTATTTCAGTTCGGGTACAACCCCAAAAACAGACTTACAACTGATTTTTGCCGCCGTAGCTTTAACTATGTCCTTAGCAGCTATTTTGGCAGAACGAGGTGACGGACAATTTCTGAAGATTTTGTTTTGGGGAAGTTATATTTCGCTGCTGCTGTTAATGAAATCTAACTACTGGGTTTGGGAATTATCACAAGCCTATCCAGTTAAACCAGTCGCCGCCATGATTGTGCGGGCAAATCCAGCGACGAGGAAGATTTACACGTCTTTTCCTTACCATCGTCCTTCGTTGGATTATTATAGCGATCGCACCATCATTCCCGCTTCTGTTGGTGAACTGGAATATTATTGGCACTACAACGGCCAACCCTACTTCCTGCTTAATGTATCTGATTTCAACAATCTTGAACTAGAGTCGATGAAGCTAATTGACCAAGCTGAAGGTTGGAAGTTAGTCACAAAAGATATCAATAGATTGTAAGTATGGGGCATTGGGCATGGGGCATTGGGCATTGGTATTAATTATTCTCTTCTGTTCCTCTGCTCCTCTGCTCCTCTGCCCCCCTGCTCCCCTGCCCCCTTGCCCCTTACCCCTTGCCCCCTGTCCCCTGCTCAGGAAAAAATCAGATCGTTGCCCAAAAGGTAATGATAATTTTATAGCGATCGCGTTCTTCCAAAAAGTGTAAAAAACCTGCGATTTACTTTGAAGAAATGATAAACTGCGTAATTTTGCGGTTTTGGTGGCGAGATTGATTTCTCTATGCTTGAAATATTTATTACGAAATATTTCATTCATTAAATTTAGCAATTAGGTGTTTCTAGTGCCGCAAAATCTTTCATCGTTACCAGAACCAGTCAGAAGGATTGAGACAGAAGCAAGTCAACCATTTTCAGAAGCGTGGGCAAAGAAGTATTTGCGAAATTTAGCTGAACAGGACAATCGCATCGAAGTTCTCAAGGTCAGTGAAATTGCAAATGAAGTTGCAAAAACGTTAACGCAGGCACTGCGAACCACAAGTCTGCAAGCGTGGGGAAAAACAGAAGCGCTTTTGTCTCAAGAGGTGATTCGGCATCAAATTGACCCTGAATTAATCGATCCGTGGGAAGTTGCAAAGGATACCCACCAGATTTATCAAACTGCCCTCTCAGCCTATGCTGAACAGATTTCCCCAGCAAAGTTTTCTACATGGATTGCTAGGGATTTGGGAAAAATTCGACAGAAGTACACAGCAGACGATCCTAGAGTAATTGGGTTCATTAGTATGCAGTTTCACTACAGCGGACAAATACTACTGAACTTGACACCACCAGTGCAGCAAGCATCGCTGAGGGATTACTTCAAAGTGATTGACGATCATCTCTATATGCCGCTCCAGCGTGCTTACCAGGCAGCAGCAGAATATGCTTACGACGCGCCACCATTACAAGCTGTCCAGCAACTTTTGCCCTTGTGCAGCGAGATTGCGACCAGGATTGCAGAACGGGTGATGCAGATGTATCCCAACTATCAATGCCACACAGGTTGTTTAAGTGATACTAACATTAACATTTCCAGTGTCCGTGATATAGAGATGTTCCAGGTATATCTATGGGTCTGTATTTTGGAGAACAACATTAGTGCCATACAACAAGAGCTATTTCCCCTGTGTGTGATGTTATATCCTCGATTAAAGGTGCGCTGGGAATTGGTACGGCAATTAATTTACTTGCTCGGTACTGAAATCCGCTCTCGTTTGGAACCAGAACAGGCTGCTTATTTTTTCGCTTACTATGAGTCGTTGCAAGCAATGTTTTCACCCCAAGTTTTGCCGGACAGTAAATCTTAAATGCTGTAGTGTCCCGATTTTCTAAGAAATTTTGATAATTTATAGATACGATTGATACGATTAATGAAATCGATCGAATATTAAAATTCCTGTACTATGATTTCATAAAGAACAGTTAAAAACTCAAATTCTCTAATTCCTGCCATAAAACTTTACAAGTATTTTAATAATTATAAAAATTGATTCCCGATCGCAATTTTGGCTATAAATTTTCTTTTCTATAGCCAAAATTTCATTAGATGTCTGGTGGGCGATCGCTCTTGAAGCGGACATAATAAAAAACCGCGTCCTATTTGGGGCAAGAAGACACGGTTCAATCGAAATATTTAGTTATAATATTACAAAAATCAAAGTAGAATTTGATTTATACCAAAGTAATCGATTTACTGGGATTTGTTTCCTGGTTCATTAACTTTCTCTGTTGTGGGAAGAATTTGGCGATCGTAACTTGTCTTTTCTTGGGTCAGAGCGATCGCACCAAAGAAAATCGCACTACCTACAGCCAAGGCTACCATCGGACGCTTGAGTAGGATAAAATCTCTGAGAATCCTCGCTAAAGGTCGGCTTTGGCGACGTAGCGATGAAGACATCATCAATTGTCTCCAAGTAAACGGATCGCGGACATAATGACCACTTTGGCAAACTACTAGCCTTTCCTGGCAATAGGGACAGCAAAACAAACCCATGCGTGTTTTAACTGGTTTTGGCGTGGCATTTCTTTGGCAAATTGGGCAAGTAACATAATGATTATCAAAAGTGTGTATATTCATTTACCTCATCCGCCTAGTCCATTTACTCGCTCTATAACAATAGCTATATTGAATTGGGGTCAATGTCCGATCTGACATCAGGCATTAATCATACATACATTCTATTACTACCAAGGATGCCTCAATAGTCGCAACACGAGTATAGCTAGATTTAAACAAGGATGACTCATGGTTCATGTTTACGGATGTGTCCACCCAGTCGAAAAAACTTTGTTGTCTCTAGAAAAAATAGTGTTGGCGCTCGCTCGCACCCCATTAGCCACAGCTACGCCCAATTTAGGCATTGCTGACCCCTAAGTAATAATTGTCTCTCATTTAACCATTCTCCCCACACAAATTTTGCACAATGACATTTTTAGCTAAAGCTTTGTAAGTTAAGCAAATAAAGTCTACTTGTCCGGTTGCTAAATAATGGCTCACAATGATAAGTAACAGATAAAAATTTAAATTTTTTCTTACATTTACCCCGCCTCTCAATGACTCTCTTGCCTCCCACTCAACTGAGGAAGGTAACGGAACAACCTGCCTTTCCTACACCTTCCGCTCGTTTAGCTCACCTAATTAATCGTTTTCAACCATCCCCAGAAACAGTTGTGCTGTTTTTAGCCATGCTCATTGGCGGTGGTACTGGTATGGGTGTAGTCACCTTTCACTATTTAATCCAGTTGGTTCACCAGCTGATGCTGGAAAATTTAATGGGTCAAATTGGCGGCTGGGGTGCATGGACTTTAGCCTGCGTTCCCACCCTTGGCGGATTAATTGTTGGCTTGATGCGCTGGCGCACTCAAGACTTTGGCCCTGGACTTTCATCTCTCATTGCCGCCTCTCAGGGAACAGAGATTAAGCGACCACTAAGACCAGTTAGCAAAATGCTGGCCGCATCTGTTACTTTAGGGAGCGGTGCTTCTTTGGGGCCAGAAGGGCCGAGTGTCGAAATTGGCGCAAATTTTGGGATGTTGTTCTCTGTGATCCTCAATGTATCTCAGGAACGACAACGTTTGCTGTTGGGTGCTGGCGCGGCGGCGGGACTGGCGGCGGGATTTAATGCTCCTATAGCTGGAGTATTTTTTGCTCTAGAGGTGGTGATGGGAGCGACATCTTTCGCTACTTCTGCTGTCAGTGTGGTACTACTAGCTGCGGTGGTAGCAGCATTAATTGCCCAAATTGGTTTGGGGGCCCAACCTGCTTTTGATTTACCTGTTTACCAAGTTCGCAGTCCTTTGGAATTACCTCTTTACCTTGGCTTAGGTTTAGGGGCCAGCCTCGTTTCTCTGGCTTATACTCAATCAATTCGGGGAGCAAAAGCTTGCTTTGCTGGCAAAGTTCCAGGTTTTGATTTTTTGGGACGAATTCCTCAGCCGATTCATCCAATTATTGGCGGTGCAATTATTGGCGCTGTTGCTTTGCAGTTCCCGCAAATTCTGGGTGTTGGTTATGAAACTGTAGAAGCAATGCTTCAAGATGTGGAGTTTCCACTCTACTTATTGGTGGTGTTGTTGGTGGTGAAATTATTGATGACTGCAATTAGTGCAGGTAGTGGTTTCATTGGTGGTTTATTTGCACCAGCAATGTTTTTAGGTGCTTCTTTTGGATCGGCTTACGCCAAAATATTAGCCGTAGCATTCCCGACAATTTGCGATCAAATGGCGGCTCCCCCAGCTTACGCAATGGTGGGAATGGCAGCAGTATTAGCTGCTAGTGTGAGAGCGCCGTTAACGTCTATTTTAATGCTGTTTGAATTAACCCGCGACTATCGGATTGTTTTACCGTTGATGGCAGCTGTGGGTTTAAGTGTTTGGCTAGTAGAAAGGATTAAACCAACTTTTAACTCTAACTCTAATCTACAACAAATTGGTCTTTCGGAATTGAAAGATGAACAATCGGAAATTGTGCAGCAAATTTTGGTAGAAGATGCCATGTATCCCTGCCCCAAAAAGTTACCTGCTACTTTGGGAGTATTAGATGCTGCTGTGGAAATGACCCGCGATCGCGTTCGTAGTGCTTTAGTATTCGATCAAGCAGAGCAATTAGTTGGTATACTTTCTTTGGAAGATATTAACCGTGCCCTTGCTATTTGGCAAACATACCCAAATTCTTTAACCGAAATTCCCGATAATTTATCCAGTCAGACCCTCATAGACATTTGTACTACTGAAATTCTCTATGCATGGCAAGATGAACTTTTATCTGAGGCTTTAGACCGGATGAGTCTTCGAGGTTTACATCAATTACCAGTGGTAGCACGAGACAAACCCGATCGCATTTTGGGTTTATTAGAAAAAGAGCAAATTGCCTTAACCTGTAATTTAGCAGTCACGCGCAAGGCACTTCGCCACTATTTACCAGTCTTACCTACTACAGATATAGTCATTAGTCATTAGTCATTGGTCATTGGTCATTGGTCATTGGTCATTGGTCATTGGTCATTAATCATTAGTCATTATTTTTCACAAAGGACAAATGACACTTGACTAATGACTGTTTATAGTCATTGTTTTTCACAAAAGACAAAGGACAAAGGACAAATGACAAAGGAGAATTGACTAATGACCATTTATTAAGCCGTGGCTTCTATGGCTTCATCATCTTCACGATCTTCTGGATCTACTTGTCTCAGACGAATGTGCTTTTTGCCTAAAGTGATCGCAAACTCATCTCCTGGTTTAAGATTCATCTGTTTTGTATAAGCTGAACCTATCAGTAAGTTACCATTCGATTGCACACTAATTCTATAGCTAGCACTACGTCCACCACGCCCATTAGCACTGGGTGTACTGTCTAACTGAATGCCTTCAGCATCAATTAGGGCATTTAAGAACTTCATCATATTGACGCGCTCTATACCATTTTTGGTAACGGTATAGTAGCCGCACTTCTTAGCTTTGTCTTCTTTGCTCTCGTTCTCTAGCTCTTTGACTTTTTTGAGCAGTTCTTCGCCGAGTAAGGGTTCAATTTTTTTCTGTTTAGGCATCAACTTAGGTCGAAAATGAATGTTTGAAGTGTTTGAATCGATTTTATTTTAGCTGAGGTTGAGCTAACAGGAACATAATCCTTTAGTTTTTATCTCAACCTAGCCAAGTATATTACACTCAGATGCACAATTGTTATGCCATTACCAATATTGGCAAGACAATCTATTTTAGAAAATCCTGGCAATGCTGATAACTATATATCTATATATATAGTTTGTGAATTCCTGCTAGACTATATAAGTTTTAAGTTTTCTAAACTAACCTCAAGAGGTTTTCTATTTCTTAAGGATGAGAACTGAGTCACAGAATGATAAGCAAAACTGATCCTTAGTGATTGGTCAATGGTAATTAGTCATTGGTTATTTAGAAACGACAAACTAAAGAAGTCTCAGAGTCGGAAGCCGACCATCAGAATTTCTTTTCAGGGAGATGCAGTGCCAACAAAGACAAAGGACAAACAACAAAACTTGCCAAAATGAAATTAACTACCAGAGGACACTATAGTGTAAAGGCGTTGCTGGATTTGAGTTTACAGCCAAGATATGGGCCTGCATCTGTAAGAGCGATCGCAAAACGCCAAGATATCCCAGCTCCTTACCTCGAAAAACTACTAATAGAAATGCGTCGTGCATCAATAGTTAAATCAATTCGTGGTAGCATCGGCGGATATCAATTGGCAAGAGAGCCTGCACAAATATCTATAGGAGAAATTTTAGAAGCTGTTGGCGAGACTAGCCATTTACCTCATCACACCCCAGCACCAACACAAGCTGAAGATTGGGTAACGTTTAGCCTTTGGCAGAGACTCAACCAAAAACTCAAAGAAGCTTTATACAGTATTACTCTGGCAGACCTTTATTACGATGCTCGCAGTCGGCAAGCTTCCCTTGGAGAAGAAGCTAGTTTTGTGGTTTAGTCAATAGTCAAAATATTGACCCTTGACTTTTAACCCAAGACTTGTGACTTATGACTAATAATATCTATATCTTAATAATTGCGGCATTTTTAGATTATTTAATTGGCGATCCTTGGGATTGGGCTCATCCAGTGCAAGTTATGGGGTGGGTAATTTCTCGCCTGACCAAGTTTTTTCTCCACTTATGTCAAAATTCTCTAACACAACGCCTAGCTGGAATTGCACTAGCTATTATTTTAATAATTGGTAGCGGTCTTGTTGGCTTTTTGATGATTCAAATTGCCAGATGGGTTCATCCATTCTTAGGAATTGCAATAAATACAATTCTTTTGGCTAGTTGTTTTGCTGGCAAAAGTTTGCGAGTAGCAGCGGAGGCTGTTTTACAACCTTTAACAGTCGGAGATTTAGAGAAGGCTCGGAAGATTTTAAGTAATTACGTTGGTCGAGATACTCAAAACCTCTCACAAGCAGAAATTTACCGAGCTGTTTTAGAAACTGTTGCAGAAAATGCCACCGATGGGGTGATGGCTCCGCTTTTTTATGCAATTATTGGTGTCTTTATACCAATTGTGGGGTCAACTCCCTTAGCTTTAGCATATAAAGCCAGCAGTACCCTTGATTCAATGGTGGGCTATCGGGAAGCACCCTATACTTATTTAGGATGGTTCTGTGCGCGCTTAGAAGATTATTTGACTTGGCTACCTTGTCGGTTAACAGTCGTGACTCTGGCACTGCTATCGGGTAAACCGATGCATATTTGGCAAATTTGCCGTCGCGATGCAATTAACGATCCTAGTCCCAATTCTGGCTGGAGTGAATGCGCCTATGCGGCATTTTTAGGTGTACAGATGGGGGGTACAAATTGGTATCGGGGGGTAGCTAAGTACAAACCACTGCTAGGAGATGCTCTTTATGCCATTACTGCAACTTCTATTCAGAATGCTTTACAGCTGACTCGATATTGTTATTTGCTATGGTTAGGGGTAGCGATCGCAATATTCTTAATGCTCCCAAATAGGTAATGATAAATATAAGTTAGGAGTTAGGAGTTAGGAGTTAAGAATAAAAATTCCTAGCTCTTAACTTATCACTCCTAACTGATGACTCGCTATGTCTGCCAAAGTAGTTGAAATTCTCTCATCCGAAGAAATCCGTCGTACCTTAACTCGCCTTGCCTCTCAAATTGTCGAAAGGACGCGTGATTTGTCTCAACTGGTGCTTCTTGGTATTTATACCAGGGGTGCGTTATTAGCCGAATTATTGGCGCGTCAAATTGAGACGCTCGAAGGTGTAGCAGTGTCAGTCGGTGCTTTGGATATTACATTTTATCGAGATGACCTTGACAAAATTGGATTGCGGACTCCAACGAAAAGCGAAATTCCTTTTGACCTTACGGGGAAAACGGTTGTACTCGTGGATGATGTGATTTTCAAAGGACGGACGATTCGCGCGGCTTTGAACGCAGTCAACGATTACGGCAGGCCAGAGGTGATTCGTTTAGCGGTGTTAGTAGACAGAGGCCATCGAGAATTACCAATTCACCCAGATTTTATTGGCAAGAAGTTGCCTACAGCTAAAGAAGAAATTGTCAAAGTTTACTTACAAAATTGTGATGGACGAGATGCAGTAGAGTTGATTGCAGATTAGCCTATGGAGGGCAAGGGGCAGGGGGCAGAGGAGCAGGGGAGCAGGGGAGCAGGGGAGCAGGGGAGCAGAGGGGCAGAGGGGCAGAGGGCAGGAAGTACAACTTTTTGTGTCTGATGCATGAATCCTGCATTTTGTCCCTCATGTACTTGAAAAATAATCTCAGTAATCAAACGGACATGAGATTACGGGTAAGGGTAAGGGTAACTGTGAAAAGAAGTCTGTAGAACCTCGTTAAAAAATAAAGATTGTTTGGCTGTGTTGTCAGCAAACTACAACTCCTAATGAGAAAATAAGATATTCCAACCAAGCGATCGCCATAAAATTGTTGACAAACCTGTTAATCAGACCCAATTTTTTGAATTTAAAGCAAACAAAAGCATTATCGAACATGACCTAGAACATTAGTGCCTTAAAATACTCCTGAAAGCCAGTCCTTGTTTTATAAGTTTTATGTAGAATTTGGTGGTGAGGTTATTTACTTGATTCTCACTTGCAGCAATCCAGGTTTCATTTATGAGTCAGTCTTTTTCTCAAAACCAAGCAAGACGAAATCACCAACAGAGACTCTGGCAACAAAAATGGAGTTTAAAGACTAAAGCAATAGTTTGGGCACTAAGTATCAGCGTCCTTCCTGTAGTTGCAATTGGGACAGCTACTTACAACTATGGCATTAATTTAATTAACACACAAACTCCGCAAGTAAGACTTGAGAGTAGAGAAAGTTCAATAGAAACTGAACTTGCTCTACAAAGACAATTGTTACTCTTGTTAACTGGTATGGGAGTGACAGCAATTTTAGCAGGTGCGATCGCTGTTTTTGTGGCGAATCGAGTTATGAGTCGAGTCAGCAACGTTGCTGCAATCTCTAATAAGATTAAAAAGAGGCTACGTCCAGACAGTGAGTTTACTCAAGTCTTTATCGCTAGCCAAGATGAATTAGTGATG
This sequence comes from Nostoc sp. DedQUE07, assembly GCF_034530975.2. Lineage (NCBI taxonomy): Bacteria > Bacillati > Cyanobacteriota > Cyanophyceae > Nostocales > Nostocaceae > Nostoc > Nostoc sp. DedQUE07. The sequence continues at coordinate 92,278 of NZ_JAVRCC020000008.1, read as the reverse complement.
TTAGAGAAAAACATCACCTCATTCACAGACCTGCTTTCGGTTTTGGTAGAGGAGAAAGAAGCCGAAGCCGATTATTCCCAAATATTAATCAAAATTACCCGTTGGGTTCGAGAATCATTCAATGAAGAAGATGTTCTAAAAACTACCTCAGAAGAAATTCGTAAAGCTTTAAGCATCGATCGCGTCACCATCTTTTGCTTCGACTCGAACTATAATGGAACCTTTATCGCCGAATCAGTAGCACCTGGTTTACCGAAAATATTAGGGGTTACAGTCTCCGATCCGGGATTTGAGGCAGGGTATATAAAAAAATACCACAATGGTAGCATCCATGCTATTGATAATATCCATCAAGCCGATCTCAGTGATGCTGATATTGAGTTGCTGGAGCAATTTGCTGTCAAATCTAATTTAGTCGCACCTATTCTCAAAGGCAAACAGCTATTCGGTTTATTGATTGCACATCAATGTTCTAGAATTCGCTTTTGGCAACAATCTGAGATTGATTTGTTCTCTCAGATAGCCATGCAAGTAGGATTTGCCCTTGACTACGCCAAGCTTCTACAACAAGTAGATACCAAAGCAGATAAAGCTCAGGTATTTATCGAAATTACCCGTAACATTCGCCAATCGCTCAACGAAGAGGATGTCCTCAAAACGACGGTCGAAGAGGTTCGCAAAGCTCTGAGTACTGACCGAGTACTGGTTTATAGCTTTGATGCTAATTGGTCTGGAATTATAATTGCCGAATCAGTGGTTCCAGGTTATCCCAAAGTTTTGCGGTCTGAAATCCAAGACATCTGTTTCAGTCAGGGTTATGTAGAAAAGTATCAATCTGGTCGCGTTGTAGCCACAAACAACATTTACCAAGCCGATTTGGCTGATTGCCATATTAACTTACTCGAATCCTTTGCTGTCAAAGCAAATTTGGTCGCTCCTATTCTCAAAGATGAACAGCTATTTGGCTTATTAATTGCACATCAATGCTCCAGACCCCGTGATTGGCAACAATCTGAGATTGATTTATTTGCTCAGATAGCGATGCAAGTCGGGTTTGCTCTCGACCATGCAAGACTCCTGCAACGAATCGAGGCTGAGGGTGTGCAAAGTCAGTTGTTAGCAGATACTATCGGCAGTATTCGCCAATCACTCAACGAAGAGGATGTCCTCAAAACCACTGTGGAAGAGGTTCGCAAAACTCTGAGTACTGACCGAGTCATGGTTTATAGCTTTGATACTAATTGGTCTGGAACAGTGATTGCTGAATCAGTTGTTCTCACCTACCCAAAAGTTTTACGAGCTGAAATCCAAGACCCATGTTTCGGTCAAGGCTATGTAGAAGAGTATCGCTCTGGTCGCGTTCTGGCAATCAACAACATTTATGAAGCCGGTTTGGCTGACTGCCATATTAACTTACTCGAATCCTTTGCTGTCAAAGCAAATCTGGTCGCCCCCATTCTCAAAGATAAAGAGCTATTTGGCTTGTTAATTGCACATCAATGCTCCAAACCCCGCGATTGGCAACAAACTGAGATTGATTTATTTGGTCAGATAGCAATCCAGGTAGGGTTTGCTCTCGATCATGCAAGACTTTTGCAAAGAATTGAAGCAGAAAGGATGCGAAGTCAGTTACTAGTGGATATTATCCGCAGCATTCGCCAATCGCTCAAGGAAGAGGATATCATCAAAACTACTGTGGAAGAGGTTCGCAAAGCACTTAGTACTGACCGAGTGTTGGTTTATAGCTTTTACGCTAATTGGTTCGGAATTATTATTGCTGAATCAGTGGTTCCAGGTTATCCCAAAGTTTTGCGGTCTAAAATTCACGACCCTTGTTTTACTGAAGGTTATGTAGAAAAGTACCAATCTGGTCGCGTTGTCGCAATCAACAACATTTATGAGTCTAGTTTGGCTGATTGTCACATTAAACTGCTCGAATCTTTTGGTGTGAAAGCAAATTTAGTAGCACCAATTATTAAAGATGAGCAGCTATTTGGCTTGTTAATTGCACATCAGTGTTCTGAACCCCGCGATTGGCAACAATCTGAGATTGATTTATTTGCCCAGATAGCGATGCAAGTAGGATTTACTCTCGATCATGCTAGGCTCCTACAAGCGTATCAAACTGCTGAAGCTAACTGTGAGGAATAGTAGGGGCGCGCAGCTAGCTGTGCGCCCTTAATTGATATATGTATTTTTACGTTACGCTTAGTGTAACTTTTGACGAAGCTGCGAGGGCGATCGCTAATGGTAAAATTCGATGTTCCTGAATTTGAATCCTGGCGTGGAGTGTTTCTGCTGTATCATCCGGCAGTACTGGTACTGCGGCTTGCATTAATATTGGGCCGCTATCCATTTCTAAGCAAGCTATATGCACTGTACAACCAGTAATTTTTACTCCAGATGCCAAGGCTTGTTCTACAGCATGAATTCCTTTGAAACTAGGTAACAAACTAGGATGGATATTGATAATCCTCTCAGGAAAGGCATCAATGAAAACTGACGTTAATAGTCGCATCCACCCTGCCAAAATCACCCATTCTACATCGTAGTCCCGCAATGTCTGCACAATTTTTTCGTCAAACTCTTCTCGGTTTTGATAGTTGCGATGATTTAATAAAACAGTTTCTACACCTCTATTAGCTGCTCTGACAGCTGCTTTCGCCGAGGGGTTATTGTAAATTAAAACTTGAATTTGGGCATTTAGCCGCCCATCTTCGATAGCTTGGGCAACTACGTCAAAATTGCTGCCATTCCCAGAAGCCATAATTCCCAGCTTTAATGGGGCGAATTGTTGGCAATCATCGCTAATGTTGGGAGAAATTAAGCTCAGGGTAGAATCAAGGCAAAGAGTCATAACAGCTAGGAGGGTTAATTTATATATGCCAAAAATATATACTAAGTCGTGGTTGGATAATGATGCAGTAAGTAGCAGCATCGATTTACTGACTTGAGATTAAGCTAGTATATTAGTAGGAATTATTTTTGCTACTAACTGGTAGGAAGATGAATGTAGAAAAACTCTCTATTTCCTTACCACCGTCTTTAGTAGAGTTTGTCGAAAATTACAAGCTCAATAAAGGCTGTAAATCTCGTTCTCAAGTAATTGAAGAAGCATTAGAATTGCTGCGAAACCGAGAATTAGAGGCAGCTTACCGAGAAGCATCTGCTGAAGTTGATAACGATTGGGATGTGACAGTGGCAGATGGTTTAACAGATGAAACGTGGTGATATTTATTACGCAAATCTTAGTCCGGTGATGGGTTCAGAAATGGGTAAACGTCGTCCAGTGCTAATTGTCAGTAATAATATAAGTAATAGTGCTGCTACCACTGTAACAATTTTACCGCTTACTTCTAATGTGAGCCGTGTTTATCCCTTTGAAGTTCTGCTTAATCCAGAGGTTAGTGGTTTAACAAAGTCTTCTAAAGTACAGGCGCAGCAAGTGCGAACAATTTCTAAGCAACGAATTACTGGTGAAGTATTAGGTAGTTTAAACGAAGAGATGATGGTACTAATTGATGCGGCGTTAAAATTGCATTTGGGATTGGTTTGAGTTTGCAGAAAAATAGCGATGTTTAAGTAAAGACTCCAAGTAGAGATCATTATGAACCAAGAGCAAACCCCAAGCGATCGCTAATGTTGGGAGAAATTAAGCTCAGGGTAGAATCAGGGCGGAAAGTCATAACAGCTAGAAAGGTTAATTATAGATGCCAAAAATATATACTAAGTCGTGGTTGGATAATGATACAGTAGCCGCGTGGATTTTTCTCGCACCAGCATTAATTTTGCTGGGTGTTTTTATCATTTGGCCGATTGCCTATTTGTTCTACCTCAGTTTCACTGCTGGTAGTTTCACTTTAAAAGGTATTTATTGGATAGGCTTAAAAAACTATTGGCGCTTGCTGCTCGACCCCGACTTCTTGCAAGTGGTGGGTAACACTTTTTATTTTACGATCGCCACCATCATTCCCAGTTTAGTTATCTCCTTGGGGTTAGCAGTACTATTAAACCGTTCCATTCCCTTGCGGGGCATCCTGCGGAGTGCCTATTTTCTACCTTCAATTATCTCACTTGTGGCAGCAGGTTTGGGGTTTCGCTGGCTGTTTCAAACATCAGGCCCAGTTAACGGACTTTTAAATTTTTTTGGCATTTCAGAAATATCCTGGCTAGGAGACACATTTTGGGCAATGCCAGTAATTATTTTAATGAGTATTTGGAAACAACTGGGTTTCAATATGGTAGTTTTTTTAGCAGGGTTGCAAGCAATTCCTCCCAGTCGTTATGAAGCAGCAGACTTAGATGGAGCAAATGCTTGGCAACAATTTTGGTATATTACTCTGCCCGGATTGCGCCCGACTGTGATATTTGCAGTCATTACTACCGCAATTTTTACATTGCGGAGTTTTGAGCAAGTTTTTGTGATGACTGGCGGTGGGCCACTAAATTCAACTAATCTGCTGGTTTACTACATTTACCAAGAGGCTTTTGGTCAATTTGATTTTGGTTATGCAGCAGCAGGAGCGACTGTATTATTAGCAGTGACGCTGGTACTAGTTTATTTGCAACTGCAAACTTGGGGAGAGGAGTAGAGGAGGCAGGGGGCAGGGGGCAGAAGGCAGGAGGAGGAGCAGGGAGGATTTTGGAAGTTGCTAAGATAATACCGCAAATGTGCAATGCCAAAAAATTTAGTGTATTGAATTAGAAACAGCTAGAGTTTTTACTTTTTATATAAGCTGCGATATTCCCAAGGATTTATAAATTTAGTATCGCTCCAAATGCCGAGCCGTTGCTCCTTAGCCTTAGCTTCGGCTTGTTGAACTAAATCTTTACTAGGACACTTGTTTAAATAAGGGCGATAGACTTTTGCTAAACCTTCTTGCAACAATACCTGTTGCACAAAAGTACCATTTTTTAAACGGACTTCGGCAATTTTGCGTCCATAGCGATCGCTATCGGTGATATTCAAAGTTACGCGATCGCCTCCTTGTTGCACCAGTTGTTGCACCCGTTCTTGGGCTTTTACACCCCAAGTAAATTGATTGCGATCGCTAGTACGTTTACTCTGCTTTTCTTTATTAGTATGAGCTATTTCTGGCGCATCTACACAAGCAAAGCGCACGGTAAGATTTTTGCCATCGGCATCTTTCACTACTAAAGTATCACCATCACTGACTCGTTCAACTGGTTCTCCAGAAGTACCGATAAAGCGATCGCAGCCGAACAAACCCAAAATTATGATAGTTGCGCAAAGCCAAAATCGCACTGCTTTAGTTAATTTCTCCATCCAAAGTTACCAAATTATCTCTGTGGGATGATACTAGCAAAATGAAAAGATATATTTGTTAACTGTTGAGATACTCCCACAGGCAATTCAAAATTCAAAATTCAAAATGATAAGACCCTCTGGCGGCAACGGAATAGAAAATGCGGATTAGTATAAGAATTGTAACCTTCCAATTGTCAGCGGGAATTTCTGATGAACTTCTTGACTCACGTTCTGCATCTAGCTGGTACAGGTGTCTTTGCCTATTACTCTGCTGCTCAAATTCGTGATTCTAAAACCCGTCCCAACATCCTTGCCGGGTTTCAGTTGGCCGAATCTGGCTCTGTGCCATTTTTATCTGCACTTAGCGATCGCGCCGCAGCTGAAGGCGATACATGGCTAGCCGAAAAACTAGCAAAACATGCATCAGATGAAACTAAGCATGGTCAAATTTTCGCCCACGCTTTACAACAGCTGAATAAACAAGTTATAGATTTCAAACGTCAACCCCAAACTACATCTACAAAAAAATCACAACAGCGTAGTCCCTTTTTTGCAGCATTCTATGAAGGCTACACCCAAGAACAGCTAAAACCAGCTGTAATTGACTGGGATGTGTTTATGGCTAGCACATACATTCTGGAGTTAGATGCTAGCAAAGACTTTGCGCGAATGGCGAAAGTATTACCTGATAACGAGCCAACCGCTCGTAATTTGAAGTTAGGAATGCTAAGTATTGCCCAAGACGAAACTGGACATGCTGCTTATCTTTACGAAGCGATGATGCGCCGGATGTCTGCAACTGAAGTGCAAAACCTCGTAGATATGTGGCGAACTCGCAAGGTAAACGCCTTGTTGGCAATGGTTGGCGGTATCCTTCAGCGTAATGGCGAAACGCGATCGCTAGTCCAAGATAGTGCGCCGTCGGAAATCGATTCTGAGTTAGTAGCTACGTAATTATAGATATTTTGAGTATCTAATCATGAACTACCCTTAACTCAAAAAGCGTGGAGAGATTACCTTGTCTGGAAGACTCTACTTGATTGGATAGCTATAGGACTCATATTTGATTTTTGACAAAAACTCAGTACACCTTTATTCCTTCTTCCCAGTTCCCAGTCCCCATTACCCCTTATTCCCAGAGGGGGCCCCACCATCCCCAGTCCCTAGTCCCTACGATTAATTCAGAAATCAAATCGGATTGCTATAGTTATCTAATTACAAAATAAGCGATGCCTACGGCGGTAAACTACGCACTTTGATGATTACTGTAACAGTAATCATCAAACATCTGCCTCCAGTTGACTGTGAAAGATAGCAAGTATCTACTGTATTGTCATATTCCCGCAGCTGCTACACTAGTTATGAAAGACCTAAAACAAGTAATAATCAGATAACTAGCGGTATATCCAGCAAATCTGAGTCAGGTGATTCCTACAACAAAACTATGAAAGCTGAAGCAGAAAACCATTTCAGGCTGACTTGTGAAGTAGAAACTACCCTAAAAGTGATTGGCGGACGCTGGAAAGTTTTAATTATTAGAGAATTAATGACTGGTGTCAAACGCTTTGGTGAGTTGCAACGAGCTTTACCTGGAGTTACGCAAAAGATGCTAACCCAGCAACTCAGAGAAATGGAGGAAGATGGAATTATTCATCGAGAAGTTTATCCCCAAATTCCACCCAAGGTAGAATATTCACTGACACCTTTAGGAGAAACTTTGCAACCAATTCTCTATGCTATGCATGAATGGGCTGTGCAACATTTAGCTCGAACAAATCACCATTAATGTTGATTATAGTCAATAAATAATAATTGCTAATTTAACTTGAATATGTAGGGTGGGTTATGGCTTTCGTAACTCACCATTTGAGGTTTTCGGTGCGTTACGCTAATGCGCCAACACACTCGACACATCTACTAATACCAATTCAATTAATGATTGCAACATATCCTTGGGTAAAGACGCGATGAATCGCGTCTCTACAAATGGTCTATTTGTCGCATTCGTTTTTTAAATTGGTAGAATTATTTGCGCTTACTTAACTTAAATAATAATTGCTAATTTTCAATTCGAGTGAGCAGATTTATCTATGGTGTCTTAAATTTTGAATTTTAAGTTTATTCACTGCTTTTTAAATATTCAATCGCTGCCTCTAATTTTGAAGGATAACTTTCAGCAAACCTTTCAAACCAAAGTCCTTCGGATGAAAGTGGATCTACTTTGGCTAACCATTCTTTTGCCTGTACTTTCAAAGCTTCTAGTTGTTTGGCTTTGAGTTGTTCTTGTCGAACCTTTTCTTGTTCTAGTTCTTGCTGTCTTTTTAATTCAATAGCAGCATCCTCTTGGGCAAAATCAGCCTGAACTTCTGCCAAAAGTTTATCCATGAAAGATGCCGACTTCGGCAATGGTGGAATAAACGATTTGGCTGTGGCTGATTTTGATTGCGGTTGTGGTTGTACTTCTTTGTATTCAGTTTCGAGTTGGGCTAACAGCTTATCAAGGGAATCCATTTTTGCAATTCCTAAAAAATAGTATAGCTAGTCATTAATAGCATTGAGTAGCACTTCCGATAGACTCAAATCTTCCATGTCTTCCATAGTAATGGTGTCACAGATATCAAACTTAGCACCAGCACTTTGGAGTTCATCATCTAAGACTTTGAGAAAGCGGGTAGCTTGTTGATCTGTGCCAACTTGAATAAAAGAAATAGCTAATTCTTCATCTCGATCGATGCGGCGAGAAGCTTCGATAATCACCCTCATAACTGCTTTGCGATCGTCCGGTTCACCATCAGTAACCACTAAAATGGTTTCACCATTTGGTTTGGTTTGACCGGCTGCTTTGCGTTGAAGGTAATCATCAGTTGCATGTTTTAACACACTTGCCAAGTCAGTTGTACCAGAGGGATCGTTCTCTCGAAAAATTTGTGACACCTTGCTGGATGTGACATTTTCGTATCGCTTAAATTTGCCAGAAAACACATAGATAGTAATGCCATCTGGGTCAAATTGCTCGCATTTACTAGCTAAAGCTAAAGTTGATTCTTGGGCTGCAACCCATCTAGTTCTACCACCCTTTTGATCTTGGGTTGCCATACTACCGCTTTTGTCAATAATCAAGGTATAATCACGATTTTCTAGCATGATTCGATTCTCCAATTAAGAATTAATAGTTACTGAACTATGGGCGGCCAAACATATTAGTCAGTTATGGCGTTCGTCAATACATCTACAAGACTCATTTCTTCTAAGTCGTCTAAAGTGACGGTATCGCAAATATCAAATTTAGCGCCAACACTTTGTAATTGGTCATCCAAGGCTTTGAGGAATTTAGTTGCTTGGGCATCTGAACCTACTTGAATAATCGAAATTCCTAATTCTTCATCACGTTCCATTTGGCGAGTAGCATGAATGATGACTTCAAACACAGCTTTGCGATCGTCTGGTTCGCCATCGGTGATCACTAAAATTGTTTCTCCGTTTGGCTTGGTTTTACCAGCTGCTTTGCGTTGAAAGTAGTTATTGAGGGCATCCTGGAGTACACCAGCTAAATTTGTTGTGCCAGCAGGGTCATTTTCGAGAAATATCTGGGCGACTTTGGCTGAGGTGACATCATCGTAGCGTTTAAATCTACCAGAAAACACGTAAACGGTGATGCCATCGGGGTCAAACTGTTCGGCTTTTCTGGCCAAAGCAAGAGTAGACTCTTGAGCGATTTCCCATCTACTTCTACCACCCACTTGGTCGGGTGTAGACATACTACCGCTTTTATCAATGATTAAGGTATAGTCGCGATCGCTCATCATAATCTTCCTTTGATTGTTACCCTGTGGTTCTAGTCTAATCTACGAATTTGACGATACCGCAAGCATTTTAAGGTTTTGTATCAATTGTGCTACTCACAAAAGCCACGCCATTGCTTATGCCAGTTGCGTAAGTCCTGAAGTTGATTGTGACCTGGTTCAACAGGGACATTTTTGAAAAGGTCGAGTCCGATCGCACGAGGTTTGTAAGTTTCCAACTTGTTTAGTAAATCTGCAATTTCACCATCGGGTATAGGATATCCTCCGGCTTGAGCAATATAATCTTCATCAATGCCAATAATTACTACATGTTCATTAACAGGTTCGGGTGGACGCAGACGTAAAACTGTTACCCCAACACAAACATCGGTTGTGTATGGGATTTTAAACTTCTTCGAGTAGGATAAAAATTGTCCTTGAAGAAGTTCATAAATTTGGCATAAAACATATTGACAACTTGGGGAAAATTTGGGAGTATCAAACTACGGTAATTCGGTATAGTTTTAGTATTTTATAAAATTTAAATACATCTAAAACCGTTACAGAGCAATGGTTTTTGTCGAGTGCAGTCGGTGGCTTGAATATGTTACCAGATGTAATCGCCTCAAGGCTGGGAACATTCTTCAAGTTTGCAGTGCTAAAGTCGCCTCACCCAGAAATAGCAATTGCCTCACCACTCACCAACATAGATTTTTCACAGGATATTCGGAGATAGAAACTAATGATTAAGAGTCCAGAGAAACTTGCAGATACGACAATTCAGTTTTCGGCTCCTGTGAGAGCAAACTCGCCGGAACTCCAGCAGCTTTTTGATTTTATTGCTATAGGAGCAAGTGAGCGCGATCGCGATCGCATCCTTCCTTATAATGTGGTTGAATTAATCCGGCGTTCTCGGTTGGGTGCATTGCGAATCCCCGTAGCTGAAGGTGGTAGTGGTAGCAGCGCACGCGAACTATTCGAGGTCGTGATTCGGCTGGGAGATGCCGATCCAAACGTCGCTCACATTGTGCGGAATCATTTCTCTGTGACAGAGCGAATTTTGCGTTCTGAGCGCACTCAAAGGAATCAGCGATGGCTGAAAGCTGTGGTCGATGGCGCGATTATTGGACTTGCTACGACCGAATTAGAAGTCAAGCGATCTGGTGGTGGTCAAGTCGCGAATACAAAATTAACACCGGATGGCGACGGCTATCGGCTGAATGGAACCAAGTATTACAGCACTGGCAGCCTTTATGCAGACTTGATTTTCGTGCGTGTGCTAGTACCCGATGGCACTAAAGCGTTTATCCTCATTCCCACCAACCGCGAGGGGATTGACCTTGTGGATGACTGGGATGGCTTCGGACAAAGACTTACAGGTACAGGAACAACTACATTCACTAATGTACGTGTAGAGGCAGATGAAGTAATTTTTGAGACAGACACAGACAAAGACAACCTGCCATATAACATCGTTCCGCAACTATTCCTGACAGCAATCAACGCCGGCATTATTCGCAGCGTTCTGCGCGATGCTACAGCCCTCGTCCGTACCAGACCCCGGACTTTCTACCATGCCGTAAGCGAGCAGGCAACAGAAGATCCAATTATACAGCAAACTGTTGGACAGATTGCCGCTAATGCTTTTGCTGCCGAAGCGATCGTTTTAGCGGCAGCTGATGGTCTCGATCGCCTCCCTGCTGCCCAAGCTCAGGGTGAAGAGGCAGAAACGGCTGTGGCACTGGCAACTTCTTTGAGTGCAGCCAAAGCCAAATTGATTGTTGATGATTTGGCTCTACGTTCGGCCACCTTGCTGTTTGAAGTGGGTGGGGCTTCCACAACTAAAAAAAGCTCCAACTTCGATCGTCATTGGCGCAACGCCCGTACCTTATCCTCACACAACCCAAATCATTTTAAGGCTCGTGCGATCGGCGACTACGAGATTAACGGTACACCATTGCCGCAACGAGGATTTTTCTAATTTTGTTCAGACCCCTGACTTCTAACATCCGGGAAACGACTTTATAGACATCTTGCAAAAGCAACTTTTGCAAGAAGTTGGGAAAAGGTTAAAGGTAAAGGGGAAATTCCATCGCTTTTCCCTTTACCCCCGCCCCTTATCCCCTTCTTGGGACTCCACCTTCCCCACAAATGCCAAGAAGTCTTATGAGTATGTATCAGAAATCGAGGATCTTGCAGCCAACCGAAACCGTTGAGAGGAACTATGAGTACAATTAACACTTAGCAACTAATGGTTTAATTAAATTAAAAGAAAACGAGTTTGTTTTCTCACTACTTGAGTGTAGATTCACCTAAAAATACCTGCACTAAATTCTCATAGTCAAAGATAAAGAAATATTGATTAGATTTGAACAGTTCATCAAAAGGTGGTATCTTCTCTCTTAATACTACGGTAAGTCAATCGATTTAACGTATTTTACTCGTTATCGTCATAGATATGGCTGCTTAAACTCCTAAAAATTGATATCAAGGAGTCAATTGTGGTGAATTCTTTAAAAGAACATTGCTTAGAGTACAAACAAAAATGTTCTGCCAGTAGAATCTTTGCGATCGCAACGTTTTTTCTTGGTTTGATAGCTTCTGGTTGCAGTCAACAAAAAGCTATCAATGTCGTAGCTAACTCAGATTCTTCTTCAAAAACTCTCACTACTAAAACTACAGAGAAAAACAATGTGATTCGCTTGGGCTACCAAAAAGGAGGGATTATTCCCATTGCACGACAACGGGGTGAGTTAGAGCGTCAGTTAGTAACCCAAAATATTAAAGTTGAATGGAGTGGGCCATTTGACCGTTGCGCTACGCTTTTAAGTTCTCTCAATGGTAATCGGGCAGATATTGGTGGATGTGGTGATATTCCTTCTATCTCTGGAATTGCTGCCAGACAACCTCTTTGTATTGGCTCTGTACAGCGTCCTAGTCCAGATTCTTTAAGTAGTGCCATCTTAGTTCGTGGTGATTCTCCCATTCAAAAACCGACTGATTTAGTCGGTAAAAAAGTTGCAGTTAATCAAGGTGGCGCGGGCGAATATCTGTTATTAAAAGTTTTGGAAAAAGAAAATATTCCTTCATATAAAGTTCAGCGAGTTTATCTATCACCAAATGACGCTGCACCTGCTCTATATCAAAATTCTGTTGATGCGTGGGCAGTTTGGGAACCTTATATTTCCATTGCCCAATTAGAGCATAAGGCGCGAAGAATTACCACTAAACACCCTGCTCCTACCTACGGCATTATGATTGTTCGTACTGATGCAGCTAAAGAAAATCCTGTAGCTGTGAAAGCTGCTCTTACTGCTTTGAGTCAGGATGGTGAGTGGTTAAATCAACATACTAATGCTGCATCAGATTTTCTAGTTAAAGAGCTAAAAGTCTCTGATGCGGTAGCCAAGCAAGTGACTAAAAATCGAGGCCCAGAGTCTTACGTATTTCCTAATACTGAAGATATCGCCAAGCTTCAGAAAACAGTTGACTGGTTACTAGAGCAAAAAATTATTCCGCAACGAGTAGATATTGCTACAGCAGTATGTCCGTTAGAAACTACCGCTGTTAGGTAGAAAAGATGACAATAATATACCCAAAAATAACGTGTCTATCAATTTGCAGCAAAATTTTTCCTTCTCTTTGGGTTGCTTGTTAGTAGCAACAACAGCTTGCTCAGAGGTTAAGTCTACCAGTCCGGCAACGATCGCTACTAATCCTAGTGCGTCCCAAGTCGCACTATCGAATACAACTCAACTGCATGTTGCTAAATTTAAAGGTGGCTGGGACTTAAATTTAAAGTTAGCTAAATTAGATAATTTCCCTTATCAAACTCAATTTACTGAGTTTACTGGGGGTAATTTGATGGTGCAGTCAATCAATGCTGGTGCGATTGACTTGGGTTCAGCTAGTGAAATTCCGCCGATTTTTGCGATTGAATCGAAAGCAGCTGTAAAAATTATTGCCACTCTCAAAGGGCCTACAGTTGCTCAAGTTGTACTCGTACCCAAAAACTCGACTGCCAAAACGATCGCTGACCTTAAAGGTAAGAAAGTGGGTTACGTTAAAGCTACAACTGCCCACTACTTCCTGATTAAGATGTTGGAAAAAGTCGGGCTAACGATGAAGGATATCAATGCAACTCCTTTATCGATACCTGATGGACTAGCCGCTTTTCGTAAAGGACAGCTTGATGCTTGGGCTACCTACGGTTACTCCATTCCCCAAGCCAAAAAAGAAGGGGCGCGGGTGCTGGAATCTGCAAAAGATATTTTGAGCGGTAACTTCGTAATTATTGCTTCACCGAATGCGATCGCCGATCCCCAAAAGAAAGTTGCGATCGCTGATTTTCTCTGTCGTTTGCAGAAATCCCAAAATTGGCGGGAATCTAATCTCAAGCAATGGTCGAAGAATTATGCAAAGACCATTGATGTTGATGAAGGTATCGTTTATCAAGATGCTAAACAAGGACTACAACAGCGTCGTCAAGAATTACTTCCTGTTTCTGACGAAGCTATTGCTTCTCAGCAAAAGGTTGCTAATACCTTTTTTCAAGCGGGTGTAATTTCCACAAAAGTTGATGTTAAACAACTTTGGGACAGCAGTTTGAACCAAGATATCGCCAAATGCCAATAATTGCAGCAATAAGTAAAAAGCTAAATGTCAAAATCACCTGATTTTTAATCATGGTAAAAATGATGTTTCATGGAATAGAAAGAGAATTATTAAATGGAGTACCTTGGTTATTTGAGCAACAGTCTCAATTACCACATCATCTGCAATTAACAGATCGGCAAGAACATGAGATCCGTGATATTTGGGAATTACCACCACAAGAATCTCCTCATCGCCAGCCTGTTGTTAAGCAGGAGATAAAACAGTTTGGGATTTTTAGCAAACTAAAAAGTTTTTCTTTAAAGGCGATCGCCAATAAATAAAGATAAGCGTTATCAGCTACTCAAATTAATAGAAAATTTCAACTAATTTGCAATGTGCAGTACACCTTTAGAGATGATTTATAAAGTAAAGCTTAAATTGTAGGGTGCGTTATAGCAACGCTTAACGCACCGACAGATATGATGCGTTACGGCTAATCCTGATTTTCTGAAACTCCCAAATCCTTACATAGCCGTAACACATCCTACTTAATATTTACTTTATAAATAGGCTCTTACCGGGGTAGCTTCTTTGTAAGAATTCAGGAATCAGAATTCAGAATAGTTAAAGAATCAGGAAAACATTTGATGACTCTCATTTCATCCTCAAATACCGACATGACAACAACGACTGACCTCGATTTTGCTGCACGTGAGGCGTTGCGCCTACTCGGCCCCGATCCCGAAAACTGGGTAAGCGATCGCCCAGGCATTGACCACAATGTGACGATAGTAGGCGGTAGTGGCAGTGGCAGCACCTTCGCATTTGCCCTGCGGCGTGCCGGCATTGGCCGCGTGACAGTCATCGACGAAGCTGAGGACGAAACCCATGCGGGCGTGTGGCTGACGCGGGCGCGGATGAAAAAGCTACGCACACCGAAAAACCTGCCAGGGCCAGAACTGGGCATTCCGGCGCTATCATTTCAAGCTTGGTACGAGGCACGGCACGGTGTTGAGGCATACGCAGCGATTGACCGCATTCCACGAGTGGCGTGGGCTGAGTACCTCAGCTGGTATCGGCATTTTTTGGGCATTCCAGTTCGGTATCAGACGAAGTTGGTGCGGATTGAGCCGGACGCAGATTTCTTTCGTCTACACTTAGAAGTGAACGGTGTCGCCCAGGTGGAAACCACACGTAAAATTATTTTCGCCAACGGTGTAGCTGGCACTGGTGGCCCAAACATACCGCCTGTATTGGCATCTCTGCCACGCACCTTATATGCACATACCGCCGATGCAATCGACTTCAATAATCTGCGTGGTAAAACAGTAGCAGTGCTGGGTGCTGCGGCCTCGGCCTTTGATGCAGCAGGAGTGGCACTTGAATCAGGCGCTAAAGCAGTACATTTGTTTGCACGACGGCCAGCGATCGCATCTGTACCAGTGAATCGCGTGCGAGGTTATCCTGGCGCTTACTATAACTATCCGCAACTACCTGATGCAGCTCGCTGGTTCCAAGCTTGGCGGTTTAATCAGGTTGGCTCTACACCACCACCAGATGCAATCGAGCGGGTAATAGCGTTCTCTAACTTCCACCTGCATCTATCCGCACCGTGGAAATCTGCTCGCAACCAGGGCGATCGCATCGTCGCTCAGGTAAATGATGATGTTTTCGAGTTTGATTTTGCGATCGCTGGTACTGGCTACTTTGTTGACCCGACAAAGCGCCCGGAACTCGCCGAATTTGCACATCATATTGCACTTTGGCGCGATCGCTATGAAGCCCCAGCCGACCAACGTGACGAGCGACTCAGCACCCACCCTTACCTTGGCAGCGCTCATGAATACCAAGAGAAAGTACCTGGCAATGCCCCCTATCTGAAAGATATCCATGTGTTCAATCCTGCTGGCTTCGTCAGCTTCGGTCTGCCCATCGGCGACGTACCCAGCATCCGACGCGATGTGCCAGCAATAGTGGCCCGCATCAGCCATGACTTGTTCTTTGCTGACTGGTCATTACACGAAGCCCGGATCGCTAACGGCAACATTTCGCCGGACTTCGACACATTATTGTATGCAGACGCGGTATGGCAACAGCAAGCCAAGGTGGCAGTCAGCTAAATCTGCGTAGCGTTTATAATTCACGCCTAATATGAATTAAAACGATCTGCACCGAATGGCATTAAGAAAAGCTATAAGCTTTGCAGAATATGGACTACAGCTTTAATACTCTTGCTTATCGAGGATGATATACAGTTGCCTAAAAAGTTTTTGGAAATAGAAAAAGCTTACTCGTCGATGAAATAATTTTTTTGAGACGAATAAGCCGAAAACATAATTACTAATGTGATACTGCGAGTACAAATTCTCAAGCATAAATTTGGGCGCTGATGTTGCCCACCCCACAAGACATTGAGAAAATTGTCTGCTGCCAACAGCTACTTTTCCTCTAAAAGTAGTAATTACGAATTACGAATTACGAATTACAAATTATCTAAATGCTTCCACTTCTTCAGGAACCTTCATTTGATCGAGAATTCCCCAGATTTCTTGTAACATCGGCTCTAACCCGGTGCGAGTAACCGCAGAAATCACAAAAACCGGCGCATAGGAAAGATGATTAAGTTGGGTGGCCAACGCCTCCAAATTGACAGTTTCGCGATCGACTGCATCAATTTTATTCAGCGCCAAAATTTGCGGGCGTTCTGCTAAACCCCGTCCATAAGCTTGTAATTCTTCCTTAATTGTGTTGTAGTCTCTAATCACATCATCACTAGTAGCATCAATTAAGTGAAGTAACACTCGCGTGCGCTCAATATGGCGCAAGAAATCGTGTCCCAGTCCTGCACCGTGAGACGCGCCCTCAATTAGTCCGGGAATGTCGGCGAAAACAGTACCATCGCCTGTAGGTTTTTGCACTACACCCAAATTTGGAATCAGGGTAGTGAAGGGGTAGTCTGCGATTTTTGGACGTGCTGCTGATAAAGATGAAATTAAAGTGGATTTACCAGCATTTGGTAAGCCAATAATCCCCACTTCTGCCAAAAGTTTCAACTCTAGGCGCAGCTGCTTTATTTCTCCTGGCAATCCTGGGAGGGCATATTCTGGGGCGCGGTTACGGTTGCTCAAAAAATGCTGATTTCCCAGTCCGCCTTTACCACCTTGGGCAATCAGCAAAGTCTGCTTAGGTTCAATTAAATCCCCCAGCAGTTCGCCAGTTTCAGCATCATAAATGGTTGTACCGCAGGGAACTTCGATAATTAAATCCTTTCCTGCTGCCCCAGTGCAGTTATTTGGCCCGCCACGAGTACCCTTTTCTGCCTGAAAGCGATGGTTATATCTGAAGTCCAGCAAGGTTTGCAGGTTTTCTTCGGCAACGAAAAATACCGAACCACCTCGTCCCCCATTACCACCAGAGGGGCCGCCAGTCGGCACGTATTTCTCTCGCCGGAAAGCGACAATACCATCGCCGCCCTTACCAGCTTCAACTTCAATTTTTGCTTGATCGATAAATTGCATCTTTCTAGAGTCCTGTTAGCGGATAGCTGGCGTTGAGCCAGTGCTGAGTTATAGGCGAGTTATAAATTATAAGTTTTAAAATCTTATTCCTCACTATTTACTTGTAACTCACACTCCCTACTCCCCCTGCCCCTTTTGCTCAAGATGTGGGAATATATAAAGAAAGTTGTACCTAACCGCCTACGTAGAGGTTTAAAGTGGATACCATTGCAATTCCTGCTCTGAATCGGCCAGTGGATGCCACGGTAGAAATTCCTGGTTCTAAAAGTCTTACCAATCGAGCGTTGCTTGTCGCAGCTTTGGCGCAAGGTGACTCCATTTTAGAAAATGCCTTATTTAGTGAAGACAGCGAGTATTTTGCTAAATGTTTAGAGCAATTGAGTATTCCTATAACTCTGAATCCTAATCTGGCTCAGATTCAGATTGCAGGAAAGGGAGGCGACATCCCAGCTAAACAGGCAGATTTATTTGTAGGTTTATCAGGTACTACAGCACGGTTTATCTCGGCGCTGGTAGCGCTAGGTAATGGCGAATATCGGCTAGATGGCGTTCCTCGGATGCGAGAACGACCGATGGGTGACATGCTGACGGTGCTACAAACGGGTGGTGCAACTGTTAACTTTGAGGGAAACTCAGGGTTTATGCCTTACACCCTCTATAGCCAGGGATTCGCTGGCGGAAATTTTCGCTTGAAAGCCAACCAAACAAGTCAGCAACTTTCGGCATTGCTGATGATTGCGCCTTACGCTCAACAGGATACGATTTTTGAGGTTGAGGGTACGTTGGTTTCTCAGTCTTACATCAAAATGACCTGTCGTCTGATGGCAGACTTTGGGGTGGAGGTGATGCAAATCGGCGATAATCAGTTTCAGATTAAAGCGGGACAACGTTACCAAGCTCGACATTACACTGTAGAACCCGATGCATCAAATGCTTCTTACTTTTTTGCCGCCGCCGCCGTCACGGGTGGACGGGTGCGGGTAAAACATTTGACCAAACAATCTTGTCAAGGTGATATTCTCTGGCTGAATGTTTTAGAACAGATGGGTTGCCAAATTAGGGATGCGAATGATTACACCGAAGTGACGGGGCCGAAGCAATTGCAAGGCATCGATATTGATATGAATGATATATCGGATCTAGTGCAAACATTAGGAGCGATCGCACCCTTTGCTAGTTCACCGATTACCATTCGGAATGTGGAACATATTCGATATAAAGAAACTGACCGAATTAAAGCTGTGGTGACAGAGTTACGGCGGCTAGGAGTTGAAGTTGAAGAATTTGCAGATAGACTGAAAATTGAGCCTGGCCCCATTACCCCAGCAGCGATTGAAACTTATCACGATCATCGAATGGCGATGGCTTTTGCTGTCACTGGCTTGAAGGTTCCAGGGATTGTAATTAAAGATCCTGGTTGTACAGCGAAGACTTTCCCAGATTACTTTACCCGATTTTTCCAAATGTTAGAGCAATAAGAGCTATTTTCGTTAAATGTATACCAATTCAATTAATGATTGCAACACATTCTTGGGTGAAGACGCGATGAATTGCGTCTCTACAAATGGTCTATTTGTTGCATTGTTTTTTTAATTGGTATTACTTTTTCAATGCCAGAGTTAAGCCATCTGCGATCGCTAGTACACTAAGACTAACTCGCTGGTCTTGATGCAGTTTTTGATTAAAAGCACGAATTCTTTTCGTTCTATTATCTTGCACCTGGGGATCGGCAACCCTACCTGACCAGAGAACATTATCGATCGCAATCAATCCCCCCGGACGCACTAATTGCAGCGATCGCTCATAATAGCCATCATAGTTGCTCTTATCTGCATCGATGAAGGCAAAATCAAAAGTTTCTGCTTCTCCTGTTGCCAGTAACCGATCCAAAGTCTGCAAAGCTGGGGCAATGTGCAGTTGAATTTTATCCGCCATTCCTGCTTGTTGCCAATAACGTCTAGCGATCGTTGTAAATTCTTCACTGATATCACAGGCTACCACTTTACCGTCTGTCGGTAACGCCAATGCCACCACCAGGGAACTATAACCTGTAAATACCCCAATATCCAAGGTTTTCTTTGCTCCCAACAATTGCACCAGTAATGCCAAAAACTGCCCTTGTTCGGGAGCAATCTGCATTCTCCCGATTGGATACTGGGCTGTTTCCTGTCTCAGTTGGGTTAAAATTTCTGGTTCTCGGAGAGAGACTGACAGTAAATAGTCATAGAGGTTTTGTTCGAGTCCTAGTGTTTTAGTTGTCATGGGTATTGGGAATTGGGCATGGGGCATTGGGCATGGGGCATTGGGCATGGAGAATTGGGGATGATTTCATGTCCGCTTGATTGCTTATTAAACCCGAAGAACCCCACCCCGCCAAAGCTGTGCTTTGTCTCCCCTCCCCGCTCTTCGGGAGGGGTTGGGGGTGGGGTTCTTTTATTATGGGTAATTTGGCGGACATGATATGAGTCTTTGATACTCGTGGATGAGTCTTTGATACTCGTGGACGAGTCTTTGATACTCGTGGATGAGTCTTTTTTACTCGTGGACGAGTCTTTGATACTCGTGGATGAGTCTTTTTTACTCGTGGACGAGTCTTTTTCACTCGTGGATGAGTCTTTGATACTCGTGGACGAGTCTTTTTTACTCGTGGATGAGTCTTTGATACTCGTGGATGAGTCTTTGATACTCGTGAATGAGTCTTTTTTACTCGTGGACGAGTCTTTGATATTCGTAAATGATTTTTTAAAAGTCAAAATTATATTTAAATACAACTCAGTATGATAAACAAAGCGATGTCTACGACGGGCTGTGCCTACGCTCAGGATATTTTAAATCATGCCAAACCTTAAAGAAGATGATCGCGCTCTGCGCGAGGTGTTGACCCAAGCCAAAATCATCGCTATTGTAGGTCACTCTGATAAACGCGATCGCACCAGTTATCAAATCGCCCAATTCTTGCGGCAGAAAGGCTATACAGTTTATGCCGTCAACCCGCGAATTAAAGAAATTGACGGTCAACCCAGTTATGCCGCACTCCAGGAATTACCCGAACCTGTGGATATTGTTAACGTATTTCGTCGTTGTGAGTACTTGCCAGAAATTGTAGATGAAGCAATTTCCATCACTGCTAAAACTGTGTGGACACAACTGGGTATCTGGCATCAACCATCAGCACAAAAAGCTATAGATGCAGGACTCAATGTGGTTATGGATGCTTGTATCAAAATTGAATATCTGCGGCTGAGAGTAGGTTCAACAGAAAATGTCTAGTTTTTATGCGTACAGATAAGTCTAACAATCATTTAGATTGTAATTATTATGCAAAAAGCGATCGCATAAACTTTCTATAGCAGTCCTAAATCATCCTTTGAAAATTATATCTCTCTTTCTTTCTTCTTTCTTTCCTTTGCGTCCTTGGCGTCCTTCTCTAACGAGACGCTACGCGTTGGCCTCAGCCTCTTGTAGAGAAGGCGGTTCGTTTTCTAATCTATATTTTTCACAACTCAAATAGGATTGCTATATGTGTAGAGATATTGCATACCAAGTGTTTGTTTGAGTTACTTGCTTAAACCCTTCTAGAATAAAAACTATTGTAGGTAATTTTATTACTATAGTTGTTTTTATTGTGGGAGGTTATGATGAGCCGTCCAATAATTCTTGGTATTGTCGGCGACAGCGCGGCTGGTAAAACAACACTAACGCGAGGAATCGCTCAGGTACTCGGCCCAGAAAATGTCACGCTCATTTGTACAGATGATTATCACCGTTACGATCGCCAACAACGTGCAGATATTGGCATCACTGCTCTCCACCCGGACTGCAACCATTTAGATATTATGCAGCAACATTTGTCGCTGCTACGCACAGGACAACCAATTCTCAAACCAGTTTACAGCCATAAAACCGGCACATTCGAGCCACCGCAGTATATTAAGCCGAATAAATTCGTAATCATTGAGGGATTACTTGGTTATTCTACTCGTGCTGCTCGTGACTCCTACGACGTGAAAGTTTATCTTGCACCCCCTGAAGAACTACGCACAAAATGGAAAGTCAAGCGGGATACCCAAAAGCGCGGCTACACAGATGAACAGGTGCTGGCAGAATTAGAAAAGCGCGAACCAGACTCAGCACAATTTATTCGTCCGCAGCGGCAATGGTCTGATATAGTCATTAGTTTCTATCCACCTACCGGGGAAGATGATGAAACCAATGGACATTTAAATGTGCGTTTGGTACTACGTCCGACAATTCCCCACCCAGATTTTACCCAGATTATCAACCCTGGCTATGGTAATTCTGACTCAGCAATCCGCTTGGGATTAGACAGGGATATGAGTAAGCCTGTGGATGTCTTAGAAGTTGATGGTCATGCAACCTTAGACCAGGTGAATAAGTTAGAGCATGTTATTTGTTCTGATATGCCCCATTTACGAAGTATTTGCGATCGCGAAAGTAATCCAGAACTGGGAAAAATTGCTGGTACAACTGGAGAAACACTGCAAAGTTACCCCCTGGCTTTGACTCAGTTGATCATTACTTACCATATGTTGAAAGCAACGCAAATTCATCAGTAATTAGCAAAAATGAAGGGGTTTAAATAGTTTGCGATCGCCTGTAGTATTGGGCTGCTGAATTATGCGATGCCTACGGCGGTAAACTACGCACTTTGCTTACTCATGATTCCGACTTGACGGGGGCTTGCAGCAATTCAATATCTTTAATTTGAAGAATACCACTACTCTCAAATTGCACACCGATTTGAACTGTGGCAGCATTCGCTTCTTTTTTAAAATAGGCACGCACTTTGTAAGGCTGAAAATTTTCCGTTAGTGAAACTCCTCTACCCCATGAAGTTGTTCTCAGTCCGCCCGATTCTCGTGGTCTACCTACACCCAAACTCACTGCAATTGATTTTTCTGTGTTTAGCGCTTTCGCATTAAAGTGACAAGCAAGAACACACTCTTGAACATCGGGTTCTGCAATTTCAAACAAGATGACTTTTCGCAAAGGATCTGTACTATTAGTTAGAAAGCGCTGACTATTATCGTCATAAGCTTCAATTTGCCAACTTTCTCCGACAATTCCAATGCCTCCCTTTGTGACTATAGAATCGGCAAGTGTGAATCGACGAATCAGCACAAATGGCTCTGCGGGTTCGGGAATAGCGAGTGGTTTTTCTAGCTCCTTAAGGGTTTCCTTAGCTTTAGAGAGAATAAAATTTGTCAGATTGTTGAATAGCTCGTCAAACATAGCGTAGTTTACTGCCGTAGGCATCGCCCTAAATTATATTATTTTTAGTATTCCCTTTGAAATAGTAGCCTTTTGTCATATTTGGGCGTTCTTGTTCATCCGCTCATATCATGTCTGGATAATTAGTTATGATTTCCACAATCATTGCACCCCATCCCAGCCCCTACCCAAGCTCACGATTGTTACTTTACAGGCGCTTGCAGTTAATTCAATATCTTTAATCTGAAGAATGCCACTACTCTCAAATTGCATACTGATTTGAACTTTGGCAGCATCTGTTTCTTTTTTAAAATGGGCACGCGCTTCGTAAGGTTTAAAATTTTCTGTTGGTGAAACTTCTGTAAACCATGAAGTTGTTGTCATTCCGCCCCACTGTCCCGTTCTCCGAAAACCTAAACTAACTTTAATTGCTTTTTCTGTGTCTAGCGCTTTCGCGTTAAATTGACAAGCAAAAACACACTCTTGGACATCGGGTTCTGCAATTTCAAACAAGATGACATTTCGCAAAGGATCGGTACTATTCGTAAAAAAGCTCTGATTATTATCGTCATAAGCTTCAATTTGCCAGCTTTCTCCGACAATTGCAATACATCCCTTTGTCACCGTAGAATCGGCAGGTGTGAATCGACGAATCAGCATAAATGGCTCTGCGGGTTCGGGAACGCCGAAGCGTTTTTGCAGATCGTTACCGACTTCTTGAATTTTAGAGTCAATAAAACCTTTGAGATTGTTGAATAAATCGTCGAACATAGTTTACCGCCGTAGGCATGGCCCTAAATCATCTTTTTTTAGTGTTCCCTTTGAAAGTTGCAAATGAAATTACCTATACAAACTTACCAAGGTTAAAGATTTTCTCAAATAAAGATGATTTTGAGAGCAAACGAGGGATAACTAAGGATAGTTCTATGTGTGGTGCTATTTTCTTAGTTTAATATGACCTATTGCCTCAGAATTGCCGATCTACCTACAAATGAGCGTCCGCGTGAGCGATTAATGACGCATGGTGCAAAAATTTTAGCCACAGCAGAGTTAATCGCAATTCTTCTAGGCACTGGTCAAGGGCCAGGAAAACTATCGGCTGTGGGTTTGGGACAATATATCTTGAGCGAACTAGGCAAACATCAACGCGATCCTTTGGTAGTTCTGCGAGAAGTTAGCCCTGCTGAGTTGATGCAAATTTCTGGTGTCGGCCCGGCGAAGGCGACAAGTATCTTAGCAGCAATTGAATTGGGTAAACGTGCTTTTCAATCTCGACCGAATGATGGCACATTAATTGATAGCCCACTTGCTGCTGCTGCTACCCTTAGCCAAGATTTGATGTGGCAAATACAAGAACGTTTTGCAGTGGTGCTGTTAGATGTCAAGAATCGCTTGTTGGGTACGCAAGTAATTACCATTGGCACTGCAACCGAAACCTTAGCTTCTCCTCGTGATATTTTTCGAGAAGTTATTCGTCAAGGCGCAACGCGGGTAATAGTTGCCCACAACCATCCTTCTGGAAACCTTGAACCCAGCCAGGAAGATATAGAATTAACGCGCCAGTTGTTAGCAGGGGCGCAGCTTTTGGGCATTCCAGTACTAGATCATCTGATTTTGGGTAATGGCAATCATCAAAGTTTACGAGAACTGACAACCTTGTGGGATGAGCATCCGCAGGGGGATTAGTGAAAAAGCAGGGGGGCAGGGGAGCAGAGGGGCAGAGGGGCAGGGGGGACAAGAGGTGAGAACTTGCAACAAGTTTTCCCATTGTCCCTGCCTTAATTATTTACGCCGACCTACTTATTACTTGCTTTCCTGCATACTTCTGACTAGTTTTGTCACTAGCTTTCTGGGAGTAAATCTTACAGATTCAGCAAGCAGCTTATTTTTAATTCCAGGAACAACAACAGTTTTGTTTTCAAATAGACCACGATAACCGATTTCGGCTACTGTTTCCGCAGTCATAATTTTTTGACCGCTTACCAACTTGGAGTCTTCCATTGCGGCTCTTTGCTGAAAACCAGATTCGGTAGGCCCTGGACAAAGCGCCGTTACAGAAACGCCTGTACCTTCTAATTCATTTGCGATCGCTTCTGAAAATGATAAGACATAAGCTTTACTAGCGTAGTATACTGCCATTAACGGCCCTGGTTGAAAAGCAGCAGTGGAAGCCAGGTTTAATATTTTTCCAGACCCCCGTTTAACCATGCCTTTGAGAAATAACTTGGTTAAATGTGTCAGACATAAGATATTGACTTGTAGCAATTGCATTTCAGCATTCAGGTCAATTTCGTTAAATAATCCGTAGGTAGCAAATCCTGCATTGTTCACCAGCACATCAATATTAATCGATGCTTGTTCTAGTTCCGTGAAAATTTCTTCTGGGGCTGATGGGTTAGATAAATCCTTGGAAATAACTTTGACATCAATGCCAAATTTATTTTTAAATTCATCGGCAATTTTATTCAGCTTTTCCAGGCTTCTAGCTACCAACACAAGATTGTAACCATCCTGAGCAAATAATTTCACGAATTCATAACCGATGCCACCAGATGCACCAGTAATAAGAGCCGTTTGTTTGCGATTGGTCTGCATAATTTTCCTCTTTTAAAAACTTGAAATAAATAGACAGGTGAAATAACTATGTGTTAATCCAGAAACCTTATAAAAACGTAGGCTTCATCTCTCCATTGTTTTTCACTCATGTTTTTTATGAATCATTAGTTATTAGCCATTATTAACCTAACGTTCTTTAAGCTTGATTATTCTCTCTCCAAAATAATTAAACAGTGCTAAGTAAACACACCTAATTACTGACTACACAACAACAAGCACTTATTTATTTCCATTGGGAAATTTCCAAGCGAACTGCTGCATTTGTTCCTAAGATTTTTTGACCGCGTTCAGGTAAAGAAACATACGCAACATATATATCTGGACTAGATTCTGAAGTCGGATTTAATTTTGTTACTGGCTCTTTTTCTTCAGAATTCCAACTGTATTTAGCCTCATAAGTGCTATTTGATTCGGCAACATCAGTAATTAGATAGTCAGACCACAAAGGTACTTGGTCGAGATGATGGTCACGTAACCAATTCGTCTCTTGTTTTGTAAAGGAATGCAGCGCTAAACGCAGGGCATATCTACAGGTATTATCATCATTGACTGAGTTTTTTGGGATTAAGAAAGCTGTAAATAGCGGAATAGGTTTATCTGTTCGGGTTAACTCTTGTGTAATTGGGCAATAATGAGCGATCGCTTGCTCATATATAGGAATAGGAAGACCACGCAAAGCCACCCTAGTTTCTAGTTGATAAAAGTTCTTGTCCAGGTCTTGTAACTCAACATTGCTCAGAGACAGTTTCACCTGAATATCACCAAACAAAAATCGTTGCAGGTTTTGATAACCTTCTTCGGAGTTCAATATGCCATAACGTCCACCATGAGAGCGATGAACATAAGCACGATGAGATCCAAGGATATAAGCTTTATCAATCTGAACTAGACCATCACTTTTCACCCCAACAAGATTGCGTGAAAGACCAAAAGCTTCTTCATAATCATGTGCATTCGTGCCGATTAGAGAAAAAACGCGGCTTGGCGAAAATGCATTATCTATACTTTGTAATTGTTGTAGCTGAAAGTTATCGGGTAACTCAGCCGTTGGCTTAATATTAGGTGTTAAATACTGGTACATCCGTTGAGGGCCAAAGTCATCAGAATTATTCAATTGAAACCTGTCCCTGAGATTTTCAATTAAGCCACCCCCGACCTCAAAATAAATACCACCATGAGGTGTAGCGTAGGTAAAGAATTTGTCAATATGATCGGCAGCTTGCTCGCCTTGTTCTGGATAAATCTTTTCAATCAAGCTGCGACAAACAAGACCTCCCATCGAGTGGGCAACCAGATAAATTTTATCAGTACCCGTCGTTTTTTTGACATTCTGGATCAAGTCTCTTAAACCCTTCGCTATCTCTTCCATCTCCTGCCGAACGACACTTGAGGAGCCAAAGCTAGGTGTAGATATATCATAAAATCTATAGATCCAAATAGTTTGATGAAGTCGATCGGACAATCTTTTAATCTGATTGCTTACATTCTGATTGTCAACAATCGGTTGATAACCATGATCGGTCATTAGCCGCAGCAATGGACTCTCGAAAAAAAACTTCTGGGGATTTTCCTTCTCATCTACTCGAATATGGGTTGAACCACTATTGAATCCATAAAACGGATCGTTGACTGTTTGCTCAACGTCTTTTTCTGTACCTGCATATCCACGAACGAAGACGATTGGTAAATACGCCATATATATCCTTGCTATTTAATCAATATTTTTTCTCGTTCCCAGATTTAACCTGGAAACGAGTGCAGAATATCAAGACAAGTTGTCTTAGTACAACATTTTATTAATTCGTAGCGAATTCTCTGCGTTTAAAACACTACGATTTTACACGAAAGCTGTACTTAGAAAGTTTTCACGAACTCAATTAGGGCTTTCTTATCTTCATCTGGGAGATTTGAGCCAAAATAATGACCCTCATCTTCTACAAAATCAGGAGATTTGTTGGCTCTTAAAAGTACACGTGCCAACTTACCCTTAATTCCACCCTCCGGTTTCAAGTCTTGAAAAAGGCTGCCGAGATTCAGAGATGTAATCGCCTCTCTCATATTGATGCTTGCTAGCAAATTCACAGGCGTACCTTTAGGAACAGGAAGCCTAAATCTCGGATTCGGATCTCCTGGAGGAAGCTCTAATTTGGTATCTTTAGATGTCCTGCTGATAATTCCCTCACGCTTTTCAGGCCACAGCAGCTTTTCCATCGCATCCGTATAGGCTTCTACACGTCCTTTCACTGAAGGATCTTCGTTGTAAAGTCCTAGTGTGTTGTTGTGCAGAAGTGGTGCTGTTGCCCAAATGCTCACTAGTGAGGGTGTACGGTAATATCCCAAACCGCCATCAGGTATCTTAAATTCGATGGGTTTTTTCTGATCGAAGGGGTTGTACAGCGTCAAAGTACCTGGTGAGGGCAGTTCTTTGAACGTCTTCGACGAGAACTGATCCCAAATATGCCCTTTAGAGGCATTTGTCCCTAGCGATCGCGCCGCATTAGTACCAATTAGGGTAACTGGGTAGCGCTGGTCATCAGACAAGAAGTTGTGGTCGAGGAAATTACTACTGAGTACAGACTCTTCGTACCATTTTTGAGCCTGTTCGGGGTCAGCAGCGATCGCAGCCGATGGCTTTTTGCTGGAATGGCAACCAGCACAAGTACTGGCAAAAACCAGCTTCCCACGTTTGAGAACTTCCTCATCTTTAGTCAAGAACTGTTCGCCACCTGGTGCATCTTTCAGGTGCATCGGCTTGATGGTTTTTAAGAATGCTTCGGCATCAGCCATGCGTGCTTCTGTCTGTCTCCAGCCTTCGCACTCTTTGCGCGCCTTTTCAATATCAAAAGGTTTTTGGGGAGTTCTGCCTAATAAAGGCTCATGAAGACTTGTCCAGTAATCGCCGCACATCCCAATGTTGACGTAGACGCGTAGTGAGGCATTTGCCACTCCTGTAGAGTCTGCACCATCCTTGAGAATATGATTAACATCCTTGGTTGAACCATCGTTCATCACCTCTGGATATTTGGGGCGATCGCCTAAATTAAAAATGGCATTGATCGCATTCGGATTATTAATATGATCGGTGGCAATCCGAGAAGTATCAGAGGTACCAGGTTTTTGAGAATCGAGTACTTGCTTAACAAAACTATTTTCTCCAACGCTGGATGCAAATAATTTATTTTCCTTAATGTACTGATTACCCAATGCTGCTACAAGGTTTTCCCATTTTGGATGTTCCTTGTCTTTGGGTGGATTGAGGGGATCTAACGCTACGTGACAGATGGCGCAGGACTGCCCGATTACGTATGGAGGCTCAATTTGTGAAGTTTTGGCATATTCAACAGGGTTCCATTTTGTCGAGTCGAAGTTGGGGTTTTGGAACTTACGCAATCCAATAACGCCAGTTGAGAGCGGATCTTTACATTTATCTAGCCACAAACCATATTCATCTGGTGCTGTCGCCTTTTCACATCCAGGATCGTTAATTGCACCATAACGTTGCAATCGCTCGTCATGCACGCGCGAGTCAATCAGCTTTAGCAGGTCAACACCACCATGCGTTCGCTTCGCTAAATCACGATAGTACTTAGAATTACCGCCAGTCCATAAGTACCAAGTGCAACGACCCCGTTTTTCGGCATCTGTCAAATTCTCCTTTGTGTACTCTGGGAGATAACCGATACCCTCGCAGTTATCAGGGTATTCAGATACACCCGTATCCGAATACTCAGTACTTATGGACGTAGGTATTTCACTATACTCATCGGCTAGAGCTGTAGGCGTTCCATAAAAACCGCAGACTATAAACATAGTCGCGAATAGGAGGAGCAGACAGCCCTTAAAAATTAGACTTGTCTTTTTCATAAAACTCTCTGGTCATAACACCTAAACCTTTCCCACTGCACCTCACGTTTGCAGAGGTACATTAATGCTTCATCACCAATTTCCCATTTTCCAGATTTAGTCTTGGGATATTTTGATGATTAATGTACCTTACTAAGGTTCGTTATATATGAAGTTACTACACAACTTTGTAAAACGTCATCAATAAACTTTTATACATTTCTACATCAAAAATTTAAAAATTTGTAAATTTACAATGGTCTTCAATAACCAATTTGCTATGGTTATATCGATTTCCTACCTACTTGGTTAGGTTTGTAACAAATTGTGAGCAGATCCTTTTAGCTACTTTTAAGGTTGCCTTAACCTTTTAAGAAAAATAAAAGACGGAAATTTTCACTTTTTTTAAGAATTGCTCTGTAAATACCGATAGGTTTACAAATTGCAAAAGTCTTTATATAACTGTAAAAACCAATAAGGATAAATATCCATGCTGAAACTGGTTAAGTAAATTTAAGTAACAAAAACTTAATACTTAGCGATCGCATCCGAAAACCTCCACTGTAGATTTGTAGACATAAAAACTGCTCTCCCAGAGACCTAAAAAAATAGTTCTCTGGCGAGACTGTTAGTGCTACGAATAATTTTGACACCTAATTTTATTGCCGAAACAATAGATAAAGACAGAGAAACACATGGAAAACGATATTATATTTGAGCCATTGAGATTCCGTAATCTCACAGTAAAAAATCGGATATTTCGCTCTAGTATTTCTGGCAGATGGGATAACTATGATGGTTCAGGAACTCAAGCCCGAATCAACTGGGAAGAAAAGTTTGCTCGTGGTGGTGTAGGAGCGATTATTAGTTCCTTTGTCCCAGTCGCCATCCGGGGACGAATTATGCCCAATTACGCCACCATTAACTGTGATGAGCGCATTCCCTTTTGGCGAAAAGTAGGAGAAAGAGTCCACGAATATGACTGTAAATTTATTTTGCAATTAAGCCATTCGGGGCGACAGCAAGATATTGGTGGTGTAGAAAACTTAGGAAAAAAAGCCTTAAGTTCCACTAGCCAAACTGAGCCATTCCACGGCTTTTTGTGTCAAGCGATGACACTAACAGAGATTAAAGAAACAATTCAATACTTCGCCGATGGTGCTAGACGTGCCCGTGAAGCAGGTTTGGACGGAGTGGAATTGCACAGTGCAAATGGATATCTTTTTAATCAATTTCTCAGTTCTGGAATTAACGACCGTCAAGATGAATATGGTGGTTCATTAGAGAATCGAGCGCGGTTTTTGCTAGATGTAATTAGAGCAATCCGCAAAGAAGTAGGCAACGACTTTCATTTGCAATTCAAAATTAGTGCCGTTGACTATAACAATGCCGTCACCTTTTGGGAAAAACCAGGTAATACCATAGAAGATTCTATCCAAGTTTGTCAATGGGCAGAAGAAGCTGGGGCTGATGCCGTCCATGTGTCAACTGGTAGCTTATTTCCTCACCCACTCAATCCCATTGGTGATTTTAATTTTGATATCATTACTAAAACTTATGATTCCATGTTGTCAAGTGGCGTAGAAACTACACGCAACTACATTTTATTTCGCAAAGCATTTTTGCATCCAATTTTCAATTTTTTATGGAATCGTGTGAAAAAACAATTGCCTCCTCAAGCATTTAGTGGTGATGATGTAAAAGATCCTAAAATCAAACAGCTACTAATAGAGAATCAAGGCAGAAACTTACTAGATTCCAGAGAAATTAAAAAGCACGTTAATATTCCCGTATTATGTACAGGTGGTTTACAGCAAGCTTCTTATATTCGTCAGGCAATTAGCGAGCATTATTGTGATGGCGTGACAATGGCTCGTACCCTAATTGCTAATAATGACTTAGTTAAATCTTTTAAAGAAGGTAAAGACCTGGCAGATAAACCCTGTACCTATTGCAATAAATGTCTGCTGAATGTAATTGAAAATCCTTTGGGTTGTTACGAGCAGGATCGCTTCAATAGCTATGAAGAGATGATGGAAGAAGTAATGTCAGTTTTTCATGAAACTCAGTTTGCAAATTTATCTAGATAAAAAAGCGATGCGGATCGCATCGACAATTTCGCTTACAAATAATCTCGACAAAATGGGGAGTGTTTCATGACTGAACAAACAAACCCTACCCTACTTCCAACCTCAATCAAAGGAATCTTCCAGCGGATTTGGGTTGTAATTGTAGGTATTGTAGCAGTAGCAGTATTTTTCCTTTGGCCTGTTTTATCTAACTCCCCAGTGGATTATGCTGATATTGAAAACCATTTTAAATATGGTTCAATCGGCAGCGAACCGGTCAATGGCATCCCTTACTGGATTTGGAAAGTTTTACCAGAATTATTCCCAGATAAATTACCTGGAAAAGGTTATACTTCTTTAGGATTTATCAAAGAACCTGACAAAGATTTACCTATAGGTTTTTCGCAAAGGCGAGTCTTTATCGATAGAGTTAGCTTGAATTGTGCTGTATGTCATACAGGAACGCTGCGAAATACTCCCAATAGCGAACATCAAGTCATCACGGCAATGCCTGCTAATGTAGTTAATTTGCAGGGATATATCAAATTCTTGTCAGCAGTTGGTGTAGATGAGCGCTTTACTGCTAACCGGATGTTGCCAGAAATTGAAAAAATCAGTGGTGGTATTAATCCCATTGAAAAATTACTTTATCGCTTCATTGCAATTCCTCAAACTAGAGATGCACTAATTAATCAGGCATCTCGACTTAAGTTCGTTGAAAAACAACCAGATTGGGGCCCAGGAAGAGTAGATACTTTTAATCCTTATAAAGCAATTCAATTTCATTTCCCAATGGATAAGTTGCGTGAGGATGAACTGATTGGTACTTCTGATTTCCCTTCCGTTTGGAATCAAAAACCCCGTGAGGGATTGCAGTTACATTGGGATGGTAATAACACTTCTGTTGATGAACGAAATAAGAGTGCGGCTTTAGGCGCTGGAGTCACACCCACAACGATTGATTTGCCTCGAATTCAGAGAGTTGCTGATTGGCTTTGGGAACTACCACCACCAAAATATCCCTACGAAGTTAACGAAACTATAGCAGCGAAGGGAGAACAGCTTTTTCAAAGCAATTGTGCTAGTTGTCACGCTTTTGGTGGTGCATATACAGGCAAAGTTGTCCCAATTCAAGAAATTGGTACAGACCCTCATCGTCTTGACTCATATACCTACAAAACGATGTCTAACCAAAATACTCTGTATACAGGGTATCCGTGGCGCTTTAAGAATTTCCGTAAGACGAATGGCTATGCAAATATGCCCCTTGATGGTGTTTGGTTACGCGGCCCTTATTTGCACAATGGCTCAGTTCCCACCTTACGGGATTTACTAGAAACACCAGAAAATAGACCTAAAGAATTCTATCGTGGCTACGATGTGATTGACAGAGCAAAAGTTGGCTTTGTATCTGATGTTGGTGTAGAAAACGGTAAGCAATACTTTAAGTTCGATACCACAAAACCTGGAAATAGTAACAGTGGTCATTTATATGGAACCGATCTTCCTACAGAAGATAAAAATGCCCTAGTTGAGTACATGAAAAAGCTTTAAAAGGAGAAAAAATGAATAATTACGCTAAATGGTTTAGTCGCGTTACTTGGGTTGGCATTATTGTTAATATGCTTTTTGTCATTCCTTCTTGCTTCTTTCCAGAATTAATGCTGACGTTCCTTCAAATGCATATACCAGAGCCAATTATCTGGGTTCGTGCTGCGGGAATGCTGTTGTTTATTATTAGTGCATTTTATATTCCTGGGGCACTTGACCCGTACCGATATCAGGCAACTGCCTGGATATCAATATTTCCTTCAAGAGCTTTTGGATCGACATTTTTCATTTGTGCAGTACTTTTCTTTGGGCAAGATAAAGGATTTTTATCCATTGCTTTTGTAGACCTGTTTTTCGGATTAGCGGAACTAATTCTTCTGACCCTAGCAATGCGTAGCAAAATGCAATCGCTGCAATTTCAGTGAAGCAATTATCCTAATTTTATCCCTAGTCTAGTGTAGATATATTTCTACACTACAAACAGATTCTTCTGCAAAGGAGCAAAAGAGTGCCATGACAATACTCAAAAATAACATAGGTAAGGTAATCACAAGCATTGTTTTAATTGCGATCCTTTTAGGTGGTGTAGTTGGGTATGTGGGATGGTACAACCTTTTTCGAGAGGTTCCCACATATTATGAATCGCCTGAAGAACACTTTAAATATGGTTCTATTGGCACAGAAGAAGCGCAAGGCGTTCCTTATTGGATTTGGCTGGTACTACCACGAATTTTCCCTGATAAATTACCAGGGCCAGGTGGTTATACTTCCTTGGGAATCACTTGGGAAGAGGGTAAAGAAATGCCAGTTGGGTTTACGAAAAAAACCATTGGTTTCCCTCGCGTTGGTATAACTTGCGCTGTTTGCCATACTGCCACCTATAGAAAAACAGAGAAAGATAAACCCACAATTGTGGCTGCGGCTCCTGCTAATAAATTTGATTCACAAGGCTATTTACGATTTTTGAGTGCAACTGCTGGCGATCCTAGATTCACAGCAGATTATATCCTTGACGAAATCAAATATAATTACAACCTTTCCTGGTTAGAAAATTTACTTTATCGCTATCTGCTAATTCCTCAAACTAAGAAAGCACTGCTGCAACAAAAAGAAGACTATAGTTGGACAGATTCCCGTCCTAACTGGGGGCCTGGTCGAATTGATCCTTTTAATCCTGTAAAATTCAATACTTTAAAGTTGCCTAAAGATAACACTATTGGCAACTCTGATATGATGCCTCTTTGGAATCAAAAGATGCACAAAGGGTTTGCACTCCATTGGGATGGCTTAGAAACTTCACTAACAGAAACTGTTCAAACTGGAGCAATTGGTGATGGTGCTACCAAAAAATCACTTCCTGTAGCCGATTTACAACGAGTAGAAGATTTTATTCAAGAACTACCACCTCCTAAATATCCATTTGCTATTGATGAGCAAGTGGCTGCAAAAGGAAGTCAAATTTTTGCTAATACTTGTGCATCTTGTCACGCTTTTGGTGGGGAAAGAACAGGTACTGTTATCCCTGTGGAAGAAGTGGGAACTGACCGCCATCGGTTAGATATGTGGACGCAAGAAGGAGCGGATACTTACAATCATTTTGGTGATGGCTATCCTTGGGACTTTAAAAACTTACGTAAAACCAATGGGTATGTATCTGTTTCCCTAGATGGATTATGGTTAAGAGCGCCATATTTACATAATGGTTCAGTCCCATCTTTACAAGATTTGTTCGAGAAACCAGAGAATCGTCCTCAAGTTTTCTATCGGGGATATGATGTCTACGATCAGAAAAAAGTTGGTTTTATTACTGAGGGAGATGAAGCCAAAGCTATAGGTTTTAAATACGATACCAAGGTAACTGCTAATTCAAATCAGGGACATATTTATGGCACTGATTTATCTGATGAGAATAAAAAAGCTTTGATTGAGTATCTGAAAACTCTGTAATGAAGTTTGTTTGCTAAATCCTGACGTTAATCATTTACTAGCAACCGCTCAAAAATAGAATTGGAGATCATCGTGAAACCATATTTACCACAAAAAGATCCTGATGTTAATGTCCGAATCAATTGGCTAGATAAAAATCGAGAAGAGTACAAATTTAATTACGATTATCTAGCTCCCCTACCAGTCATTGATAAAGTTCCTCATAAGGAAATATTCTCGGCGGAATATACTGCTAAACGTTTGGCAAGCATGGCAACTCTTGCACCAAATATGCTAGCTGCTAAAGCCAGAAACTTCTTAGACCCACTAGATGAATTGGAAGAATATGAAGAACTTTTGTCACTCCTACCAAAACCCGATGTCATAAAAAATTACAAAACAGACTCTTGTTTTGCAGAACAACGACTCTCTGGAGCGAACCCATTAGCTATCCAAAAAATTGATGTATTACCTGATAATTTTGCTGTCACAGATGCACATTTTCAGAAGGTTGCAGGTACAGAATTTACTTTGGAAAAGGCACTTAAGGAAGGCAAGCTGTATTTCTTAAATTATCCTTTGTTATCTGATATTAAAGGTGGTGTCTACGAGAATGTTAAAAAGTACCTTCCCAAGCCACAAGCTCTATTTTACTGGCAAAGTAATGATAGTCCTAATGGTGGTTCTCTAGTACCTGTTGCGATTCAGATTAATCATGACTCTGGTGCAAAAAGCGTAATTTATACACCAGATGACCCCCATTTAGATTGGTTTTTGGCAAAAACCTGCGTTCAAATTGCTGATGGCAACCATCAAGAATTGGGTAGTCATTTTGCCTATACTCATGCAGTTATGGCTCCGTTCGCGATTGTCACTGCGCGGCAACTAGCAGAAAATCATCCCATCGCTTTACTGTTAAAACCCCACTTCCGTTTCATGCTATTTGATAACGATTTGGGACGCACTCAGTTTTTACAGCCTGGAGGCCCGGTTGATGAGTTTATGGCAGGTTCATTGGCGGAGTCTCTTGGATTTGTAGCGAAGGTTTATGAAGAATGGAGTGTGGAAAAATTTACCTTCCCTCGGTTAATAAAAAGTCGCCGAACGGATGACCCAGAAATTTTACCGCACTTTCCTTTCCGGGACGATGGCATATTAATATGGAATGCCGTCGAAAAGTTTGTGGCTGAATACTTGCAACTTTATTACCAAACCTCACAGGATATCAGTGACGACTATGAGTTGCAAAATTGGGCTAGAGAATTAGTAGCTCAAGATGGTGGTAGAGTCAAGGGAATGCCAGCCAAGATTGAGACTCTAGAACAACTGATTGAAATCATCAGTGTGGTAGTATTCACTTGCGCTCCTCTACACTCTGCTTTGAATTTTTCTCAGTACGAATATATGGCTTTTGTACCCAATATGCCCTATGCAGCCTACCACCCAATTCCAGAAACTAAGGGTGTAGATTTGGAAACTATCATGAAGATACTTCCTCCCTTTAAACAAGCTGCCGACCAGGTAATGTGGACTGAGATTTTAACCTCGTACCACTATGACAAATTGGGTTTTTATGATGAGGAGTTTGCCGACCCATTGGCGCAGGAAATTGTGGTGCAATTTCAACAGAATTTGCATGAAATAGAACGGCAAATAGATATTAGAAATCAAACTCGTCCCATACCTTATAACTACTTCAAGCCTTCAGAAATTATTAATAGCATTAATACTTGAATTAGTTTTACTAAAAAAGAGGAATCACAATGTCAAATCAGAAAGTAACCGTCACCGCTCGACTAAAAGTGAAGCCAGGTTTGGAAGAAAATTTTAAGCAGGAATTTCAACCTGTAATAGGTCTCACTCTTGCAGAAGAAGGTTGTATTAATTACGATTTGCACCAATCTGTTGACGACCCATCTTTGTTTCTGTTACATGAAAACTGGGTCAGCCAAGAAATTTTGGCTCAACACTTACAGCAGCCGTATATTAAAGCTTTGAACGAAAAGTCAGGACAATTTTTAGTTGAACCACCTGAAGTCAGGTTATGGCAGCAGATTGCGAACAATTAATTCCTAGCTGGTGATAATAATGACATCAAGGGTGTTATTGTATGGTGCAACTGGCTATGCTGGAAAACTCATTGCTGAATCTGCTAAAAATAATGGACTGGAATTAATTTTAGCTGGACGCAATCAAAGTTCACTAGCAGCTGTAGCCAATGAATTAAGTTTGAACTTTCGGGTTTTTGGCTTAGACGATCCGCAGGCGATCGCTCGCTCTCTTGAGGATATAATTGCTGTCATCAACTGCTCCGGGCCTTTCTCCAAAACCTCAAAGCCACTTGTCGATGCTTGCCTCCAAACTAAAACTCATTATTTAGATATAGCTGGCGAAGTACCTGAATTTCAGGCGCTACAAGCACGAGATACAGAGGCTAAAAGTGCAGGGATAATGCTTCTCCCTGGTGTGGGATTTGGAGTTGTCCCTACAGATTGTATAGCTGCTTATCTCAAACAGAAGTTGGCAGCTGCAACGCGACTGATTTTAATCTACGAAACAGTGGGAGGCGTATCTCAGGGAACTGCAAATACAGTACTGCCAACTTTACATCATATCGGGGTAGTCCGAGAAGCAGGTAAGCTCATCTCATCTCGCCCAGCATCGAAAAGACGTAAAGTTGATTTTGGTTATGGGCCCGAGACAGCAGTAACAAACCCTTGGCGTGCTGATATTATCACTGCGTTTCAGACTACGGGTATTCCCAATATTGAGGTTTATACCGTATTTCCTAATCCTGTGGCCTTCCTGATGCAGTCGAGCCAGAATTTGGAATGGTTATTTAACTCGTCTCTATTCCAAAGTGCTTTAGCAAGTCTAATTAAAACTCTACCCACTGGGCCAACGGCAGCAGAACGAGCCAAGGGGCAAGCTAGAGTAATTGGTATTGCTGAGGATGAAACTGGTCAACAAGTAACTGCAAAGCTCTTAGGGCCAGAAGCATACGATTTTACGGCATTAGCGGCTGTAGCAGTTATCAAACGGGTGATTCAAGGCGAAGTTAAGGTAGGATTCCAGACTCCTGCATCTGTATATGGGGCAGATTTTGTCCTTGAAATTCCGGGAGTTACTGGGTTCGACTAAAATTAGGACTGACGCAAAACTAATACCAATTCAATTGATGATTGCAACACATCCTTGGGTAAAGACGCGATGAATCGCGTCTCTACAAATGGTCTATGTGTTGCATTTTTTTTCAAATGTTTCGGAGCGACTCTACTTTAACGTGAGTTCGATGAACCCACACCCTGAACTTGCTAATTTGGCATGAATGAAGAGAGAATCTATCAGTCAAGTCAAACTAACTCTCCAAAACGCAATAATAGTGGATGTTACCGAATTAGTCAAAGTTTCAATTATTCTCTTGGTTCTGGCTACAGGAGTAGCTTTGCTGTCCCGGCGGTTGGGAATTCCTTATGTTACGGGTTTAGTATTAGCAGGTTTGCCCATCACTGAGTTATTGTCTCGTCGGATTGGTTTAAGTCCAACCCTTGTTTTGGATCTTTTCTTGCCAATTCTGATCTTTGAAGCTGGTATTAATACAGATGTCAGCCGCCTACGCAGCACCTTTAAACCAATTGCTCTACTAGCTGGGCCCGGGGCTGTGATTTCCAGTGCGATTATTGCCGTCCTGTTGAAATTTGTCTTGGGACTGGATTGGATACCTGCATTATTTGTCGGAGTAATTCTGGCAAACACTGATACTGTTTCCATGATTGCTGTATTTAAGGAGATACCAGTACCCTCACGGCTTTCCACCATTGTTGAAGGAGAAACTTTATTCAATGACGCTGCTGCCCTTGTTTCCTTCAACTTGATCGTGCAAGTATATTCAACAGGCTCACTCACATTTGTAGAGGGAATCCAACAGCTGCTATTTATCTCACTAGGAGGCTGCGTTGTCGGGTTAGTCTTGGGCTACTTGAGTATACCTGTATTCGCCCGTTTAGATGATGCCCTTGGCAGTCTTTTGCTGACAGTTGCAGTTGCATTAGGAACTTTTCAGGTTGGGCAATTTCTCGGTGTATCAGGCCCTGTGGCTGTAGTTGTTGCTGGATTAATTTTCGGGAATTTAGGGCTTTCTCGCAATACTTCTGCTTCTAGCCGCATCACTTTATTGAGTTTTTGGGAATATGCCAGTTTTACTGTCAACACCTTTATTTTTCTGTTGATTGGTGTAGAAATAAATTTGGTAACACTCTGGAAAACTTTACCTGCAATTCTACTTGCAGTTTTGGCTTTTCAAGTCGCGCGAGTTCTTACAGTTTATCCGCTACTAGCATTAGTTCGTTGGATTGACCGTCCAATTCCGCTGCGCTGGCAACATTTACTGTTTTTAGGCAACATCAAAGGTTCACTCTCAATGGCTCTGGCATTGAGTTTACCTACAACACTACCAGGGCGAGAAGTTTTGATAGCTATAGTCTTCGGCTGTGTGCTGGTGTCGTTAGTGGGACAGGGTTTAAGTTTGCCTTGGGTGGTAAAACGCTTAAAGTTATCTAAATTTTCTGAAGTTCAGCAACAGGTTGAAGAGTTGCAAGCCCAGCTGATGACGGGTAAGGCGGCACAAGATGAATTAGATAGCCTATTGAAATCAGGGGTATTACCAAAAGCCGTTTATGAAGAGATGCGTTCAGCTTATCAGGTACGAATTGCCGGTGCAGAAAAAATACTGCGGGAACTATATAATCGTCGCCCTGATGAGGTGGAAGGTAGAAGTGGCAAGAGCAGTAAACTTGAAGCTATTCGCCGACGTTTACTCTTGGCAGAAAAAGGAGCGCTCAATGAAGCAATGCGGAAGCGAATTCTCTCAGAAGAAATTGTGCGCGAGCGGATACAAACTCTTGATGAACAATTGTTGAAATTAGAAGATGATTAAATATAGGGCATTGGGCATGGGGCATTGGGCATGGGGGATAGTCTGAGCTTTGTCGCTGAACCTCTGAGCTTCGTTGATGAACCTCTGAGCTTCGTTAATGAACCTCTGAGCTTCGTTGATGAACCTCTCAGCTTCGTTGATGAACCTCTCAGCTTCGTTGATGAACCTCTCAGCTTCGTTGATGAACCTCTGAGCTTTGTCGCTGAACCTTTGAGCTTTGTTGATGAACCTCTGAGTTTTGGCTGATTAGGATTCTGTTGCCTCCAGCTAAAGATTGAGTCAGAGACTCAATGAATGCATTCCCATGCTCCGCATGGGAACGAGGAAAACGAAAAAGTGATAAATTAGCTTTTTAAAATTTCTATTTTAAAGGCGATCGCTTATTGTTATTTTGACTTTTAATTACCCTGCTAGGACTGATAAAAGAAATTCCTTGTTGAAAGTCAGTACCAATCATGACTGCCTCTACTATCGGTTCGGATATTTCGGTTTGGGCTACCCATTCGACAATGAAGTTTGCACCTAAACCTCCACTGGTGTCATTTCTATTGATAAAAAAATCTGTCGAAGCTAGGGCATCAAGTTGAATAGGGCGCTCTAAATACTGTTTAACTAGTTTCCCTTCTGAGTTATAGTAGCGCACAGAAGTAATAACGATCGGATTAGTCAAATCTGTATTCCGAATACTAAGCGTAACTGCTAACTCAAAAATCTCTTGGCGATTGTGATGATAGATATGAGAGTAGACTGGAACATAAAGAGTTTCACCGCTGGCTATCTTAAAATTCTTATCCAGCGTCACTGTTTTTTGCAATGGGGCTGCTGGAATGGCATCGGGTTGTGATTTGGGTGTTGATTGACAAGATACAAGAAAAATAAGAGCGATCGCTAAAATAATATATCTATACAGCTTCATCAAAACTCACCATTTTTTTATTATCGTAAATCAAGGGGTTTAAGAACCCAACCATTAGACGTAGTGCAGAGGCAAAGTGGCTCCGACTCCAGTCAGTTGCTGTAAATAGACGACGCGGTAGGAGCGCAAGGCCTTGCGCCCCTACAACAGATGTAGTTCAAATATATGAAAACTGCTGTAAATCCCCGTCTGAGAGGATGTCTGAAAACTTTTTAGTGTTGTATTCGAGACTTATAGATCCCCCTAAATCCCCCTTAAAAAGGGGGACTTTTAGAAGTTTCCCCCATTTTTCAAGGGGGGCTAGGGGGGATCGGACGAAATATTTAATACTTCTCAGACATCCTCTGAAAATGTCTTGAATTTTGAATTTTGAATACTTCGGCTACGCTCAGTACAAGTTTTGAATTTTGAATTGTTAAATGTGTAGCTAACCCTACCTAATAAACAGTTTAGGTAGGAACTGTGCTCAACATTTTTGTTCAATAAAATCAATGACTTGATGTAAGCATCTTGGTTTAGTCACAATCAGCACAGTTGAATGAGGTTCCAGTATTGTACTGCCGTTAGGAATCATCAAATCTTCGTGGGGATGAGATTGATAGCCAATAATTAGCGAACCAGTAGGAAATTGGGGATCTTGAGCAATTTCGGCAACGCTACGACCAGCAACATAGCAATTGTTGGGGATGGAAAGTTTCAGAACCTCAATCTGTCCCTGCTCAAAATGCATCATTGATTCTACTTGTGGATACTCAATGGCGTTCACCATTGTTGCAACTGATAGTTCAACAGTACTGATAATATGGTTGGCTCCAGCTATCCGCAATGGTTCGACAAAATCGGGGTGGCGCATCCGGCTCAAAATATGGGTGACGCCGTAGTGTTTAGCAAGAGTTACCATTGCCAAGTTTAAGGCATCACTTCTGAGAACTGCTGCCAAGGAACCGGCTTTGCGAATCCCAGCTTCTAACAATACTTCTGTACTCACAGCACTGCCTTCAAAAGCCATTGCTCCCACTTGTTCGCGGGCGTAGCGGCAAGCGATAGGGTCAATGTCAATTACAGCAACAGTATGCCCTAGTTCTACCAGTTTTTGCGCCAAACTTAAGCCGACTAAGCCTGCTCCACCGATGAGTACGTACATGATTCCTGATATTCTTTGAATTTTTACTTCAGTTTACAGGTTAACAAATTGTCATTTGTCATTTGTCATTTGTCATTAGTTATTGGGCATTAATTCTACTTCTACAGCGATTGGAGGATTTTTAATTGTAATTTTTGAATTGGTATTTTTCGAGTAACTCTTTAACTTGAGCGGACACTAAAGGATGTGGATCTTTTTGTAACTGGGGGAGGATTTGCAGGAGAACGCGATATGAAACCATATTTAAATATGCGATCGCAGCTTCCCTAACAAAGCCGGTGGGATGACGCAAACTCAATAATATCTCAGAACTGGTCAGTCGGATGCGTGTAACTTGAGCATAATGAAAACAGCAAGCTAGACACCAGTCAGAAAGGAAATTACCTAACATCAGCAATCTGTGGAGGCGATCGCTAACTACCATGTTCTCATATTCTACGATCTTGGCTTCGACAAGATATTGCAATTTTTCTGCCTGTGGTCGATTATCTAAAATATTCAGCAATAAAGATTTTGAAGATAAAGTTACGGTATGCTCTAAGATTTCTAAGCCCCGCGCTAAGTTTACCACTGAGAGCGATCGCAGATTGAAGGATGCTGCCTGCATCTTTTCTGGCGAGTAAAGCAGTTTCAGTAATAGTAGCAGCCGCTCTTTCACATCCAATTCCAATTCTAGAAGGGCGCGTTGCAATAATTCCGAGACAATCACAATCCTTTGATTGGATTGATAATTTTCTTTTTGGTCTAATGTTTGGAAGTCGATATATGCAGCGTAAATTTCACCTAAAAATTTTAATTCCTGCTTAATTAAATTTTCTACCCGACTTTCATAAAATCGATCTACTAAACCTTTAATTCCTGGTTGTTTGTGGATTTTTAGTAAGCTGCGGAGAATATGATCCCTAGTAGTACCCCAGGATATTTCCAAGTTTTCCCATAAAGTCTCCAATGCTTGCTGAGTTCCTACTTGAGCA
Source organism: Nostoc sp. DedQUE07 (assembly GCF_034530975.2). Taxonomy (NCBI): domain Bacteria; kingdom Bacillati; phylum Cyanobacteriota; class Cyanophyceae; order Nostocales; family Nostocaceae; genus Nostoc; species Nostoc sp. DedQUE07. Next base: position 49,906 of record NZ_JAVRCC020000008.1, on the reverse strand, counting down.
ATAGTGCGCCAAGCATACATCCGCACTACTTCTGGTTTGTAAATATTGGTAGCCAACCGCAACAGCATTTCTAAAGCTTCATTTTCTAGCCGCACTAGGGCTGACATGGCTGTGCTGCGGGTTGATTTGTAATAAAGGGCTGCAATCAGTGCTGAATAGTACTCTTCTAAATGGGTGGCTGAAATCATTTCTAATACGGCACAGCGCACCCGTAATGACTCATCTTGTAATAAATTCGGGATATGAATCCGCAATGCCTGCAAATAAACTGCTTCTCTGAGCGCTCTGACTCCATTCATCCGTTCCCGTTCTTGCTTATGAGTCAGCATCCGGCGCATGGTTTGGGTAGCTGCTACCTTTTGCATGGGCGTTCCCTGGCGTAAGACTAAAGCGGCGGCGGTGGCGCGGATGAGTGAGTTTTGCCTGGGGTGTAAATATTCTTCTAAGAGGCTTAAATTAGGATTTGGTTCAGCCAGCCAAACGTAACGCAGCGCTAAGGCAAAAACTTCGGGGTTCGTTTCTTGAGATTCTTCTAACAGAGGACGGATGGCGGCTAGATAAACCGGATTTACACCTCCCATCAGCATCACTTCCAAACTTTGGCGCTGCAAATCTGGGGTTAACTTCACTAGTAGCGGGGCTAAAACTTCCGCCGCTCCTTGAGAGTCAATTTGGGCTAAAAGTTCAATGCAGGAGCGCTTATCAGCCTCACTACCTTTTTCTGCTAAAGCTTTGACTACACCCTGTTTGAAAAATCGCAAGCCGACATTGCTTGCACTCAAGTGACCCCGCGCTACACTCAAGACTAACAGTTCCACATAGCGCGATCGCAATTCCCAAACTACTTTTAAACAAGTGCCAGCTATCAGCATTGTTTCTGCTACTAACACCCATTTTTGTAGTGGTTCGGGTACAAACCGCCCACAAAACAAGATAGTCACAAAAATTAGCGCTCCTGTCAAACCTGTGGCGATCGCTTCGGCGGTTCCGCCAGATAAAGTCTGCATCCGGCTGCGAATTCCCTCTGGAATTGGTTGGTACAGGATGGGGCCGCTACTCATGACAAAGGTGTAGCGCAGAAGTTCATCAAAGAATTTGACAATTATCAAACCCCAGAAAAAGCTTTGCGATTGTATGGCTGGAATTAAATGCAGCAATACCAGCACTCCTGGGAGTGAAAAGCCGACGGTGATTGGTAAAAGCGTCGCAGTAAAAAATACTCCCATGCGTTCGATGAGTCGGCTGGAAAAAAACCATTGCAACAACAACTCACACAGTCCCAACATCCCACCAAAAAGACCCAAAAAGCTTGCAAGTTCTCGGTCGCTCAAATTGGATTGGAGTTCGCGCAGATACTGAAAATCTATTAACAACCCAATAACTTGCAATAGTCCCACAAAAGCAAACAACTGCCAGACGTAGCGCTTCAGAGGACTTTTAATGAAACGCTCTCGTGAAGCTTGTTGTTCAGGAGCTAGTCTTTGTGGGGTTTCAGGAAAAGCTGCTCGATAATGATGAGTTAAATAGAATAGAATTCCCGATCCTAATAAAATCACCATACAGGCGATGAGGATGATCTTATTCAGCGTGGTGTATTGCACTAGCCAAGGCAAACTAAAGCCACTGATCACATCTGCTACTAAAAGCCCACTACTCACCAGTGGGTAAGTCCGTTTAATCTCCCGAATATTAAATATTTGATTGGCGACAATGGAAGTGTTGAGGTCATTGACCACATAAAGTGCATCTACCCATAGCCGCAGCAGAAATGCCGAAATCACTGCTAGGTAGGAAAAATGCGATCCCCAACGTAATACAATTAATAAAACTAATGGCATCAACATACAAGGTGCGATCGCCACAATTACCCGACGTAAGGGAAAAATCTTTTGCAGCCAAGAGTATAAAAAAACCAGACCAGCACTCATTGCCGCACTAGCAATATACATCCACGGCAGCAGATGAGTTCCATATTCATCCAAAAACAGCGCCACCGTACTGTCTTCTGCCCACCGCAATCCTACAGATACAATTGTGTAAAAAAGAAACATTATCTGGGTTCGTTCGCTCTCCTCTGGTCGGAGATTCACCCACTGTAGTAGTCGTGGTAAAGCAACTTTATTTGCAGCCAACCAGTGATTTTTCAGTTCCATGCAGTTTTATTTTCTGGTAGTATCACCGCGCAATGGGCAATGGGCATTGGGCATGGGAAAGAGGACTTGGGGACAAGGAGAATTGGGGACAAGGGGAAAGACTTGTTGGTAGTTCTAAACTTTTGTCACCTTGTCACCTTGTCCCCTCTGCTCCCCTGCCCCTCTGCCTCCTCATCCCTTGGAAATAGCAAAAGTCCTGAGCAACTGAGTATTATGTTTCCCATTCAGCGTTCAGGACTATCGATTTTAGATAAATTTAAACGCTTTCGTAGGAGTGCATAGCTAAGTGGGCGCTCAAAGCGTATATTGCATTCAAATGAAAGATGAAAAAATCCCCCGACTTCTAGCCAGGGGATTTTCAAACTTGGTCTATTAAACAGTTAGAGAATTATTTTTTAGGCGAGATGAGCATCATCATATTTCGTCCTTCTTTTTTAGGCGCTTGTTGAAGCTCACCAAAAGGCTCCAAATCCGTTGCCATTCGCTTGAGCAAATCTTCTGCTAGGTCGCTGTGTTGAATTTCTCGACCCCGGAACATCACAGTTGCTTTGACTTTATCGCCATCTTTCAAAAAGCGCTCTGCTTGCTTAACACGCACGTTATAGTCGTGTTCTTCTATTTTGTAGCGCATCTTAACTTCTTTGACATCAGCCGTGTGCTGCTTTTTCCGGGCTTCCCGCGCCTTTTTCTCCTGTTCAAACTTGTATTTCCCGTAGTCCATAATCCGACAAACTGGCGGGTCAGCTTTATCGCTGATTAGCACCAAATCTAGCTCTTTTTCTTCTGCTAGTTGTAGTGCTTCCTGTGGGAGCATAATTCCCAGTTGGGCACCGTCAGTGTCAATGACCCGAATTTTCGGGAAGCGAATTCGTTCGTTAATTTGGGGCAGATCGCGAGTTCTTTTCTTCTCAATCACAGCCATTATGATTTGTAGGAGCTCTTAAATGAAGGATTTAGTGTGGTCTAAATTGCTATGCCTCAGAGGCAAAATACAGAAGTAACTCAGGACTGAAAACATAGTCTCCAGTTCTAGGGTAACTAATCTATAAAATAGTTGCCTCGTTGTATTTGTCATTTTACTCAGTCTGAGAGAATTTCTCTGCAATAGTTAATCTAAATTAGACAACCCAGACTCATATTAAATATTATTACAATTATTTAGCAAGACTTTTTGCGATCGCGTAACCGCCTTTTCCGGTGGCGATCGCATTGAGCAACATCATCAGGACTAGCCCCTGAGCGTTTTCTGAAAGAGAGTCCAGTATTGGTGTTGTGGGCTTTTAGAGAAAGCACGATTTCCCCAAACCCAAATCTTTGATGAAAACCTACAGCTGATAAGAAGCCGTTAAAGCTACTGCCAAAGCATCCGCAGCATCATCCGGCTTAGGAATTTCATCTAAATCCAACTCCCGCGCCACCGCTTCTTGCACTTCTGACTTATCAGCATTGCCATAGCCTGTTAAAGCTTGTTTAATTTGAGCCGGAGTAAACTCTACATAAGGAAGACGACGCTGCCCCAACACTAAAATGACTATACCCCGCGCCTGTGCAACCAGGATAGTACTTGACATACGATAGAAGAAGAGTTTCTCGATCGCCACTAAATCTGGTTGAAATTCCTCGATCAGGGTGTGTAAATCATCAAACAAGGTACATAAGCGCTGTCCCATTTCTACATCTGCTGACGTTTTAATTACTCCAAAATCCAGCATATTTACTGTAGTCTCTTGCACCTTTTTGAGATTTTGTGTGTAGCTAATTGCCCCAAATCCTAAAATTGCCAGTCCTGGATCTAATCCTAAAATTCGTTTTTCCATTAAATTCACTTTTACCAAGCCAGGGTATTGTTTAATTAGAAATCCTGGCAATCTTCACGACTTGCTCTTAGTCTAATAGGATTGATAAATATAATAGTTTCACGCCTGGTCTTTTAAACCAAGCGGTGTAAATTTTCTGTTAATTATTGTTTGTAGCACTGCTCCAAATCAGGTATGTCAATTGGTTTTCTCAGACAAGCCCTCAACGCCCTGCAAAAGCAGTCGCGCTCTCGTACTTATCGGGTTAACCAGTGGTTCAAATGGTTATCCCCTGGACTATCAGTAAAACGTTGGTTGTTAATTAGTGTTGGAGGTGTACTGCTGGCGAGTTTGGGGTTAGCCATTTGGATTAAGCTAACCCCAATTTTTTGGATGATTGAGTTGGTTAGAGGTTTCTTGGGAGTCATCACCAACCTCTTACCGAACTATATCAGTGGGCCTTTGGTACTGCTTGGCGGTTTGCTATTAGTGCTTTGGGGGCAAACTCGCACAGTAGGCTCAATTACTAAGGTACTAAGAGCAGAAGGCGGAGAGGAACTCATTGATGTCTTGCTAGCCCATCGTCGATTGTACCGAGGCCCAAAAATAGTGGTAATTGGTGGTGGTACGGGACTTTCTACGTTGTTGAGAGGACTGAAAACCTACAGCGCTAATATTACTGCAATTGTTACTGTTGCCGATGATGGTGGATCTTCTGGGCGTTTGCGTCAAGAGTTTGGAGTGCTACCACCAGGAGATATTCGCAATTGTTTGGCTGCACTAGCAGATGAAGAAAAGTTATTAACAGAATTGTTTCAATACCGTTTTCGGGCTGGGGATGGGTTAACTGGCCACAGTTTTGGCAATTTGTTTTTAACGGCAATGAGTGATATTACTGGAGATTTAGAACAAGCAGTTGCAGCTAGTTCTAAAGTTCTAGCGGTGCGAGGACAAGTACTACCAGCAACTCTCAGTGATGTTCGCCTCTGGGCAGAATTAGCCGATGGTCGTCGGATTGAGGGGGAGTCTAGTATTCCCAAAGCTGGCGGTAAAATTGTCAAAATTGGCTGCATTCCGGCTAATCCTCCGGCAGTGCCAGCAGCTATTAAGGCAATTAAAGAAGCTGATTACATTATTATTGGCCCAGGCAGCCTTTATACAAGTCTAATTCCTAATTTATTAGTACCAGAAATTGCCGATGCGATCGCTCAATCAGATGCCCCCCGTATTTATATCTGCAATATAATGACTCAACCAGGAGAAACTGAAGGCTACACTGTTGCCGATCACATCAGAGCAATTGATGCTGCTTGCGGACAAAGACGACTATTCGATGCTGTATTAATACACAAAAAATCTCCTTCGGAGCAATCACTTATCCGCTACGCCCAACAAAACTCCCATCCCGTTTTCCTCGATAGAGAAGCCGTAACTCAATTAGGGCGACGGATTGTTCCAGCTAATGTTTTGTATGAAGATGAAACAGGTTTTGTACGTCACAATCCGCAGAAACTAGCACAAGTGTTATTGCGGTGGTACGGTAGAAGTCAGTCCCTTCGGGGAATTCAAAATTCAAAATTCAAAATTCAAAATTAAGGAAGATGAAAATTTGTCATTTGTCATTTGTCATTTGTTTAGACTAATTCAGTAATACCCAATACCTCAATCATGAAAATTTTTCTTGCAGATACAGAAGCGACGCTGCGCTTAGGTATTACTCTTGGCGAATCCCTGACATCGGGGAGTGTAATTTTACTAGAAGGTGATTTAGGCACTGGTAAAACTACTTTAGTTCAAGGCATTGGTAAAGGTTTAGGAATTGCTGAACCCATTGTCAGTCCCACTTTCACGCTGATTAATGAGTACACTGAAGGACGCTTTCCTCTTTACCATCTGGATTTATATCGCTTGGAACCGCAAGAAGTCGCAACTCTAAATTTAGAAAGTTACTGGGAAGGTGTTGAAGTGATACCAGGAATTGTGGCAGTTGAATGGGCGGAACGATTGCCCTACAAACCAGATAGTTATCTCAGCGTGAGTTTGACTTATGGACATGAAGGCACTCGTCAAGTCGAACTCACATCATTCAATTGTGCCATTAGCAAAGTCATTGCCGCAATTTAAGCTCATCCCCCGCCTAAAGTACGAGGGATTTCAGTTTTTTGACCCAACACTCAAAAATTCCTGCAAATAATCGAGAGAGAACTTTACACTAGTCCTATCTGCCACTACCACGTTCGCCACCGTCAGTTCCTAACATTGCGATCTCAACCAAAACAAAAATATTTAATCAGCTTTTTTTCAATAGAAAACTGGTAGCCAGCTTTGCTGACACTTGCTCCTATAAATTTAGAAAAGTTGGCAATACACTGGCTTTCTTTAAAAGAGAGAGTATTTTTTCCTTCACTCCCTTAAATCCAGGCGGGGTTATTTTATCCGAATAGTATTGAACCTAAAGTGATTCTTAACTAAACAGGATATATGAATCAAGCAAGTGTAAATAAACTGTTGTTGGGGTCAATGAGAGTTTTGAGAGAACTTAGTCAGCTTCGATTGAACCCGATTAGTTCCCTACTGTGGTTTAAAAAAGGAATCTAGATTATTTAGCAGCGAACGCTAGTAGAAAAAGTTAAGCAATTATAAATTTATGTATAATTTTAACTTTCCTCACACTTAGTATTCCCAAGTTAAGTTCACAATCTATACAAAAAAATAAAGTATTTTATAAATTTACAAAATTAGTTCTAATAATTTTAATTAGCAATAAATTATTATATTCACATCTGTAATTAGCACCGATCTCAATAAAATATTTAACTAAAATATCTCGTATTTATACATATTTTATCTAGAAAGACAAGACACGAAAAAAGCAAACCATCTAAAGATACAGGGTTTTATCTGTGGACTAAACTTTTTGTTACACCTATCACTTCAGAATCAAGTAAAAATGCTTAATCTACGACTAAACGCCGTAGAATTAAGCATTTTTGCAATCGGTAGAGTCTTTTGTCAAACAAGTGGGGGTCATGACGAAGTACAGTTCATATTTGGTTCCATCTGCTGCTGTTGAGCCATCACCCCATAATGGCAAGTTCAAGACATTGACATTGTAGCGGTTAATTATATCGGTCAATGCTGCGTTTAGTTTATCCGCCTTCACATGACGACGATTGACAAACGAAAGCTCTCTCTACTCCTTGCATATGTCGTGCTGCTTGTGTTGGCCCTAAGTTAACGTCAGTTCGACAAGCCCTTTTTTGACCTCTCCCCCAACCCCTCTCCCTGTCGGATAGGGGAGCCAAAACCCTTTAGTATTAAGTAAAAATATCAGCAGTGTAGTCTAACAATTCAATTCCCCAAACTTAGGACTCCACCACCCTTTTTGTGTGCTGAAATAAGCCACATCTTTATGTTTGGTATCCTTACGAAATTGGGCATTAGAACATCGCAACATTGTCTTACTCTGCCCCTCTTTGATATAACTGTACTCCTCTAGAGGTTTTTTACATACTGGGCAGGGATATGCCGTCGTTTTGACAGGAGGCTTTTGTTGATTTTCAGTTTGGACTGTTTTAGCTTGTGGTGGCTGCCAAGTTTTGTTAAAGTCGCTCCAAAATAGCACGACATTTTCACAACCTTTTGTGCATTTGAGGAAATATTTCTTTTTGACCTTACTGCTCGGAATTTTGGCGAGAAAATTTTTGCATTCAGGGCATCGAGTCTTGGAAGTTTCATATTTGCGCTCAGTTATTACATTAGCTTTACCTATTGAGGAACTTGGAACTATAGTTTTAGCTTTGGAGAGCGCTGGTATAAAGTAATTCTGATTCCAATTAGTTAAATAATGCTGCCAAGAATTCTTTCCTTCAGAAATGGCATCAAGGGCATCTTCCATTTTCGCTGTGAATTCTGCCTCTAGTAAATCCGGCAGTGCTTTGAGCAAAAATGCATCAACTTCTAACCCTAACGCTGTCGGTTGCAGATGGTCTTTTTTCAACTCAACATAATTTCGTTTTTTTAAGGTAGCAACAGTAGGAGCATAAGTACTTGGGCGACCAATTCCTTTACGTTCCATCAATTGCACTAATTTTGGTTCACTATAACGGGGTGGTGGCTGCGTCTGCTTCTTTTCATGTCCAGCATTCTCTAGTTTCAATGCTTGTCCCTGTTGTAATGAAGGTAAAACACTATCCTTGCTGAGATTGTTCCAGTATCGAGCATAACCGTAAAATTCAATCACTTGCCCTCTGGCTGACCACAGTAGAGAACCAGACTGAGTAATCACCAAAGTTTTACGCAATTGGGCAGCACGACACTGAGAAGCAATTGACCGTTTCCAAATCATCACATACAAATTAAACTCATCATCAGGAAGTTCTAAACGCAACTGAACTGAGGGACGAAATACATCGGTTGGACGAATGGCTTCATGTGCTTCTTGAGCCGATTTGCTACTGCGATGCTTGGCGACTTGCTGCGGTACATTCGGCGGATCGTTTTGCTCTAACCATTTACGGGCGCTGGCACAAAATTCTGGACTCAGCATTACTGAGTCTGTTCGCATATATGTGATAAGCCCTGCCTCATACAGCTTTTGGGCTACAATCATGGTTTTGTCGGGAGCAAACCTCAGCTTTGAACCGGCTGCTTGCTGAAGGCTAGAGGTTGTAAATGGCGGCGGTGGCTGGCGGTTAACGATTTTTCCTTCAAAATGAATCACCTGATGAGGATGTCGCTGTGCTTCTTCAACTAAACGTGTCGCCTCTGCTTCGGAAAGAACGCGCTTAGACTCCGGTGTTTCTGGACTATTACCTACTTTCGCGTCATCGTGAGTTTCAGTTTCTTGGTCTGCTGCATCTTTTGCAGAATCGACCGTCCCTTTGTAAAAAGCCCGAAATCCTTCAGCATAATCTACCCAGACACTCCAGTAATCTTGGGGGACAAAAGTCAGAATTTCGTTTTCTCGCTGACAAATCAGGTGCAATGTCGCGCTTTGAACTCTGCCAACACTCTTAGCACCGTTATTCAATGCCCAAACTAAAGGACTACCCTTATAACCTACCAACTTATCTAAGCAATCTCGGCACAGCCCAGCACCGATTAAATTTTGGTCTAGCTTTCTGGGATTAGCGATCGCACTCTGTACCGCCGATGCTGTAATCTCAGTATAAATTACTCGTTTTGGTTCCCTTAAACCCAGCGTTTCTTTGAGATGCCAAGCGATTGTCTCACCTTCCCGGTCTGGGTCAGTTGCTAAGACAACTTCATCAACCTGCTTCACCGCAGACTTGAGCTTCTGAATTGTTTCTTTCGCTCGTTGGTCACGCGGGACGTAATTGCATCGGACATGACTGCCGTCCATAACGAAGCCCAAGGAATCGTCTCCTTCATTGCTGAGTTCTCGGATGTGGCCACAACTGGCTAGAACTTTCCAATCCGAACCCAGAATTTGACTGAGCTTTTTGACTTTTCCCGGAGACTCTACTACAAGCAGGCGTTTGATCATAGCAACTGCGTTCTAGATTTTGAGCAATAAACTGGCAATTGCAATGAGCGATGGCTGCGCCAACGCCAAGGGCGATCGTTTATTCTCGTCATGTGAATTTTATAGAATACTGTAACAAAAAGCTTTAACAATTGCTGAACTCTACAGTAATTTTCTTGTACTTAAACTTTTGCTTCATTTGCTTCACTTCTAAGTGTCTAGCGTCAGTTTTTGCAACAAAACCGCTATCGTCCGGTGCTGGCGTTTATTATGCTGCATACATTAATAACAGTACATCTGTACATGGTAAAAACAATCTTACAATTTAGCATTTTTAACCAATTATTGCTACTCTTAAAGCAGTAAATTACTATTTATTCACAATTTTCTATCTGAAGCCTAAACTTCATCCTATGCTTATTGAATTTAGTGTCGGTAACTACAGATCGTTTAAAGAGCAAGTCACCTTTAGTATGGTGGCAGCAAACCTTGTCCCAAAAGACAAAAAGCTCGACGAAAACAACGTTTTTGAAATAGATAAAGAATTAAAACTACTTAAAAGCGCCGCAATATACGGTGCAAATGCTAGTGGTAAAAGTAATTTGGCTACAGCTTTAGGTTTCATGAGATGGTTTATGATTAATTCTTCTAAAGAGACTCAAAGCACTGAAAAAATAGATATTGAGCGATTTAAACTCAGCACCGAAACCGAAGCTCAACCATCTTTTTTTGAAATTGTATTTTTAATGAATGGCAAGAGATATAGATATGGTTTTGAGGCAACTATTGAGAAAGTTGTCTCTGAATGGTTATTTTATGTTCCTAAATTAAAAGAAACTAAACTTTTTGAGCGCAAACTGGACAAAATTAGTGTTTCTAAAACATATAAAGCTGATGGTATTCAGCAAAAAACAAGACATAATGCCCTTTTCTTGTCTGTATCTGCTCAATTTAATGTTCAGATTGCAGAGAAAATCTTGGATTGGCTAACAAAAAAAGTTGCACTTATCTCTACTTTAAATGATAGAGGATATCGAGGATACACAGTTAGTTGTTTAATGGATAATGAAAATAAAGATGAAATTTTTAAGTTGCTCAAAAAATTAGATTTGGGATTTAGCGATGTCAAGGTAGAAGAAAGTGAAATTACTGCTGATTCTTTGCCTAAAGAATTGCCAGATGAACTAAAGAACTTAATTTTAAAAAATGTAGAAGGAAAATTATCATCAGTTCAAACTATACACCAAAAATTTGATGATAAAGGAAGTTTCGTATCTACAGAAATTTTTAATTTAGATGAGCAAGAGTCAGAGGGTACTAAAAAAGTCTTTGCCTTGGCAGGGCCTCTTGTTGACACACTGAAAAATAGTAAAGTTCTCATCATTGATGAATTCGATGCTAGAATTCATCCTTTAATCAGCCGTGCAATTGTGGAATTATTTAATTCTAATGAAACTAATCCAAATAATGCTCAGTTAATATTCATGACTCACGATACCAATTTGCTTAACAATAAGCTTTTTCGGAGAGATCAAATTTGGTTTACTGAAAAAAATAGATATGGTGCAACAGATTTGTACTCTTTAGCAGAATACAATATAAGTAACGATGCTTCATTTGAGAGTGATTATATTCAAGGTAGATATGGCGCAATTCCGTATATCGGCAATTTGAATCATCTAATCGACTCTCATCATGTCTAAAAAAAAGGTAAACTCTCGTGGATATTCACCAAGAAAAGTTAATACTAGGGAAGTCAAGCAGAGATTCTTAATCGTATGTGAAGGAGCGAAAACTGAACCTAACTACTTTAGGAGTTTTCGTGTTCCTAAGAATGTCGCTGAAATAGACGTGAAGGGTTTAGGAGAGAATCCCAGCAAACTAGTTCAGAGTGCAAAGGAACTGAAAAAGCAAGGAGAGTACGATCAGGTTTGGTGTGTTTTTGATCGTGATTCTTGGACGATAGAAGATTTTAACAACGCTATTAAAAATGCTGAAGCTCAAGGGTTTAAAGTAGCTTATTCTAATGAAGCATTTGAATTATGGTACGTTCTGCATTTTGAATTTCTCAATACTGGTATTCCTCGAAGTGATTATCTGAGTAAGTTAACTTCTTTATTTGGTAAAACATATCAGAAGAATAGCGAAACTATTTATGATGAGCTATTTGAGAAGCAAGCTATTGCTATTAAAAATGCTGAAAATCTTTTTAAACAATATGTTCCTCATATTCCAGCTAAAGATAATCCATCAACAACGGTGCATTTATTAGTGCAGGAACTTAACAAGTTTATTCGCTAAAATGCTGAGTAGCTAAACAACTTTACGCCCACTGAGAACCAGAAGAGCAGATGCCATGACTAGACTGTAACCTCTACTTGATGAGTTTCCACAGTGAGGGGGAAACCAAGTTATCTATGAACTTTAAGCAAGCTGCGATCGCAAACCTGCATTTTTATTCGACAGTTTTGTTGTGTATAGCTTTGAGTAGATATTTGCGATCGCTTAATCTTAAATTGAAGGGTAAAAAACCCAGCTTCTATATGAAAACCGGGTTTTTAAGTAATTATTAATTTATTTATGAGCAGTACAACAGGGCAATAAAGGCTTGTTTACAACATCTTTTATGTCTACTGAATTTAAAAAATCTTCCCAATATTTCTGAACTTCAGGATCGTTAGGACGCTGGCGGCGTAAATTAGCTAAAGTTCTCAAAGCATCTTCCCAAAATCCGGCTGTGGCGAATAAAACTGCCCGATCTAAGTCTGTGTTTGGTTGGTTTAACTGAAGAGATAGGTTTTCATCTTGCGATCGCACAATTGTACCTTCTACATAAGAGTCTTTATCACGGTTATTAGGATCGCAAATCATCGAAAAAGTCCAATTATATTCTTTACCTATTTGTAGAGATGGCCGATCGACAGGTACGTTTACACTAACAATACCATTCTGCCCAACAGGTTTGAAAGTTCCTTTATATAACGGGTCAATGCTATCACCATCCCGCAAAACAAATTCTAGTGCTTGCACTGTTGTCGAGGTTTGAGGAACGTAGAAAAAGAATGTCGGACGTTCTGCTGTGGTTCGTTGAGCTTCCTTATCTGTTGGTGTCAAGGGAATAAGATATTGTCCAGTTTGAAAGCAACTTCCCCGTGTTCCTGCTGACCTTACCCTACCAGGTCTACCTGGGACAAAGGCGATCCGATTTCTACTGCTACCGCGTTGAATATAACCTGTAACATTTCTAATTGCAGCAGTAGCATACCTATCTCCAGGACGTAGCCGCTCTGCTTGCTGAAAATTCAATAAAGCTTTTCTATAATTTCTTCGTTTGGTTTCATTATAGCCATTCAGCATATATTGAGTGTAAGCAGATTTTGCTTGTGCCAGTTGGTAAACTGATGTTGCTAAAACCTGAGTAATACTTACAGGCTCTAAGGGGAGAAATGCTAAAGCAGCAAGCAGATAACTTGCCCAAAATCTATATTTCATAATGTTTATGTTAACTTGTAGTACATTATTTGTGTATATATAATACAATAGCCTAAGCTTTACAGTGACAAGACTTTATTGTACATTCAAGGGTTTAAGACCCCAACCATACACGTAGCATATTTTGAGTCGGGGTTTAAATCCCTAACTCAAAATGTCTTGAATGCGTGAATTTTGAATTTTGAATTGTTAAATGTGCTACTTTCAGGAAAAGCTGAGGTAGTATTGTAATTTTTTTACAACAAAATTCCCAACTTTTTTCAGAAGTCGGGAATCTTAACCTTTGGATTTTCAGTAGTCTAAAGTTAATAGACTATTAGCTTTTGCCTATTCCTTAATAGACATCTGGTGAAATTAAAGATGCGCTATCCAGAACCCTTGTAGAGACGTAGCACTGCTACTTCTCTACATTATTTCTCACTCATATTTTTAATGAGGTACAGCCAATTGTTCATCGGCTACCTGAACATGATCGGTAACAATTTTGCGGAATACATCACCTTCAATTGTTTCTTGTTCTGCTAGCAAATCTACTAAACGCTCCAAAACTACGCGGTTTTCTTCCAACAGTTCTTTGGCCTTAATGTAGGAATTGCTAACAATTTCGCGCACTTGTGAATCAATTTTGGCAGCAATTTCTTCAGAATAGTCTGATTTATTCATCCAGTCACGTCCTAAAAATACCTCTCCACTCTGATTTTCCAAGGACAACGGGCCTAATTCTGACATTCCGAAGCGTGTCACCATCTGCCGCGCCATCCCTGTGACGTGTTGCAAGTCATTGCTTGCACCTGTGGTCACTTCTGGCTTCCCAAAAACAATTTCCTCGGCAGCGCGACCACCTAAAGTAGCAGTAATCCGGGATTTGAGTTGAGAACGGGAAATTAACCCCTGTTCTTCGTTGGGAGTAAACCAAGTTAATCCCAGTGCTTGTCCCCGTGGAATTAATGTAACTTTCTGCACCGGGTCATGGTCTTTGAGCAATGTCCCTACTAAAGCGTGTCCAACTTCATGATAAGCAATCAAGCGCTTGCTCTTGCTGTCTACTAAGGCGGTACCTTCCATACCTGCAACAACTCGGTCTACAGCAGCATCAATTTCTAAAAGAGTGACAGCTTCTTTACGTCTTCTAGCTGTGAGAATGGCGGCTTCGTTGAGTAAGTTGGCTAAATCTGCGCCAGTAAAACCAGGGGTGCGGCGAGCGATCGCTTCTAATGATACGCTAGGATCGATTTTCTTATTCCGCGCATGGACTTGCAAAATTTCCAATCGCCCTTTGAGATCTGGTGGATCGACCATCACTTGTCTGTCAAAGCGTCCTGGTCTGAGTAATGCTGTATCTAAAACATCTGGGCGGTTTGTGGCAGCAATAATAATGATGCCTGTGTTACCTTCAAAACCATCCATTTCGGTGAGCAGTTGGTTCAAGGTTTGTTCGCGCTCGTCGTTACCACCACCGATCCCAGCACCCCGTTGTCTGCCTACTGCGTCAATTTCATCGATAAATATTAGACAAGGGGCATTATCTTTGGCTTTCTTGAAGAGGTCGCGCACGCGAGATGCACCCACGCCAACGAACATTTCCACAAATTCTGAACCGGAAATACTGAAGAATGGTACACCGGCTTCACCTGCGATCGCTTTTGCTAGTAAAGTTTTACCAGTACCAGGAGGGCCAATTAACAGCACTCCTTTGGGAATCCGTGCGCCTACAGCAGTAAATCTTTCTGGCTGTTTCAGGAAAGTCACAACTTCTTCGAGTTCTTCTTTAGCTTCTTCAACCCCGGCGACATCTTCAAATTTCACTCCAGTTTTTGCCTCCATTTGGAAGCGAGCTTTGGATTTACCGAAATTCATCGCTTGGCTAGAAGCATTAGTAGAGCGTCGAAGGAACAATAGCATTAAAGCCACCAGTGGCAAAATCCACATTAAGTTGATCAACAGCCCAACAGCAGCTCGACTATTCGCAGAGGAAACTTCGCCAAAATCCACATTCTTGTCTTTGAGAATGTTGACTAACTCTGTGTTTTGCGCCAAAAGTCTCACCTGTTGGGGTGGTGTATTATCTTTTTGCCCCTTGAGATAAACCTTTGCTAGCTGTTCGGTTTCGTCAAGCTCTACTTTCTCGACTTCTCCCGCCTTCACTTTCTTGATCAAATCACCATAATTTAGCGAGGCGGTTTCTGCCTTTTGTGCCATGACAGGAGTACTTCCGAAAATTCCTGGCAACATAATCAAACTAGCAGCAATTGCACCAACCCAAGCAACGCGCTTTGAGGACTGCCTTTTTATCAATGCTTTTTTTCCCGAATTTGTCATAATAATTACCCTTTGTCTGCTGGCACAAGTTAAGCGCTGGTTTTATGCCTATTCTTCTATCAAAAATTGTAATAACTGGAAATTACACTTTTCTTATCTAGTCTAACTTCCTCACAAAAGCATTCCCAAGTTTCTTCAGGCTATTACATAAAGTTGAGCAAGGGTTATCTAGTATGCAGCTGTTAAGACTGGGCATTGGGCACAAGAGGCGGAGGGGCAAAGTTGCAGAGGGGAAAAATCTTACTGTAATATCACGTCCGCTTGATTACTTACTAAACCCCAAGAACTCTACCCCGCCAAAGCTATGCTTTGTCTCCCTCCCAAAGAGCGGGGAGCAGGGTGGTTTCATACGAAAAAAGAAAAATACATAAGTCTTGATTTCTCATGTATAACCATAGATTTTGACCCCTCTCCAAACCTCTCCCCGAAGCGGAGAGAGGCTTTGAAACTCAGTTTTAGTTTTTCTCTCGTTGTATGAAACCACCCTGCCTCCCGAAGAGCGGGGAGGGGTGCAATGACTATGGGAATCACAACTAATTACCCGGACATCATATAACTGCTCCCCTGCTCCCCTGCTCCCCTGCTCCCCTGCTCCTCTGCTCCTCTGCTCCTCTGCTTCCCCAATCCCCAGTAGATATTAATTTGACACATTCCAGCACAAATCGCTAAGATAAACATAGTCATAACGATTCCGCTTTTTAAGAAATCTGACGATAGTAGCTAGTTAATAGTTTATGGGTTAATTATGGTGAAAATTATTGGCATCGGTGGTAGTTTAAGACCCAACTCTTATACCCAGCTTGCTTTAGAAGTTGCAGTGCAAAGGGTTGAAGCTGTAGGTGCAGAGGTAGAAATTCTCGATTTACGGCAGTTGCAGCTACCATTTTGCACTGGTGCAAAGGAGTATCCAGAGTATCCAGATGTTCAGCGGTTGCAAGAAACAGTTAGTCAGGCTGATGGATTAATTTTAGCGACACCTGAGTATCATGGTGGGGTTAGTGGTGTCCTAAAAAATGCCTTAGATTTGATGAGTTTTGACCAACTGTCTGATAAAGTGACGGGATTGATTAGTGTCTTGGGCGGTCAGTCTAATAGCAACGCCCTAAATGACCTGCGGCTAATTATCCGTTGGGTACACGGTTGGGTGATTCCCGAACAAATTGCGATCGGACAAGCTTGGGGTGCTTTCAGTCCTGAAGGCAAACTAGTAGATGAAAAGCTCTCTCAAAGATTCGATCAATTTGCTCAGAGTTTAGTTGATAATACTCGCAAATTACGGGGCGTAAATTAGTTGTAGGGTGGGCAAAGCTTTGCCCACTCTATTAAACTCAAATTTTACTTAATGATGATGGTGGTGATGATGGCGATCGCCTGCGAGTTGAGGATTAACTGCCACACTTTGTTCTGATAACAACTCTGCAATATGAGTATCAGCCCATTGCGCCACCATTGCCAAGAATTCTGGGCGATCGTTGACGCAAGCCATTTGCACGTAGTTCGTGCCAGGATGCTGTTTCTCTAAAGCATGGATGATATGGTGTACATCCAATAGAGTTTCGTGGTTTTCTGTGGCAAAGCCAATTGGCATAAAAATTACCACTTTCGCACCCAATTGGATCAGGTTATT
Organism: Nostoc sp. DedQUE07; assembly: GCF_034530975.2. Classification (NCBI taxonomy): domain Bacteria; kingdom Bacillati; phylum Cyanobacteriota; class Cyanophyceae; order Nostocales; family Nostocaceae; genus Nostoc; species Nostoc sp. DedQUE07. The sequence goes on along the minus strand of NZ_JAVRCC020000008.1, from coordinate 33,031 downwards.
TGCAGCTTGCTCTGCATTTGGCTGTGTCCAATCAATTAAGGGTGTGTCATGATTGAGCCAACCTACCGAGATTAAGGGATAGCGGTTAATCAACTTTTCCCGAACCAAGTCGTACATTGCTTCACTTTCGGCAATCCCAGAAGTAAAGCCTTTAGCTTTGTGGGGACAGCCGTGATTCATTAAGACAATACCGATTTGAGAAGGTAGATAAGCTCCGGCTAACTCAGCAATTTTCTCTTCAACCAGATGAGCCATCAAATCGATGTAAGCTGGTTCGTTGAAGAAAGAAGGAATGTAACGCTGTGCTTTAACCCAATGTTCCTCACCATTAGTCAACTCAACCAGAGCATTGTTAACTTGCTCGATCGCAATCCCACTGGTGAAGATAGAATCAACAACCAGCAGTGGGTAAATTAGTAGCTTCTCAAAACCTTGGTTTTTAATTTCTGCCAAAACTTGATTGGGTAGGAAAGGAGCGCAGAAGTTAAAAGCCTTGAAAACTTGAACCTTATCGCCCCATTTTTCTTGTAAATTCTTCTCAATTCCAGCACGCTGCTGTTCAAAGATGGCGTTGTGTGGGGAAATAAAATCGTGGTGTGTGTGTCCCCACTCATGGCGGTCAAATAGCGCCAAAAGCTTTGCCAGAGGCGGATAAATCCAGGTTGGTACTGGTGCGAATTTTGCTGTCAGTAGATTTAAAGCCTGTTCGTTATAGTTGGCGAAATCTTCGTAGCTTTCGACTTCGCCGTAGCCCATAAGCAATACGGCTACACGGTCTTTACCTGATAGATGCTCGTGGGTGTGTTGTACTTTTTCCGGCGTGGCAACCACAATTAGTTCCTCAATATAACCAGAGTGCAGAGAAATATAACGTTAGGGAACAGTTTGCACATTTTCCCTACTTGTAACTTATTATCCCATCCTGGGGGATAGGATAGGTGGGAAAATCAAAATAATACATCAAAAGTAAGACTTTTGTGGGGCATTGGGTATGGGAAATTAAACTATGCGCCATTTCGTATGTCGCTGAAATAGCGAAAGCGGTTAAAATGCCGAAAAGCCGCCTTCTTAGGCACAAGAATTAAACAACATAGAATTAAAGTATGAACATAACTGCTGAGGAGTTGCGTAGAAGACTTGCTGCTGGGGAGAGAGATTTTGCTGGGATTATAGTTCGGGAAGGCGAAATTCTTGATGGTATTAACCTCAGAAATGTTAATTTGAGAGGAGCCAGCTTTCATTCCGTCTCCTTGGTTGGAGCTGACTTGAGCCATGCCTTGTTGAGTGGAGCGTATCTCTCCGAAGCTGTTTTGGACGGAGCCGATTTGCACAGAGCCGATTTGCATGGAACTGGTTTCTGGAAGGCTAGTCTTCGCAATTGCAATCTCTGCGGTGCCCAGTTGAATGGAGCTGACTTGGGAGTTACTAATTGTTGTGGTGCTAACCTGAGTGAGGCTGATCTGCGAGGAGCTAGGATGGATAATACTAGGTTGAAAGGTGCTAACCTGAGTCATGCCGATCTCAGAGGTGCTGAGGATGTCTACCTTTAAGGGGCCATTCTCCACGAAACCATCATGCCAGATGGAAGTATCCAGAGTAGTTGATGCTGATGTAAGTAGATTTTCAAAAATCTCTGATTCTGGTGACAGCTTTTTAAGCGTTTGGTGCATCCACTACTTATGGTTCCAAGTTTCGACGATACCATCCTCAAATACTTTTCTCGCCTAGAAGACCCAAGAATTGAGCGAACCAAACAGCATCTGTTGATAGATATTATTGCGATCGCAATTTTAGCGGTCATCAATGGAGCAGATAGCTGGATAGCAATTGAAACTTATACTCAATCCAAACGAGAATGGCTGGAAACGTTTTTAAGATTACCCAACAGTATTCCCTCCTATGACACAATCCACGAAGTTATAATATTTGTTGTAAACATTTCTACGGCATTATTATATTTAGTTACGGCATAGTTATAGAATCTTCTGGCGGCGGAAAGTTGTTCTTCTACTTCACTTAATAAATATTGTAATTGGATAAAATAGTCGTTTATTTTTAATTCGGGATATGCTTCAACTATTAGTATAATTTTGCTTAACATTATCGAAATTTGGTCTTCTACAGCAACTCGGCTATTATTACTTAAATTTTTTGAAGTTATTGTACTTCTGAGCCTGCTAATTTCTATCAATGTTTTTTGCTCAAATTGCATATATATTTGAGCTAATGTAACAAGTCTAGGTATCAAATCGCTTCTTTTTTGCAGAATCACATCAACAGTAGAAAATGCATTATCAACTTGATTCTTTTTTTGAATTAAACTATTGTATAGAATTATAAAAATAATTAGAATAAAAATAATAAGGCTAATTATAAAAGTAAACATTTGATTGATTAGATTAATCTAATGTTATTTATAATCAAAAATCCTTCTTTTATCAAATAGTATTATTTCGGAAAAATATGTAAAGAGGCTATAATTTCCTCAGTAAAAGCAAGGTAATATATATAAACTCCTTGATTTTTGAAAAAAACTCTGTACATCGTAAGACTCAAAAAATCAAAGATAGTGTTATAGATGAGTATAATTATTTGCCCTGGAATTCATGAGCCAGAGTTAACTGAAAGCTTTAGAGTCAAATTGTTAGATTTAGTTTCTAATAGCGCGATCGCACCTAATCCCCCAAATATCCTGGTTTATCCGGGTAAAGATTTTTTAGTTTTATCAGCATTTCATATTTTGCAGTTTTTGCGCGTTAGCCTAGCTCACCGCAGGTATGGCTTGACCGACTCTATAAAATCACCAATTATATTCATAAGCTTTAGTGCTGGCGTAGTTGGGGCAATAGGGGCAGCACATTTGTGGCAACTCTTGGGTGGTCGTGTGAAAGCGTTTATTGCTATAGATGGATGGGGAGTACCACTACAGGGTAATTTCCCGATTCATCGGATAAGTCATGATTATTTCACTCATTGGAGTTCATGTTTACTTGGTAGTGGGCAAAATAACTTTTATGCAGAACCAGGAGTCGATCATTTGTCCATCTGGAAATCTCCCCAAACTGTACAAGGCTGCTGGGTAGATTCATCCATCGAGATTATTCCACCCAAAGGTCGTCTGACAGCAGCTGAATTTTTGCTTATGCTGTTAAAGCACTATGAAGCAAATTAATCCGGACAACAGAATTAGGAGTTAGGAGTTTGGGGTTAGGAGTTTGGAGTTTGAAGTTAGGAGTTAAGAGTTTGGAGTTTGGAGTTTGGAATCAACATTTATTCTCCCCTCTGTCTAATGCCCAATGCCCCATACCCCATGCCCCATGCCCCATGCCTCATACCCCATGCCCCATGCCTCATACCCCATGCCCCATGCCCCATCTACCCAAAGTATCTAATGTTTCCAACTGAACCAGCTGCTGTTAATAACGGGTTTAGCGCACTGCTAAAAAACCGTGGTTTTATGCTCCTGTGGATTGGGCAACTTCTGTCCCAATTAGCAGATAAGGTCTTCTTCGTTTTGCTGATTGCTCTGCTGGAGAACTACCCACCGCTTCCTGGGTTGGCACAAAACTCAATGTACTCAACCTTGATGCTGTCCTTTACAATCCCAGCAATTTTGTTCGGCTCTGCTGGTGGTATCTTTGTTGACCGATTGCCAAAAAAGCTGATTATGGTCGGCTCAGATGTCGTGCGGGGAATATTAACGCTGTGTCTTCCCTTGTTACCACGACAATTCCTGATTTTGTTAATCCTGACTTTTGCCATTTCCACGGTGACGCAGTTTTTTGCACCAGCCGAGCAAGCAGCAATTCCCTTGTTAGTGAAGCGAGAAAATTTGTTGGCAGCTAATGCGCTGTTTAGCAGCACGATGATGGGAGCTTTAATTGTTGGTTTTGCCATTGGAGAGCCGATTTTGAGTTTGTCGAAAAGCTGGATGGGAGAAGAATACGGTCAAGAGCTTGTGGTTGGTGGATTATATATATTATCGGCTGCAATTATGCAGCCAATTAAGTTTAAAGAAGACAAACCTCACCGGGAACATCGGGCATCAAATCACCCTTGGGCTGAATTTACTGAGAGCCTGCGCTATCTCAGGAAAAACCCTTTGATCTTGAACGCTATGCTGCAACTGACAACCTTATATTGTGTGTTTGCAGCCTTAACAGTGCTGACGATTCGATTAGCTGAGGAGTTTGGTCTAAAAGAAAAACAGTTTGGCTTTTTCTTGGCAGCAGCAGGAGTAGGTATGGTCTTTGGTGCGGCAATTTTAGGTCACTGGGGTGATAAATTGCATCGCAAGCCTCTACCTTTAATTGGATTTTTGATGATCGCACTAGTTTTAGGAGTGTTCACTTTTACGCACAACTTGTTGCTGGCGCTAGGACTCTGTGCATTTTTGGGTATAGGTGCTGCCTTAATTGGTGTCCCCATGCAAACTTTAATTCAACAGCAAACACCACCGACCATGCACGGTAAAGTATTTGGCTTTCAAAATCATGCCGTCAACATCGCTCTGGCATTACCTCTGGCGATTACTGGCCCATTAACTGATGCTCTGGGCTTGCGATTTATACTAGTAGGAATGAGTATTGTTGTCGTGGTTGTCGGTGTTTGGGCTTGGAAAAATACCCGCAATGTCTTGCAAGACGTAATTTAATTAATGTAGGCTAATAATCTAGCTTTATATCTAATATATAAAATTCTCAGAATTTAATTGGACTTTTCCATTAAAATGAAATCTTAACTACAGAATTCAGCATTAACTTTAGCTATAGTCTGAGGTTTGACCGTGCGATCGCTTTCCCCAATTAGTCTCCCACAAATCGAGAATCACAAACAGTCTCGTGCTTCTAGTCCGCCAGTCGTGCCCAAGCGTGCATCTGGCGGTTTTGCTCTGCTTGACAGCCTTCATCGCCACGGCGTTGATTATATTTTTGGTTATCCTGGTGGGGCAATTCTCCCAATTTACGATGACCTGTATAAGGTGGAAGCAACTGGTGCTATGAAGCACATTCTCGTGAGACACGAGCAAGGCGCAGCCCACGCTGCTGATGGTTATGCCCGTGCTACAGGCAAAGTAGGAGTATGCTTTGGTACTTCTGGCCCAGGAGCAACTAACTTGGTGACAGGCATCGCCACCGCCTACATGGATTCAATCCCGATGATTGTAGTCACGGGACAGGTAGCACGCCCGTCCATTGGTACAGATGCGTTTCAAGAAACTGATATTTACGGGATTACCCTACCAATCGTGAAGCACTCTTACGTGGTACGCGATCCCAAGGATATGGCGCGAATTGTCGCCGAAGCATTCCACATCGCTAGCACTGGGCGTCCGGGGCCAGTTTTGATTGATGTCCCCAAAGATGTAGCTCTAGAAGAATTTGACTATGTACCTGTAAAACCAGGTTCAGTCAAGTTACGCGGTTATCGTCCCACGGTGAAGGGAAATCCCCGACAAATTCATGCCGCGATCCAGTTGATTACTGAAAGTCGCCGTCCGCTATTGTATGTGGGTGGTGGTGCGATCGCAGCTGGCGCTCATGAAGAAATCAAACAACTAGCTGAATTATTCGATATCCCTGTCACCACAACCTTAATGGGGATCGGTGCATTTGACGAACATCATCCCCTCGCTTTGGGAATGTTGGGGATGCACGGCACTGCTTACGCTAACTTCGCTGTTAGTGATTGTGACTTGCTGATTTGCGTCGGCGCTAGATTTGACGATCGCGTTACAGGTAAGTTAGACGAATTTGCTTCCCGCGCCAAAGTAATTCACATCGACATCGATCCAGCAGAAGTCGGCAAAAACCGCATTCCCGAAGTGCCCATTGTCGGCGATGTGCGGAACGTGTTGATAGACTTGTTGCGTCGCTGCAAAGAAGCAGGGATTAAGGCTACACCAAATCAAAACCAAGAGTGGCTGAATCTAGTTAACCGTTGGCGCGATGAGTATCCTCTCATAGTGCCGCAGCATCCCGACAGCATTTCACCCCAAGAAGTAATTGTAGAAGTCAATAGCCAAGCACCCCACGCTTTCTACACCACAGATGTCGGACAACATCAAATGTGGGCAGCACAATTCCTGAAGAATGGCCCAAGGCGCTGGATTTCTAGCGCTGGTTTGGGAACGATGGGTTTTGGCTTACCTGCGGCAATTGGCGCGAAAGTGGCGTTTCCTGATGAAGAAGTCATCTGTATTAGCGGTGATGCTAGTTTCCAAATGTGTTTGCAGGAACTAGGAACAGCCGCACAGTATGGAATAAATGTCAAGACAATAATCCTCAATAACGGCTGGCAAGGGATGGTACGCCAGTGGCAGCAAGCCTTCTATGGTGAACGTTACTCATGCTCCGACATGGAAATAGGAATGCCAGACGTAGAGTTATTGGGAAAAGCTTATGGCATCAAGGGCATGATAATAAGCGATCGCAGTCAATTAAAAGATGCGATCGCCGAAATGCTGGCACACAAAGGGCCAGTAATCTTAAATGTCCACGTCACCAGAGATGAAAACTGCTATCCAATGGTAGCCCCTGGTAAGAGCAACGCTCAAATGGTCGGCTTACAAAAGCAACCGCCCAAAGCCGCAGCCGAGCCAGTGTATTGTAGCCATTGCAATGCCAAAAATGCTCCTACGCACAACTTCTGTGCTGAGTGTGGCACAAAGCTGTAACGGTTTTTGATAATTTCGACTAGAGAGGTAGGGGAGCAAGGATGAAGGGGAGCAGGATGCAGAAATTTCCCTAATTCCTGCCCCCTTTTCTCTTACGTAGGCATCCCTTAATCTTCCTGATGAGGTTGAGGTAAAAAGATATTTCCTAAATAATTCACTAAATCGCTTTGACTGTTGGAATCTAACAGCACCTCAGTTAATTCTTCTAATTGAGTAATTGATAATGTGCAAATCTGCTGTTATATTTCTGTTTTAATTGCAGCAAAGCGTTCTGAAAACTACTTATCAAACTTAGGTTTTATTAAAAATTCATATACTTTTTGCTTTAGTTAGTTAAATATGCGAGTAAGAGTTGATTTTAGATAAATCAGTTTTTTTTAAAAATTCAGTAACATTCCTCTTTTATTAAAAAGTTAAATATAAATACAATATTAAAAGTTGTGCTGGCTTAGTTGATTAAAAAACGTCAATTATTCCAGGTGTATCTATTTGCTAACTTTTTTCAGACAGATTCAGTAGTCTTAAAATAACCGCTCTCTTTCTTTTATAAAAGAGAGTTTAGCTTGCTATTGATTGAGAAAATTAGATTGTTGTTAGCGAATTAATCTACTAAGCATTAATAGTCTGTTCATTTGAAATCACTGTGTTCAAGTTTATTGGACAACAGCGTTATGACTATATGGAAAAATTGCAGTTTTATTTCTAACTGAGAACAAACACAACTTCTTTAAGCTCTGAATACTTCTCAACGCATATAATCAATTCCAATCCCTATGCAACAATATATTTCTCATTTGCTCGTACTGGTATTAGGAACAAGTTCAACTTTCCTTGTTACTCCATCTCAAGCTCAAACTCCGGTAAAAACCAACAATCAAAATCCTAAGAATGTTACTTCCATATCTTCAAGTTCACCTTCGGCTACCCAATTAAGTGATTTTACCAATTCTACTAATAGCAAACCATCTCTTCTTTCTGAGGTAACTAATAACTCTTCTGCTACTAATACCAATATAACAGCAAATAAACCTCGTCCACGGGTTCCTATATTCAGCAGAATTTTTCCTACACCTTCGATGCAGCAATAATTAGCGATTAAACATTTAGTTTACTTGCTTAGGTCGATCAAAATTTGCATTCATACATTTTGACCTCTCTCCTTAAAGGAGAGAGGCTTTGAATTGTTACTCCCTAATGCTTGTAGGGAAGGGCTGTTTTTGTTAGCTATATATTGGACTCACTGAGAACCAGTATATATATCAGGCATACTCTGATTTGATTTATGCTTGCAGCTGACAAAGGATTAAGCCAAACCATTGATTTGGATCTCTCCACACATGAAGAGGTAGTAAACCTTGTGCAGTTAGTTGCTCTTTGATAAGATCAAGGTCAAATTTGCGGGAAATTTCGGTGAGGATAGTCTCACCTTGTGCAAAATTAACCTTAAGATTAAGAGCGCATAATTCTACAATTTGCGATCGCAAGCTGCGTAAATGCATTTCTATTTGATGCTCGCTTTCATTGTAAAATGCTCGGTGTTCAAACTGGCTAGTGTCAAAGTTACCCTCAAACCGCTGATTTAAATGTTCCAGCATATTGAGGTTAAATGCAGCTGTCACTCCCTGGCTGTCGTTATAAGCTGGTTCTAAAATCTGTTTTGGCTTTCGTAAATCTATCCCCAATAAAAAATACTCACCTACTTGTAGAGCATTGGTAATTTGAGAAAAGAACACATCACACTCATCAGGGGTAAGATTACCTAAGCTGCTACCAATAAAACAAATCATCCGACTCGGTAATTGCGTTGGTAGGAGTTTTGCAAGGGCTAATTCATAGGTTCCCGCTAGTGCATAAACTTGGAGTAAGGGATAATCTTTTAATAACTGCTTGGCACTACTTTCCAACATACCTGCACTCACATCAATTGGTAGGTAATGCAGAGGATAGCCTAGTTGCTGATAGGCATCTAGTAAAATGCGGGTTTTACTAGAACTACCACTGCCAAGTTCTACCAATTCACAAACGCCAGTTATCTTGGCAATTTCACCAGCATACTGTTGTAAAATCGTTGTTTCTGTGCGTGTAAGATAATATTCTGGTAAATCGCAGATTTGCTCAAACAGATCGGAACCACGGTCATCATAAAAGTAACAAGGGGGTAGAGATTTAGGTGTTTGAGTTAATCCCTTCACTACATCACTCCCAACACTAGGTGCAACTATTTGAGTTGCTCCTACCAAACGTTCTATCTCCAAGCGTTTTTCAACGCTGCTTTGAGAAGTAACCTTGCTGTTAATAGCTTTAGATATCGACATGAAACCTCCGTTTGCTTGGCGTAATAGGTTACTTTGATAGCAGACCTTTACTCCAATCAGTGAAACACATAGCCATAGTTAATAAAATCATGCTTGAGCAATATAGCTCAAGCTTTCAAGCTATTTTTCAGCATTTTTCCATTAAAATAGTAGCAAGTAAGTGCTTAAGTGCTATGTTCTCGCAGCGATAAAGATTTCGATATCAGCAATATACCCCAAGTACCAGCAAATAGCAGATCGAGTCAGAATGAGGTTGACTAAAGAATGTGGCTTCGTCATATCCTGAGAATAGCGCAAAAGTTTTCGAGCGATATTCATCGTAGGCTGGAGAAATAGCCTCTTTCACACTAGATTTGCTCAATTTGAATCTCACAGTCTGCTCCCACACTAATGATGCTATTTTCTGGGCAAGCAATCCAATTACCTAGAAATATATGAATATTCCAACTTCTCTTAACACAATTATTAGGCAACAGCCTTACCCGTTTTTATTCGCCATCATTAGTGGTTCTCACTTATATGGCTTTCCCTCACCCGATTCTGATTATGACTTGCGTGGTGTGCATATTTTACCAGTTCAAGAAGTAGTGGGATTACAGACTAGAAATGAAACTATTGAAATTTCAGAAGTTCGCGAATCTTTAGAAATTGATCTAGTAACTCATGATGTCAAAAAATTCTTTTTGATGCTACTTAAAAAGAATGGTTATGTGTTGGAACAATTGTATTCTCCTTTAATATTAATAACCTCACCTGAGCATGAGGAATTGAAATTATTGCTAAAAATTGTATTACCCGTCATCATAGTTACCATTATATTGGTTTTGCCGCAACACAATGGAAACTTTTTGAGAAAGAACATACACATCGAATTAAGCCATTACTTTATGTTTACCGAGTTCTATTAACTGGTATCTATCTAATGCAAACAGGAGTAGTTGAGTCTAATTTAGTTAAGCTAAATGAGGTTTTTAATTTACCCTATATTTCTGATTTGATCTCCCAAAAATTAACAGATACAGAAAAATCTATTTTGTCAGATGTTAATGTAGCTTTTTATCAAAGAGAATATGAACGTCTGCATAATAAGTTACAAGATGCATATCAATCTAGCTCATTACCAGAAGCACCTTCAGCTAATGCAGATTTGGATAATTTGTTAATACGCCTGAGAACAAAGAGCTATAAATTATAAGCTTTTAACTCCTCATTACTAGCCTTTTTAAACAAGATAAATTTAGAAATTTAAAATTCGGCGTGATTTATAGATAACGGTATTAATTTATTTATATGCACGTTGTTAAAATTATAATTGATGAATTGACCAATTTTAGTTTTTGGAAAACATTTTTGTTGAAAATATGCTGTAAAGACAAGATAAATGAGCCTCTAAAAAATGAAGTTAAGAGTTAAAAACTCCTAACTTCTAACTTTTTTACAACTTCAAATTCCAAGCAGCAAAAGCTAAAGCACCCCAACCTGCGAGAAAGGCTGTGCCGCCTAGTGGTGCGATCGCTCCCAAGGATTTAATACCGGTTATGCTAAGGGCGTACAAGCTACCTGAGAAAATAGCAATGCCAATAATAAATAGCCATCCACTGGCTACGAGTGTGGGTTGAGGCGACTCGGTACGACTAATTAGTATTGCTACTAGAAAAAGTGCCAGAGCATGATACATTTGGTAACGAGCGCCAGTTTCAAAAATTTCTAGCGATCGCTCACTAATCTTATCTCGCAAAGCATGGGAAGCAAAAGCACCAGCAGCAACCGACAAACCGCCTAAAATGGCAGCTACGCTCAAAAAAATCTGCGTCATGAGACCTAGCCGTAAGTTTGTAAAGTAGTCATTAGTAATTGGTTATTAGTGAATAACAAATAACAAATGACAAAGGACGAAGGACAAATGACTAATGACAATTAGACATCAAAATGATATGATACAGCCCCTTCTTCGTTCACCTTAAAATTTGCATTGAATTCTTTAGCTTTTTCATCTAAATATTGTCTGGCGTGGGCTGCGGGTAATTGTGACTGGATGGCAAAGCCTAAAACAGTTACGCGCCCGTGATTTTCTTGTAGCATCTCATAAAAAATCGATTGCAGACGATCGCTAACTTGTTGATTAATTGCCTTTTTCTCCTGCCGACTTTGACGGTACAATCCCAATGCTAACCACGTGCCCAGTGTTAGGGTAGGGACACCAAAAATTAGACCACCAACAGCAGCATTATTATCTTCATAAGTAGCATTCGGTGCGTTAAACTCATACTCACCCGCCGGTATTGAGATGGCTTTAGGTGTAGCGAATTTTTCTAGTGCCGCTGTTGCTGATAGAGTTACAAACATGAATCCGAGTGTCAGTAGCCAACCGGCAGCTAATTTTTCAGCAGTTTTCATAGTTTCACTTCAGATTTACACTTTGCTTGCGATTTTAACCTGACTTTCATAAAGGTTCCAATATATCAATTAACCTGACTTTTCACGTTATGTGGAAAAGTCCACCAAAAACCTAACCCCCTAACTCTCAACCCGTGGCAAGAAGGGGGAAAATTCAAAGTCTCTCTCCTTTTAGGAGAGAGATTTAGAGAGAGGTTTTTCAGATACCGTGAAAAGTCAGATCAATTAACTCCTAGCTAGAGTTTTTTAGCTTTTACACAATATTTTATTGCCTACGCAGACTATGTTCACCACTCATGATTGGAATGGAGTGGCGAGGACGGCATTAAGATGTAATTGGATTGTGGTGCGGTTCGTTAATACGATCCTTCTGGTGGGGAAATATCAGATCCGATAGCCACACCAGTATTATTAATGGATTTAATCCCCGGTTTAACAGTAGGGGATTGTTGTTTTAACGATTGTAAAACCGAAGAAGAGTTATCTTGCTCAGTTGATATATTGGTATTTGCTTGTTGCTGGGACATCAAAGCTAATCCTCCCATTGCACCAGCAAGAAGAGCTGTATAACCTACATATAAATGCGTCGGACGAATTTCTAATCCCATTCCTTTTTTAGATTGGTACGAAAGAGGCTGATTTACTGGTATAGCTGCTTGTACTGGCAAAGAAGCAGCTAAAGCAACACCATTAAGTCCTAAAGCATCTCCATAACGTCGGATAAATCCACGTAAAAAAATGTCATCTGGCAATTCTTTCGAGTTGCCGTTTTCTAATGCCTCTATCAGCTCGGTTCGGATATGAGTGGAAAGCTGGATGTGGTCTAAAGAAAGCCCTTTGGACTGACGGTTTTTCTGGAGTTGTTGCCCGATTTGACGTAGGCACACCATACGTTGTTGGTCTGCTTGCAAGGCAAGTTCTGCTTGAGAAATTCTCTGATGATTCAGCAATTGCAGTGGTTTTTTCCACAGCGAATTTTCTGCTGCATTTTTAGAGGATTGTTCTTGTTGAGTACAATACTCTTGCTGTATCTCTGATGAAGAATTGACTGTTTCTGTAGCTTGCTTCGTATCTGTAGCTGTTTCAACTTTTTGCTCTTGTTGGGCAAATTGTCGAAATGCTAAACCAATCGCTTCTCTACCTACGGCTTTTAATAAATCTTGAGCTTGATCTGTTTCTTCACCTATTAACTTCTGCACAATCGCTAAAGCACGTCGATAAACTCGGCTACGATGCAGTTGTACTTCTATTTCTCCTAAAAGCGATCGCAACTCATCTTGAGAAATTTCAATATTTGGATTGCCCAGAATTTGCAAATAGTGTACAGAAGTAGTAACCATTGTGAAAACCTTTTATATTAACTCAATCAAAGAAATTTACAATCATATCTTCACTATTGTTTCCTAACTTCACCTTGGTTTTCCGGATATTAATTGTATAATTTAAATTTTTTAATTCATCATCAACACTGGAACAAAGCCATAATAAATGCAGTCCCCATCGTAAAAATGATACTGGCATCTCTGTGAGAAAAAACCTTGAGTGCATACCATTTGCAAGTAACCGGAATCTCAAGGTAGACTGAGCCTGCCCCTGAGTCTAGTCTAATTGAATGCGATCGCAGTAACTAAGTACTGTAAAAATCATGTAGTGCTTTATGACCGTATGGTATGCTCATGCAGTAAATAATTACTGTTAGCATTAGCCATGAACCCTGAAGCAGTTGATCGCAGCTTTCTCACACCTCTAACCTTTATTCAACGTAATGCTAAAGTCTATAGTCATAAAGTTTCTATTATATATAATCAAAAACGCTTCACTTACAGGGAATTTGCAGAGCGGATAAATTGTCTAGCCTCAGCACTGCATCATGCTGGACTTGAAAAAGGCGATCGCGTCGCTTTTTTTTGTTTCAATACTCCACCCATGCTAGAAGCCCATTTTGCTGTGCCTTTAATAGGTGGGATTCTCGTATCTATTAATACTCGTTTAGCTTCTCAGGAAGTTGCTTATATCTTAAATGATTGCGGTGCTAAATTTCTTTTTATTGATACAGAGTTAACAAATATAATTCGACCTATTCAAAATAGTCTTAAAACTGTTAAGTATATAATCAATATCAGCGATAATCAAGGATGTGAACCGATAAATGGAGAGGATTATGAAACATTTCTCCAAACTGGTAATCCAACTCCTTTGCCTTGGGTAATTACAGATGAAATGGATACGATTTCTATTAATTACACTAGTGGAACCTCTGGTAAACCCAAAGGTGTAATGTATTCTCATCGCGGAGCATATATTAACTCTTTAGGAGAAATAATTGAAACAACACTAACACCTAACTCAGTTTATTTATGGACTCTGCCGATGTTTCACTGCAATGGTTGGTGTTTTACTTGGGCGGTAACTGCTATCGGTGGTACTCATATTTGTTTGCGTAAGTTTAACCCTGGTAATATCTGGAAGTTAATTCAACAAGAAGGGGTAACTCATTTAAATGCTGCACCTGTAATTTTAATTTCTCTCCTCAATCATCCAGACTGTCCGCAATTATTAGCAAAACCTCTAACTATCACTACAGCAGGCGCACCACCATCACCAATATTGATTGAAAAACTGACTAAAATTGGCGCAAAAATTATTCACGTTTATGGTTTAACAGAAGTTTATGGCCCATATGGTGTTTGTGAATATCAATCAGATTGGAATAATTTAAATATTGAAAAACAAGCAAAACTGATGGCACGCCAAGGCGTATCTTATATCGGTGCAGATGGTTTGCGAGTTGTAGATCGAAATATGAATGATGTCCCTGCGGACGGTGAAACAATGGGGGAAGTGGTAATGCGGGGAAATATGGTGATGACAGGCTATTATAATGACCCAGAAGCAACTGAAAGGGTATTTAGAGGAGGATGGTTTCATAGCGGTGATTTAGCAGTAATGCACCCTGACGGTTATATTGAGGTGCGCGATCGCATGAAAGATATCATCATTACAAATGGAGAAAATGTCTCTAGTATTGAAGTTGAACAATGTCTTTACCGCCATGAAGCTGTGTTAGAATGTGCAGTTATTGCTGTACCTCATGCCAAGCGGGGTGAAGTGCCAAAAGCTTTTGTTACCCTCAAAGAAAACGCGCAAGTTACAGCATAAGAATTAATCCAATTCTGCCGCGATCGAATTGCTGCTTTTAAATGCCCTACGACAATTGAATTTACTACTCTGCCAAAAACTAGTACTGGTAAAATTCAAAAGTATCTTTTACGAGAAAAAGAATGGATAGGTTATGAAAAGAGGATTTATGGCAGTTAGTTGCGATATCTAAATTCACTGCCAAGTTTACCTGATATTGTTATTGAAGGATATAAGCGGCTGAAGTTGCAAATCAGGCAAGGATTCCACAGCGCTGGTCTGTTCTACATTGAGATTGAGTTAGTCAGTCTCACGCTGGGATAGCTGTTGCTAGATGTTTTTTCAGCTTTCCTGTAACCAACACCAATTAGACAGCTAGGGCCTGCAAAGGCGATTTTATAAAGAATTTTTAAGAAATTAATATTTTTCAGAAAAGGAAAGACCTAATGCTGAAGTAATCCCCAAAAGTTCAGAATCATAGATTTTGTAGTTTACACACACTCTAGTGTCTGAAAACCTTACATGGTAAAGTCTCTGATGTACTTCATCCATGTCGAAACCTAATTATTAGTTTTTCAATTTTTTGGAGGAGAGGATAATGTTGAAGTTCAGCTGTTTGATGATTGTGGGGGCAGTATTGTCGATTAGTGCGCCGGCTGTGGCTGAAAGTCGTGCCGTTAATATCAGTATTGGCAGTATTGGTGGTTCCTTAGATAATGCTGCTTTGCGAACAGTTCGCCAGGTTATCGGGTCTGCTGTCGGCAATAGCACTGTCGATAAATTCATTGTATATAGTCCCAGAACTGGATCTATTCCCATCGAAGGAGGTTTATCTGCTTGTGCTGAAGCTGGCTTCGGGATCAGCAATACAACATTTAATGCTTTTGTCCAGCAGTTGCGTTCAATTAATCCCAAACCAGGGACTTTCTACAATCTAGAACTTACCGCAAGCTGCAAACTGAAATAAGACGTTTGCACTCAAGCACGGTAGGATGGGCTTCGTACCTCAGCCCATCCATCGAGTTACAGTCCACGCGATCGACGCAAAACTCCATATTTTGAAATTGGAGATGTAACATCAAGGTTGATTTAAATCAGCGTCAAGAAGCGACTAGATTAGTTGTATCAGCCTCTAAACTCAATAGTGCAGATACTTCCAGCATAAAACAAAAAAGAATGTAAAAATAAAGCGCATTTTTGGGAGCAGAGAAACAATATGTCTAATGTGAACATTGCAAAAGGTAGCTGCCTGTGCGGAGTAGTAAACGTTTCTACAACCCGTATGAGCGATCGGGTAGAAGCATGTCATTGTAGTATGTGTCGCAACTGGGGTGGAGGACCTTTGTTAGTAGTTGACTGTGAAAATGAGGTTAGCTTCTCTGGTGAAGAATATATCGAAGTTTATCAATCTTCAGAATGGGCAGAGCGTGCATTCTGTAAGAAGTGTGGTAGCCATCTATTTTACAAATTCAAACAAAATAACCAGCATTTCATACCCGTTGGACTATTCGATAGCTGTGAAGGTCTTGTTTTCGAGCGTCAGATATTCATAGATGAAAAGCCCAAATATTACTGTTTTGCCAATGAAACCAAGAACCTAACAGGGGCGGAGGTATTTGCACAGTTTGCACCGCAATCACAGCAGTAAAGATTGGAGTTACTTTTTAGCATATCTGTGATTGTCTGAGCAATTATTGTCAGGAAAGCCTTGGTAAATGCCTTAACTTGTGGAAAATGCTAAACCTCCGGTTAAGGCATATTCCTAGACCTTGATACAGTTGAGATCCCTGCCCTAGAAAGATTGCCAAGGGAACCATGCCTAGAACGCTTGTACCTGCTGACATAATGATAATGATGGCACGGAGGCGATCGCGTATCGCATTGTAGAGCGATTCATCGTTCAGTCGCTTAGATCATTTCGCCTTACACTAAGTAATGTCGTATTTGCGACTAATCTCATACTCTAGCTTGTTCAAAGTTCACCTATTTTTTGTTAACAGCCACTCTATTAATTTATTAAGTGGTGAAACGCCGAGCGCGCCAATACTAATATCGTGTCCGGTTAAAGACTTATCATTAAGACGGCAGGGGAGCAGGGGTCAGGGGGAAAGAGGGTTTCCTGGTTTTTGCACAGATGTGGGAATTATAACTAATTAGGCGGACATAATATAACTCATCAATTACGGCTATTTTCAGGTAAATAGACCATGCGCTAGAGGCGCAAGGCCTTGCGCCCCTACGACAGGTGTGGTTCAAATACATGTACATGAAAACTGCTGTCAAGTCACTTTTACGCAGACATCAGGTCAATTGGAGTACAAAATACTAATAAACTTCTCTGTTTTGCCTTCACGTTTCGGTGTTTCGTGCAGCCTGTAGCAACTTCCGTCTTCCCTGTAAGAGCTTCTGCCTTCGCGTTTCGGTGTTTCGCGCAGCCTGTAAGAGCTTCTGCCTTCACGTTTCGGTGTTTTGCGCAGTCTGTAAGAGCTTCTGCCTTCGCGTTTCGGTGTTTCGCGCAGCCTGTAAGAGCTTCTGCCTTCGCGTTTCGGTGTTTTGCGCAGTCTGTAGCAACTTCTGCTTTGACATTATCAGAAACAGACTTGCATTATATGACAATACGGTTCGGTTAAGGTTTTTTGATGAAAATTTTAAATTTTAGATTGCAAAGACGCGACAAATTGCATCTCTACATCTGGATTTTGGGCTATTCCTGATACACATTTACTTGCACTGTAAGATTTAATCGGATAATCTGAGCAATCGAGATTGTTTTTCAAGAAAACCAATGAACAAATTCATACTGAGTTTGCTTTCTTCTCCAGTGCTGATTAGCTCTCTTCTCTCTATGGGAGTAATGCTAAATCACGCACAAGCTATGGAGCCAGAACCAGGAGTCAAAAGCACAGATCGTCTATCCTGTATACGCAATAAACATAAAGTGGGTTTAGTATGTGCCAGGGCTTCTGTATTGGCTCAAATTCCTAACTATCAGCGTGAAATAGAGTTTTCTCAAGAAGATGCTCCCATGCTGGAGTTCAATGATGAAGAAAGCAATGTGGCAATCGACTTATTTGGTTGTGATTGTCCTGCTTGTATAAATTCTTTGCGTCAGATGCGCAACGCGACACCCTTGGTATATTAGTAAATCATTGATTTTTGAAGACGCGATTTATCGCGTCTCTACATCAGGGTTTTGATTTGATCTGAAATGTATTGATTTATAAGCAACATCCGCATACTTTTCTAAGGACATAACATTGTTATGTCCCCCTGCGTGTTTTATTCAAAATCAAACTAACCTCAATTGCTAGTTAACAATCCTAACTGAATAAACCTCTTGCATAAGTCGAATAAACCCCCTTTATCCCCCCGATATATTGGCGGTAAACTTGAAATCTTGCCCCCTCCCCTTCACAAGGGGAGGGTTGGGGAGGGGTGATTCAAGGATTTTTGCAAGAGGTCTAATGATTAGCTCGATTTTTCGACTCGCAAACCAAAGTATGTCAAAACAAGTTCGGTTGAGCCACTATTGACAACTTCGTGTACTTCTCCCGGTTCGATGGCTACGCAGTTTCCCGGAAGCAAGGGGTATTCTGTACCATCAATGTGAATTACTCCCAAACCAGCTTCTACAAAGAATACCTCGCACATATCTTGATGCGCGTGTGCTGGTGCGGTTTGTCCAGGAGCAAAACGTGCTTGAGAAAAGTTAGTTAGGTGAGGTAAATCGCCGAAGCGTAACATCACCTTTTTCTTGATTTCGGCATTGTGAGAAACCGACTCTTCAGGCAAATCTTTCAGGGAAGTGGTAATCATTCGGGTCTTAAATCATTAGATAATTCCACAATACCCCTAGACCCATCAATCCTGACTCGTTGACCATCTTGCAAAAGCCATGTAGCACCGCGAACATCCATCACGGCGGGAATTCCATACTCACGAGCAACGATCGCACCGTGAGAAAGTCTTCCTCCAGCTTCGGCAATTAATCCTCCAGCCCTTAATAATAATGGTGCCCAGCCGGAATCTGTATAAGGTACTACCAGAATCGTATCTCGATCGACTTCTGGAATCTCTTGTAAATTTCGCAACACTTTCACCCTACCTTCGGCTTGCCCGTGACTGGCTCCAATACCTTGTAAAATTTGGTCAGAGTAAAGTTCAGAGGGAGCTAAGGGGTGAGGAGGTGTATTGCCGTAGACTAAAACAGGTATTTGAATAATCTCGCTATCTTGCAGAAATTGCGATCGCCTAAATTCCACTAACTTATCTAACTGCTCGATTAAGCTGGAATCTTCATCTCCAATTAGACGCCGCACTTCATCAAAGTTGAGAAAAAAGATATCGCCTGTTTGCCTAAGTAAACCAGACTTTAACCAAATCTTCTCTAAAGCCACAAAACTCCAACGCAATTCAGCTAAAAGCCGGGAATAAACTTCGGTGACTCGTCCTTTGATATCCACGCGCCGTTGTACGAAAGAGCGTTTGCGCTTACTGGCAAAAATACTATTAATCGCGTCTTTAGCACCTGCTTGTGGTTCGTTCCCCTGCATTAACTGCACAAACATCTGCTGAATCATTTGGGGATTTTCCCGCCAAGTGGGAACGGAGATATCGGTTCCCACCTCACTTAAGTAGCCGTAATCTTGCAGCAATTCGTTAAATTCTTGGAGGATCTTCTCTCCTTCGGGGGATTGCTTTAATTGTTCAAATACTTGCTGTGGCTCAAACTCAACCAATACCTGCTTGGCATCTGTAGCGATCGCACTGAGCGATCGCAATGCCGCTACCTCTGGGGTGACGCTATGATCGATTTGCTTATCCTTTACCCGAAAAATCGCCTGTCTTAGGGCAGCACTTAAAGGAGCTAAAATGCTGTAATACGTTCCATGACGCAGCAACTCCAGAATAAAATCAACTCTTGCCAACAACGCGGGTGGTTCCAAGCTATCTATATCTGATTGCGTCAACTGCGACAACCCAGGAATGAACCGTTTGTGATAATCTTCCTTGAAGTCTTTTTCTAAACTTAATTCCCGCTTCAGCAACTTCCCTAGTCCTGGCAAGTTTTCCCAAGTTGACTGCAAGGAGGGTTTACTTAATTTAGCTCCTCTGGTTAAAAATTCCAGACTTTCCGGTGGCAGTCCCATTCTGAGAAAAATATCTCCTAAGAGGGAAGCATTAAAGTAGGCTCTGGAATAATGCAGAGTTGCTGTTTTGGTGAAATCTAACCCCAAAGCGCGATCGCCCAAAACTAAAGTAAAAAATTCTCCCCAAACTCCACAAGTTAAGGGACGATTAATTGACCATGTTAAAGGGTGAATTACTCCGGGAATCACTTCAGCAGCGATTTTGCGCGTCCAGATGGGTAACAGAGTGGCGATCGGTCGAGATTGCAACACCCAAAGCGTTTGCCCATCATAACTCCACTCGATATCTTGAGGAGTGCCATGATAGCGTTTTTCGAGTCGGTAAGCAAGGTAAGCAACTTGCTTAATTAATGATTGTGGGACTCGTCCTTGACCCTCTAATTGTACAGAATAAGAATTTTCTGTTTCAACGACAAAAGCGCGATATTGTTCTGGGGTGACTTTTCCCGAAACGACTTGCGTCGGGCTGCCTGGAAGGGCTTCAATAACGATCGCATCGCCTTGCTGGGTAATGGGATCGCGACTGAAAGCAACACCAGAATACACACTCTGGACTTGTTGCTGAATCAACACAGCCATTGCTGTATCATTTAAGCCGCGATCGCGCCGATATTGAACAGCAGATGGATGATTGTAGGAAGCTTGAACTTGAGCGATCGCTGACTGTAATGCCTCTTGGCTAGTAACATTTACAACTGTTTCATACTGTCCAGCAGCAGAAGCGTATTCTGAGTCTTCTCCAATAGCGGAGGAACGCACCACCAAAGGAGATAATTCTGATGGCTGAAGAAATTCTGTTAACCCTTCTGGATTGTCGATAGGTGCTAGTACCCATCCTTTCGGCACTGGATAGCCCCAGCGCTTAATTTGAGATAATGTTGCTGCTTTTTCTCCGACAATGGCAGCATTCAACTCTTCATCTAGAGAAACCATTGTGCGTTCGCCGCGTAAAAACTCCAACATCGCAAGAGATTCAGTTTGTGCCTCTTGGGCTGGCAGTTTCATATCATCAGCAATTTTGGTGTAAATCCAGCCCATTAAACCAGCTAAGGCCACAGCAGCAAGTATTCTGGGAATATCGCTAAAGTGCAGAAGTGCCACAAACAAAGGAAAAAGTAGCAAAACCCCAAATTTGACTAACTTTCTTGATTGCAGAATTGTAAAAGCAATACCTGCAAAGAAAGATACAAATATCGCTACCAGTGGATCGTGTACGACAAATCCCCAGACAACATTTGTCGTACCTGCTCCTCTGCCTATCCAGTATCTACCAATTACCAGAGCGATTAAAGCAAGCAATTCCCAAGACGATCCATCTGGGAAGAAAATGCGGGTGAGTAAGACTGCCGCAACTCCTTTCAAAGCTTCTGACAAAACTGCCAGAATTCCGACAATTTTACCCCCATGATAAAAGGCAGCTGATACACTAATGTTTCCTGTACCAACTTGTGAT
Source organism: Nostoc sp. DedQUE07 (assembly GCF_034530975.2). Taxonomy (NCBI): domain Bacteria; kingdom Bacillati; phylum Cyanobacteriota; class Cyanophyceae; order Nostocales; family Nostocaceae; genus Nostoc; species Nostoc sp. DedQUE07. Next base: position 11,902 of record NZ_JAVRCC020000008.1, on the reverse strand, counting down.
AACTGCTTCCGCGTCAGGGCGTAAGTTATCCATGCAATCAGGGGTAATCCGCCCAAAAGGGGGCAGATAATTAAAATAGCGAAAATACCCCAAGGTTCAAACATTCTGGAATTTGGATTTTAGATTTAAATTTTCCATCTAAAACCTCAAATCTAAAGTTTTGCTGAAATTTTTGATGGTTATAAAAGGGGCTTTTATCAAAGAGAATTCAGGAGTCAGGAGTCAGAACGATAGCTAGAGGATGAACACGGGGTTTAAAAACAATCCAAATTATAGATTTATAAGTCTACAATCAGCTAGTAGTTTGAATTCCCCAAGGAAAAGCATTCTGGATTCTGGATTCTGGATTCTGGATTCTTTTTTAATTACTAGTTGCTAAATGGACACTTGGCTAAGACGGAAACCGTTTAAGACAAGTGTCCTTCTAGACTACTAATGGTTTTAGTTTAGCGCATAGGCAGCTTGCAGCGCCCAGATTACGAGAGCAGCGATCGATCCCAGAAGCAACACGGTAGAGATAGTGACTACTTTTGGGGAATCTGCACCCTTAAATTTCATAATTCCGCGATTTAAGTCGGACACAGCTTCTAATCCTCTGTTGTTGGAGCATGAAATATTTGTCCGTTTTGATTGTAGTCCTTCTCTTTGCGGATGATGTTAAATTCACTTTAAAAATTTAGAAGTGGGGGGGACTGGGGACTGGGGACTGGGTACTGGGGACTGGGAGACAAGGGAGATAAGGAGATAAATAAAACTCTTAACTCTTAACTCCTAACTCTTTAACTCCTAACTCTTAACTCCTAACGCCCAATGCCCAATGCCCAATCCCCCAGTATCATTGAAAAGCAACTCAGTATAAGAGGGTGTGAGTAGGTGAAAATAGCACTGAGCGTAATTTTGGCGGTGGTTGTGGGATTGTTTGTGGTAATCGAGATTGGACTGCGATCGCTGTTTGGTTTTGGTAATCCCCTGATTTATATTGGTGATGAGCAAATTGGTTATTTGTTGGCTCCTAACCAACGTACCCGTCGTTTTGGGAATCGCATTGAAATTAATGAATATTCTATGCGAGGTAGTCCGATAAAAAAGCTACCTGCTCCTTCTGGGCTGCGAATTCTCCTCTTAGGTGATTCTATTGCTAATGGTGGTTGGTGGACAGATCAGACTAATACAATATCTAGTTTGATGATGCGTTCTTTACCATCATCCACTAATAGTAATTATCAGGAAGTAGAAGTGCTAAATGCTTCAGCTAACTCTTGGGGTCCAAGAAATGAATTAGCTTATTTAGAGAAGTTTGGCAATTTTAACGCGCAAGCAGTGGTGTTATTAATTAATACTGATGATTTGTTTGCAACTCCTCCCACTTCTTTACCAGTAGGACGCGATCGCAATTATCCAGATCGTAAACCTCCCCTGGCATTAGTGGAAGTGTGGCAGCGTTATATCGTCAAGCAAAAGCCAATTCCTGAACTACAAGCCGTACAAAAAGAATCAGGCGATCGCGTGGGGATTAATCTGGAGGCGATCGCTAAAATTCAAGCCTTGACTCGCCAAAGCAACAGCAAATTTCTGCTGGTGATGACTCCTTTGCTACGAGAAATTGGTGAACCAGGCCCCCGCGATTACGAAATTAAAGCACGTCAGCGCTTGAGTGATTTTACCAAAGCACAGCAAATTAACTATATAGACTTTTTACCGAATTTCAATTCAACTACCAACCCCCAAGGTTTGTTTCACGACCACATTCACCTCAACTTGCAAGGAAATAAATTTGTCAGTGAAGTTATGGAGCGATCGCTTTTGGAAATATTGGGAGATTCCTCACTTCGCCACTAATATTCGTGTTTTAAGTAAGTTGGCACAATAAAATCAAACTATGTGAACAAACTCTTCCCCCCTGCCCCCAGCAAGAACTGCCTTATCCCAAGACAACGATCTACTTAGCTAGATTTCTGAGTATCTCTAACCAAATTATTTAACTCTTCCTGCATTTGACTTTGAACTATTTCATAACAAGCATTCACATAGTTACGATCTCTAGCTGCATCTTGACCATATCTTTCAAAAATAATTGGATGACAGATACGAGTATGAATTTGCACAGGTAAAGGAATATTTGGCAAAGGGCCAATAGACAAGCCCCAAGGCAAACCTAAGTAAATTGGGAAAACACCAGGGTCAATTTGATATAACCACGGCAATCCCCACTGATGCAATTGTTTGACAAAATCATAGCAATCACATAAGACTATCAAGCTATCATGAGCGCCTACCGAGATTACAGGAACAATCGGAACTTCTTGTTTTAAAGCTAGCTTGACAAAGCCCTGATGACCGGCAAAATGAATTTTATAGCGTTGGCTATGAGGACGAAACATATCATATTGTCCACCAGGATATACCAGAACGCTAGCACCCCGATCGAAAGCCGCGCTAGCCATTTTGGGATGTGCAACAATTCCTCCGAATTTCTGGGCTAATCCTGCTATTTCTGGACTCACTTTCCAAGCGGAAGGGTGCATTAAACCATACACCAAACGCTCGGTTCCAAATCTCGAAAACCAATCGTACATCATCATGATTAAATCTGGAGAAGCCATTCCCCCATTGTGAGAGCCAACCAGTAGTACTTTCCCTGTTGTTGGGATGTGATGCCATCCATCAGTTTTTACTTGAAAGTAATAACGGTAAAACCATTCCCATACAGGCATCAATGATTCAATAAACTGAGGATCTCGCTGTGTTAATGACTGATGAATCTTTTTTGAGAATTCTGATGTTAAAGAATTGTCAGCGCTGACAGAAATTTTCTCTACCTGTTTTGGAAATTCCATAAAAATATGTTAAGTCTAAATTGAACAAACTACATTATAAATATCAATAACTAAGGCTTCACAATTATTTTTTTATTCGTATTTATCCTTTAAATATAAGCTTTAACCAGGCAAAAAAATTTACTTTATAAACAAAATTGATACAAGTCTGGGTGGTTTATTTTGATCTTTTTCATGCCACCACTCTTTGAAGTCTTTAAGTTGGAAGCCATGAACTTTCGCTGTGTTAAAAAAGTCTGATAGATGATGCACAAATGCCGGAATTTCAATGGACTCTTGCTGTCTTTGAAAATTAGCTTTTATTCCTTGATATTGCTTGAATGGATGAAGCTCACAGATGAAAAAGTATCCTCCTTTAACTAAGACACGAGATGCTTCTGAAAATATCAAGCTGAGGTCTTCGATGTGTTCTAGAACAAGATTACAAGTGACTAAATCGGCAGACTCATTATGACAAGTCCATTGTTTAGTAATGTCTTCGGTAATAAACACTACATTCGCAGACCTCACTTTCTCTTTTGCCTTTTCGATCATCTGTGCTGAAAAATCGATCGCACACACTTTCAGAGCAATTTGTGAAAGTAAAAGCGTATTTTTACCTGTGCCACAGCCAATTTCTACAACTGATTTACACTTCAAACCCATCAAGGTTTCTCTGGTGACGATTCGATCGAGATCGCGCGTCAGATTTTCGTCAGCATCGTATGTGGCTGACCAATTATCGTATGCTGCTTGAATACTCATATAGCTTCATTTTGCCAAGCAAAGGGTATCATACATATTGATCATTTCTATTTCACCGTGCGATCGCCCAGTGCAATCGTCAACGCTGCCGCAAGTGCCGCTATTGTCCGAACGTGGTTCCAGAACGTCCAATTGGTAAGATATCTAGCCCATAGGTTCGCGCCTTCAGTGCTATCCGGTTTGGCGATCGCTAAGGCATCATTCAGCGGTACATTGAATGCGATCGTCACTAGAACGGTGCCAATCAGATACAGGAGGCTACCGACAAGCAAATAGGCAGCACCAGGTTGATGCCACTTTAACACCGAGGAAATCGCTAGAAAGATGCAAGCCATAGCTGTTCCAAAGAGTGCCAACATGAACAACGGATTGATCGCAGTGATATTGATCGATTGCATGGCGATAATGCCCTCCTTTGGCTGGAGTCGTGCAAGGGCATTCATCACGAAAGTCGAGAAGGCAAAGAAGACGCCAGCTACAAGCGCACAGCCTAGTGCTGTGAAAAGCGTCAAAGGAAAGCGCAAATTGTCAACAATTACCATTAAAGCCTCCTGTTAATACTGCCCAACGCCTTGTTCACAGTAGATGATTGGTCTTTCAAGACGCGATTTATCGCGTCTCTACAATCTGGGTTTTGGGCTGATCCAATTGGACACGATATTATTTTATTTGCTGTTGCTCCCATCGCTAGTCTTATTACTGTGTTGCGACGCAAGCAGTTTGTTTGACGAGCGATCGCACTGCTTGCGACAATGTATTTATAACCTTTTGACATTAACGAGCTACAGACTACATTACTGTGAATTTGAAACAAATATTTTAGCTGTATAGCTTGATAAGTCAGTAACTAAACCATCCTCTTTAGATTTCACTTCTTGATTGCTAACCCAATCTCGCCAATACTCAGCAGTTGGAAAGTCTGAAATTTTATATTGATTTAGATTTTGGTCGGAGAAATTTACCACGATGACGACATGAAAATTCTGCTCATCCCAACGGGTGTAAGCCAGCACTTTCTCAGCTGCATTTTCGTAGAAAAACTTAATATTGTCACTTTGCAAAGCTGGATTTTGCTGGCGTAGAGCAATCAACTTTTGATAATACTCAAATAAATCATGATTCTGGCCGCTTGACAATAAAGACCAATTAACCTTGCGCGGCTTAGTCACATCTTCGCTTTTTTGCTGATATTCGCCAAACTCTTCTCCCATCCACAGCATCGGTATACCCATCGCTGTCATTAACACAGCAGCAGCTAACTTAGCTCGTTCAAATGCGGCAGCGTCAAAGATGCCGCAATTGCCTAATTCTCGTAATAGACGTTCGCGATCGTGGGTTGCCAAATAATTAATTACATTGGTAGCGATCGCATAACCCTGCTGTTTGGGATCTAAAATCTGCTTGAGTTGTTCTAATTCAAATGATTTCCCACAAATATATGGAACTAGAAAGTAGCGAAAACTCTCATGCCAACAAGCATCTAATGGGCCATCTGGCTGGACTACAGTCTTTGTATCGGGAATGTGTTCAGCAATGTTGTAAAACTGTTTGGGCGCAGCATAATTTTTCGCTTCCTTAGTCAGCCAGTTGAAAAATTCAAAGTTAGCCAATTGCCGCACTGCATCAAAGCGAATTCCATCAATGTGATACTCCTGAATCCAAAATTTTACCACATCGCCGACGTATTCCCATGCAGGTTTAATATTTAAGTTTTTGTCGTAATTATCATAGTTAAACTCTGGCCCCCAGTAATTATCTGGGTCTTCAGGATAATGCTTGTTTTCGTAATACCAATAATTTCGGTCAATTAGTATTAAAGGGCATTCTTCATCTGTATGGTTATAAATTCCATCCATAAAGACGCGAATGCCTCTACCATGACACTCGTCAATCAACCGCTTTAAATCTTCTGTTGAACCGTAACTAGATTCTGTAGCAAAGAAGTGGCGAACTTTATAGCCCCAGTTATAATCACCAGGGTACTCATTAACTGGCATTAATTCAATTGCATTAATTCCCAATTCGCAAAGATAATCTAACTTAGCAATTATCCCTAAATATTTGCCTCGCTCGTTAGAATCAACTTCATCACCAGTAAAATCGGCAACGTGTATTTCATATATGACTAATTCTCGGTTATCAGGCAACAGCATTTCATTGTTTTGCCAAAGGTAATTATCAACAATGCGTTGTCCATCTTGAATGCGTACTATGCCGTATTTTTCTGTTTCATCAACATCTGTCGCTTTAGGATCGATGATATCTATCCATTCATCAACTGCAAAATTTGGGCTTTTGGTTTGAATGCGAAATTTATATTGATAAACACCGGTTTCTAATTTTATTTTCGTGCGAAAATAACCATCTTCACCTTTTGACATGGGAATTTCTTTCCAATCTGAAAAAGACCCAATTAAAGCTGCTCCTTTGTTGCGAGGAGCAAATAAGGAAAATTCAGTTAAATTTGCCATTTTCACACTTTTAAATTTTAGCTAGTTATAGTAACTAAAATTATTGTGTAATATAAAATAATTAGTAGCTTCTTTCTTAAGTATTATCAATATTTTCCTAATTTGCTGGACTTCAGACAGATAGTGCGATCGCTATGATTTTAGAGGTGCAATAGCTATCTAAATCATAACTACTTATGCGGACATGATATGATAGTTTTGCTCAATTGTATCTGGGGTTTCGTTCTCAAATTTGATTCCATACCTTCTGAAATTAAATGTCTATTTCAAGACAGTAAACGCAGTGACTATTTTCTGGCATCACATTACTCTTGCTACTGGCTGATTTTAAAATATCTATCCTTAAAAAATGGATAGTGGGTAGTAGGAAGCAGAGGAGCAGAGGAGGATAGATAATTAATGACAAATGACAAATGACAAATGACTATTTACCAATATCTTCATTCCAAAGTTCGGGGTTAGTTTCAATAAACTCACTCATCATTTGTTCGCATTCGTCAAGATTAAGATCGATAACGTCCACACCGTGAGATACCATAAATTCTTTAGCACCAGGAAAAGTTCTAGATTCTCCAACAATGACTTTTTTAATGCCAAATTGTACTACTGCCCCAGCGCATAGGTAACACGGCATTAAAGTTGAATAGAGTGTAGTACCTCTATAACTGCCAACTCTTCCAGCATTGCGGAGACAATCGATTTCGGCGTGGGTAACAGGATCGGCATCTTGCACGCGTTTATTGTGTCCTCTGCCGAGAATTTTGCCATCCTTGACAAGAACCGAACCAATAGGAATTCCCCCTTCTTGTCTGCCTTGTTTTGCTTCTTGAATTGCAACTTCCATAAACTCATCCATATAATTCTCCTTTTATGACAAAACAACTTGTATTAATGGATCACGATGGCGGTGTAGATGATTATCTGGCAACTATGCTGCTGTTGACGATGGAGCATATTGAACTCCTTGGTGTTGTTGTCACTCCAGCAGATTGCTACGTTCAACCGGCTGTTAGCGCCACACGTAAAATTATAGATTTGATGGGATTTTCTCATATCCCGGTGGCAGAAAGCACTGTGCGCGGAATCAATCCATTTCCTACTCTCTATCGCCGTGATTCGTTTATCGTTGACCATCTCCCCATTCTCAATCAAAGCGAAACTATCACTACGCCATTAGTTGCCGAAACAGGTCAAGATTTCATGATACAGGTGTTACGTGACGCATCAGACCCCGTAACGTTGATGGTAACTGGCCCGTTAACGACGGTTGCAGTGGCTTTGGACAAAGCACCAGATATTGAAGCCAAGATTCACAAAATTGTTTGGATGGGGGGTGCGTTGAATGTTGGCGGTAATGTGGAAAAAAGTCTGGAAGCAGGACAAGATGGTTCCGCCGAATGGAATGTTTATTGGGATGCTGTTTCAGCAGCGCGGGTATGGCAAACCCAAATTGAAATTATTATGTGTCCTTTAGATTTGACTAACAATGTCCCAGTCACATCGGAGTTAGTATACAAAATGGGACGACAACGCCACTATCCCATCTCTGATTTAGCCGGACAATGTTATGCACTGGTTATTCCTCAAGATTATTATTTTTGGGATGTGTTGGCAACAGCTTATCTAGGACATCCAGAATTTTATCAATTGCGCGAATGGGAAACAGAAATTATCACCACTGGTCTTAGTCAAGGGCGTACTAAAGTAGTTCCTGGTGGTCGGAAAATTTATGCAATGGATAAGGTAGATAAAGAGGCTTTTTATGCTTACATCTTGCAGCAATGGGCAAGGTAGAAAACTAAAAATTAGCTGACGTGCATACTCAAACTCGCTACCGAAAACTAACGACAAAGCTCACCAGTTGCAGACAAATTCTGCAACTCAACCGACCATATTGGAGCATTTCGGTGCAAATATTTTTTTTGAGTAAGACACCATTTCAGACTGAAAATTAATCATAGCGTGCCTTTTTAGATTTAATCACCTCAATTACATCATCGTGTCTTTGCCCCTCAATAATATCCTTGAGATGAATTTGCCCATTAATATATTGAACATGGATACGCCAACCTGAGACTTTATCGATATCAGCACGATAAACTGCCTGCTTCACACCTTTTACTTTGTGCAGCCTCGCTTTTGGAAATTTTCTTGTTCTGTGACACTCATTATCTTCAAGTTCTGCCAAAGCTTCAAGAAAAGCAATCTTTAGCTCGTCATCTGGCAAAATCTTCATAGCTTGATAAATAATGCCGTATTCATCACACAGAGTAAGGGTTTGTGCCATAAACCAACTTACGAAATCCGGGCAGTTTCTTGATTGTGGTGGAGTAATTCTTGATACAAAGACTCTGCCACACTTTTATATGCCTTATCAAGATCATCGTGTTTGACCACTCGAAAAAGAGTAAAAATAACTTGCCCAAAAATTGGATCTTCGTCAACTGTCAAAATCACCCTTAGTTTCTGCGAAACCCTTAGCGTGTAGAGTGAAGATTCATAGCCATTAATATCTGACGGTAGAGGAAGACGACGCAACTTACGATAAACGTCAGCATTTTTAGTTGGGAAGAGATTAGCACAATCATTAATTTTTTTAATCGTTGCGGCTTTTCCCTCTTCACTCAGCTTGCCAAGATCCTTTTCAAAGCTTCTTGTTGACTCAATTAGAACATCCACGTTACAAACCACCAGTTTGAATTTAGCTACTTGCCCTCTATCTTTAGCATAGTAACAGTTATATACAGAAAAATTCTGTACATTATTCTTACAAGGACATTATATGGAAACTTTATTAATATTATTCTATACTCTAACGTCCACAAAAAGTTGCTGTAAAAGTTTCACAATGCAATTCGTATCAAGTATTTGTTTCAACAGAAAAGAGGTATAATGATTATTAATAATTAATTAATTTTAAACCTAAAAAGAGAGCAGCTACAGTTCCAGCAACAGAAATTTCTCCCTGAATAATTTTCTCTAAAATTGATTTTACAGGAATTAATACGACTTCAATATCTTCTGTAATATCTAGTTGTTGCTCTCCGACTTTGCTCGCATTTTCTGCTAAAAATAAATGTATTTTATTGGTATCTTTACTCGGCTTATCGTATAAAGTTCCAATTTTTTTAAATTTTTGGGGAATATAACCAGTCTCTTCTCTCAGTTCTCTAATTGCTGCTATTTCTGCACTCTCTTTTGTCGGATCGAAATTCCCTGCTGGCAGTTCCAAGAAAAATTCACCTACGGCGTGTCTATATTGCCGGACAAAAATAATTTCTCTATTACTAGTGATAGGTAAAACCATCGCAACGTCAGGCTTAATACTGACAAAATAATCATCTATAATTTTACCATTCGGTAATTCTATTTCATCTTGCCTTACCTGACACCAAAAATTATCTAAAACCATTTTTGATTTTAAAATCTTCCATTTCTTTAAGTTGTTCATAAATAAAAATAATGTATAAAAACTTTAGTCATTAATCAATGAATGTAAAAAAGTATAACAGATGTATCCGATAATCTAAATTTTGAACTTACACTGGCTTTTGCAATAACATAATATGTAAAATAAGTATGCAAATAAATGTAAAATTATTTACAGTAAACAAGAGATTTCCGCTGACTATTAGTCGAGGTACAACGGCACAGACAACAAATGTATGGGTGAGAATTTCACACGATCGCATCGAAGGCTGGGGGGAAGCATCGCCATTTGGTGTGGGTAATCATCGGCAATCAACTGATGCAATCAAAGATACTCTAGAGCAAGTTGTGCCTCTGTTACAAGCATTCAGTCCTTTACAACGTCAGGAAATTGAGCAAGTTTTAATACAAAATCAAATTCCTTCTGCTGCAAGAGCTGCCTTGGATATAGCAATGCACGACTGGTTAGGTAAGCGCGTAGGTTTACCTTTGTGGCAACTTTGGGGACTCGATCGCAATCAAATAGTCCCGACTTCAGTCACAATTGGGATTAATTCACCTGAAGGCGCGAGGGCGAGAGCGCGAGACTGGTTACAATTTACAGATGTCCGTCTTTTTAAGGTGAAGCTAGGTAGCCCAGATGGCATAGATGCAGATCAAAAAATGCTCTTAGCAGTGCGAGAAGAAGCGCCAGAACTAGAATTTTTTGTTGATGCCAACGGGGGTTGGAGTTTAGAAGATGCGATCGCCATGTGCAATTGGCTGGCTGATTTAGGTATAAAGTATGTAGAACAGCCATTGCCACGGGGAGAAGAACCAAGTTTAGCAAAACTCAAACAACACTCTCCCTTGCCTATCTTTGTCGATGAAAGTTGTTTCACCAGCGCTGATATTCCCGATTTGGCAAATTACGTGGATGGCATTAATATCAAACTAATGAAATCAGGGGGGCTAACAGAGGCAATGCGAATGGTACATACAGCACGAGCATATCGGTTGCAAGTAATGTTCGGTTGCTATTCTGACAGTTCGCTAGCTAATACAGCAGCATTACAGCTAGCGCCACTAGCTGATTATTTAGATTTAGACAGTCACCTGAACTTAATTGATGACCCTTTTACGGGTGCATTGCTAAAACAAGGAAAAGTTTTGCCAAACGATTTACCAGGTTTGGGAGTACAACACAGTGCGTCTACCACTTAATCAACGAGTAGCTATCTTGCTACATGAAGGGACTATTGGGACTCACGGCAAAACAGGGCTAGCAATTTTACGTTACAGTGAAGCCCCAATTGTAGCCGTAATCGATCGCGAGTGTGCTGGTAAATCCCTACCAGAATTAACAGGTATCAAGCGCGATCTGCCGATTGTGGCATCGGTAGCCGCAGCCCTAGAGTACAAGCCAGAAGTTTTAGTAATTGGTATTGCTCCAGGAGGTGGTGCTGTACCAGATGATTACTGGCTAGAAATCAAAGAAGCTCTAGAAGCGGGAATGTCTTTAGTGAATGGTTTACATACACCAATGGCAAGTATCCCAGAATTAAATGCACTGCTCAAACCAGGGCAACTAATTTGGGATGTCCGCAAAGAGCCATCTAATATTAGTGTTGCTAGTGGAATGGCACGTACTCTTCCGTGTCGGCGGGTGTTGACAGTGGGAACCGACATGGCAATTGGTAAAATGTCAACTAGCCTAGAGTTACATTGGGCGTCAAAACTGCGGGGCTGGCGTTCTAAATTCCTTGCCACAGGGCAAACTGGAATTATGTTAGAAGGAGACGGTGTGGCTTTAGATGCCGTGCGGGTAGACTTTGCCGCGGGTGCTGTGGAACAAATAGTCATGCGCTATGGCAAAAACTACGACATCTTGCATATTGAAGGACAAGGTTCGCTGCTACACCCTGGTTCAACAGCAACTCTACCCCTAATCCGTGGTTCGCAACCAACCCAACTAATATTAGTACATCGGGCGGGACAAGTTCATGTCCGCAATCATCCCCATGTCATCATTCCACCTTTACCAGAGGTGATTCGGCTTTATGAAGCTGTTGCTAATGCTGGTGGTGCTTTTGGAAGTGTTTCTGTAGCGGGTATAGCATTGAACACAGCCCATTTAGATGAATCTGCGGCTCAGGAAAGCATCGCTCAAACAATAGCAGAAACGGGGCTACCTTGCACTGATGTAGTCCGCTTTGATGCCAATGTGCTTTTAGATGCGGTGATGAATAATTAACGTGAGTTCGACGAGTGCTATTTTGACCTCTCCCCCAGTGGGGTAAAACTAAAGCTAAAACCTTAGTAAATCAGGTTTGGGGGGAGGTTTTGAGAATTTATGCAATAAATATATTGAATTCGGGCGGTCGTTTATTGAATTCGGGCGATCGTTTGTTGAATTCGGGCGATCGTTTGTTGAATTCGGGC